>JBBJLY010000332.1:0-8087 GCA_037720695.1 Kofleriaceae bacterium | reverse complement strand
CCACACGCGATCGAGGATCGCGTTGGCGGTCTCGTCCTCGCCGTTGGCGGCGGCGAGCGTCTGCATGAACATCGACGGCATCACGGTGGCGCCACCGGTCCCGAGGAAGCGCAGGATGACGAGCGGGCGATCGCGATCCCAGAGCTTGGCCGCGCGCAGGCGGGCGCGGAACTCGCGGAACGGCTCGCCCTTGGCAGGCGTCTCCTTGCACACGCGAGACAGCGCGACCAGCGCGCCGCGCGAGTCCTGTCCGATCGGTGGTAGCTCGACAACCTGAGGCATCGGACGGCGAGCGTACACCGCCGGCGCATGCGTTGCTCGTCGCGGATAGCCGTGTTGGAGTGACGCGATGAGGGGAGACGAGGTCTGGGCGCGGGTGCTGGGAAGCTTTCTGCTTCCCGGCCTCGGCCAGGCGCTGTGCGGGCGGCGGTGGCGCGCCCTCGCGTGGGGTGTCCTCGGGCTCGCCGCGGTGGTCGGAGTCGCGTGGTCGATCTGGCTGCTGTACGGCGGGCTCGCGGTGCGCGTGCTGTGTGCGGCCGACACGTTTGCATGCACGCGTCGCGCGAAGCCGGCGGACCGCTGGCAGATCGGCGTGACCTCGACGATCGGTGCGATCGGGATCGTGTACTTCCTGGCCGGCTTCGAGGGCTACGAGACGCCGAGCACGTCGATGTTGCCCACGCTCGCACAGGGCGACAAGCTGTACGTCGACACGGTGTCCCATCGCGTCCGCGAGCTCACGCGCGGTGAGGTGATCGTATTTCGCCAGCCGTGCACGCCGGCACGCCAGTACGTGAAGCGGATCGTCGCGCTCGGCGGCGACACGATCGAGGTCCGGTGCGGCGTCGTCTACATCAATGGCAAGGCGGTGCCGGCCGTGCTGGTCGCGGCGCGCCACGCGTACGAGGAGCGCGACGAGACGGGTCACCCCAGCGAGCGTGAGGCGAGCGTCTATCGCGAGACGATCGATGGCGCGACGTTCGAGATCTTCGACGAGGTGACGCGACCCGGTCGCCTCGACAAGCGCCCGCGGAACGACTATCCCGACGACGTCGCGCGGAGCTGCGCGGATGCCGCTGATCAGGACTCGCTGCCAAGCACAGTGCAGCCACCGCTCGCGATCGTGCGCACGAAGCCGCAGGCCGACGCGTGCGAGGTCCAGGCGCATGTCGTGGTGCCTCCCGGGACGCTGTTCGTGCTGGGCGACAGCCGCCACAACTCGAACGATTCGCGGTACTGGGGCGTGGTGCCGCGCGCGCTGGTGATCGGGCGCGCCATCGGCGTGTGGTCACCGTTCGGACGCATCGGCGACCTCTGAGTCAGCGGCCGCGCGGCCACACGAAGTGATGATCGTCGGAGGCGTGGCGCCAGTCCCGCCCACTCCCAGCCGAGCTCGTCGGTCGAGGCGATGGCGGGCCCCGGTCGCACGAACATGCCGGGCCGGAGGTCGCGGCGATCAGCGAACGCGGCGCCGGCGGGGGCACGATGCGGTCGGGTTTGCGCCACGGGTTCTCGACCGGGTTGATGTCGATCGCGCGACCGAGCGCGTGTTGCAGAGCGAGTCGGTGCCGGCGACGACACGGAAGTTGAATGCCGACGAGTTGTCGGCCGCCATCGGCGTCATCCGAGCCGCCGTAGTTGTCGACCAGCGCGATCTGCCGGATCGGAAAGCCGAGCTGGTAGAGCCGGCGGAACAGCTCGATCGCTCGTGCGGCGAGCTCGATCGCGACGACGATCTCGCCGCGCGCGGTGGCGCCGTCGAACGTCACGTGGTCGACGACCAGGTACGCGAGCGCATCCCAGCGCGGGCACCGCGGATCATCGCCGCGCCACGACACGCCTTCCATCCGGGCGCGCGCGGCCGCCGGGATCGGCGACACCTCGGCGGCAAACTTCGCGCGTGGTGGCGCGACCAGCGTGCTCATGGCCGCCTGCGATCGACGAGCGACGAGGACGCGACCAGCACGAGCACGCCGCGCATCCTCACGGCGCGGGTGACGCGCTGCCGGTGGTGGGAGCGAGCTCGTCGGTGACTGGCGCGGCCTTCGGCACGGCGGGCTTCGGCGCTACCGGCTTGTTGGCGGTACCCGCACCTGTCGCCGGCACCTGCTTCGGCATCCGCGCGAGCGTGGCCGAGCGCCGCATCGCGAACGCGGCGAACGAGGACTGCGGATGACCGGTGGCGTAGCGGTCGTACTCGGCGCGTGCCCTCACGTACTCCCCGCGGCGATCGAGCGCCGATGCGAGGTGAAACCGGACCTCGGGAAATTCTGCCTCGACCGCGGCGGCAGCGGTCAGGTTCCCGACCGCCTTGTCGAGCACGTTCGTCTTCGCGTAGGCGACGCCGAGGTAGAACCGGATCGTGGCGGCGCGCAGCCCGGCGGGCTCGCCGACGAGCGCGGCCTCGAGCGGGGCGATCACCTCCGCGTGGCGACCGCCCTTGAACGACATCGCGGCCGCCTTGATCGCGGCATCGACCTCGACCACGCGGGTCTCGTGGGCGCGTGCCGCGAGCACCGCGCGCTCGGTCCGTGACAGCGCGAGGGACTCGGCGGCGGCGAGCTTGCTGGATGCGGCCTCGCGCTTGCCAGCCTCGAGCAGCTGGTAGACCTCCCACGCGCTGGCGTCGGCGCGTTCGCGCGCGGTGGCCTTGGTGGTCAGCTCGTCAGCACGCTTGACCGCGAGGTCGCGCTCGTCCTGCGCACGCTGCCGGGTCGCGACCAGGTCGCCGGCGCGGGTCGAGTACAGGAGGTAGAACCCCGCGCCGCACAGCATCGTGAAGATGAGGTACGCGACGAACGAGTTGAGGTTCAGGTTGCGGGTCCGCCGGCGCTGGACCTCGACCAGCGCGGCGATCGATTCGGCGAGCTGGCTGACCTGCTGCTGGGTCTTCCGGCCCTGCGAGGTCTGGTCGTCGAGCCGACGGCAAGCCCTCGAGCAGCGCCCAACCCTCGGCGTCGTGGCTCGCCGGATCGGAGGCCGCCGGCGCGCCGATCTCGGGCTTTTGCTGTGGCGCGGCGCTCATCAAGCTGTTTGTTCCCGCGGATCGGTCGGTAAATCAAGTCGGTTCCACGGGTTGAGAGATCAGGATTCGCCTGGTACAGTCCGCCCGCTCGGCGATCTGGCCCCGGGTCCGGGAATGACTACCGGCCCCTCCATTCCAGGCCCGGGCGGAGGTTCCAAGACCCAGCTCTACGACTGGCTCCAGAAGGCCGCGAAGGCCCAGGGTAACAACAAGGCCGTTGTCTATCGCGACAACTACCTGTCATGGCGCGGACTGCTGCATCGCGTCGACCGGCGGGCGCAGGAGTTCAAGAGCATGGGGATCAAGGAGGGCGCGTGGGTCGGGCTGATGCTTGGCAACGTTCCCGACTTCGTGATCCTCGCGCTCGCGCTGTCCCAGCTCGACGCGACGATCGTGCCGATCGACCCGACCACCGGCGGTCGCGAGCTCGAGCTGATCCTCGCTGCCGCGCCGCTGCGCGCGCTCGTCACCCGCCCGCGCGGCAGTGAGGGCAGCATCAGCGCCAACGGCACCAGCGCGCCGGTGCCACCGAGCACGTTGCCGCGATCGCGGGTCGCGCGGCCGACCGCGCCGCCGCCGCGCGAGGCCACCCCGAGTGTCGTCGCACCCGGCGCGGATGCCGCAGAGGTCCGGCGCCGCCTCCAGGGCACGCTGCTGACCTGCAGCGTGTACAAGCGCGAGCCACCCGATCACGGCGTCGAGCCGATCGCCGTCCTGTTCACCGCCGACTCGCTCGGTGATCCGAAGGGCGTGCTGCGCACGGACAAGAACACGATCACCGCGGTCGATCACGCGATCAACTCGCTGTCGCTCGACGAGAAGACGCGCATCCTGCTCGCGGTGCCGCTGTTCCACGCGTATGGCTGGGACCTCGGCTTTCTGCCAACGCTCAAGCTCGGCTCGACGATGTTCCTCGAGGAGGAAATCTCGGCGCGCCGGATCGGCAAGCTGGTTCGCGAGCACGAGATCGACGTGCTGCCCGGCACGCCTTCAATGTACGCCGAGATGTCGCGCCTGCCGACGGCGAAGAAGCTCGAGGTCAAGAACCCGCGCTACCTCGCGGCCGGTTCGCGCCTCGATCAGAGCGTCGCCGACGAGTTCTGCGACAAGTACGGCATCCGCGTGCTGTCTTGCTACCACTCGACCGAGGCCGCGACGGTCACGCTCGAGGACACCGGCAAGCACCCGACCACGGTCGGCAAGGCAATCAAGGGCGTCGAGGTCAAGATCACCTCGCCCGATGGCACGATCCTGAAGCCGACCGCCGCGGCCAAGGAAGGCCTGATCTGGGTCAAGAGCAAGACGCTGTCGCCGAAGTCGATCGGGCCGTTCGACGAGGAGAAGGTCGCGCCGTCGCGCGCCTCCGGTATGGTCGCGATCGGATCGATCGACAAGGCCGGATGGCTGCGCACCGGCGATCTCGGCAAGCTCGACAAGACCGGCCGGCTGCAGCTGACTGGCCGCGAAGATGACGTGGTCAAGGTCGACGGCAAGCGGGTCGCGCTCGGCGAGGTCGAGGGCTGCCTCGAGGCGTTCCCGAAGATCAAGGCCGCGCAGGCGACGGTCGTCACCGATCCGATGGCCGGCGCGATGGTCGTCGCGCGCGTCGTGATGAAGACCAAGTGCGGTGCCGAGGAGATCATCGATCACTGCGCGCGCAATCTCGCGCCGTACAAGGTCCCGCGCCGGATCGAGTTCTGCGAGACGATCTGTTGAACGCCAAAGGGCGTCCATTGCCCGTGCACGTGCACCCGTCGCTTCGCGGCCGGCGGCCCTGCAGTGGTCGGGGTCAATTGATCACGACGGCTCGCCTGCGTCGCGTCGCGAAACCGAGCGTTGAGATCGTACTTCATGCCGCGCACGGGGCAGATTCGAGCGATGCGCCGGATGGCTCATGCCGCGCTTGCGCAGGCGTCGCGTTGTAGACGGTGAACGGCACGAGCTCGAGTAGCCATGGTGAGGCATGCGTGACCCGGCTCGTACGCGCGGCGGCACGCCGCACACACGAGCCCGGCGCTGCGACCGAACCGCGTCGGCGATGATGCGTTCGACAGCGCGCCGAGGTTGATCATCTCTTCGGGCAGCACGAGCCGGCGGCGTCACAGGTGCAGTACGTCAGGCCGTGATACTCGGTGCGGCGTCGGGAACCATCGCGCTCGACGTCGCGATCGCGGGCCACCGCCACCGCCACCACCGCAACGATCGCAGGACGTGGACGCGGACGCGGCGTCGCCGGCGCCGGCACGGGCACCGGTTTTAGATCGGCCGGCTTCGCAGCCTGCGCCGGTGGCGGGCGACTGCGCCGGCGGCGGAGCCCCGCCATCGCCGCGAGCCCGACGATCACGAGCGCCAATAGGCCGACGACGGCCATGAGCAAGGGGTCGGTCCCGAAGGCAATCGACGAAGAAAATGAAGTCATCGTCGACGGTCCAACGTGTTTCGAGGCTAGCAATCACGTTCAGATCGGTCAACGCGGAAATCCCGCCGACACACGAGCTTCCACTTTCCTTCGTCGTCATAGTACCGCGCATGGACCTCGTCATCGGTGGCGGGCGACGCTCGGGTGCGCCGCGCCCGTGGCGTGCCGATCGCCGTGGCCATGCTGGGCGTCACGGTCGGTCGCGTGGTTCATCTACCGACGATCGGTCGCTTGCCGGACGAGATTGTGCGTGGGGCGATCTGGTGGTTGCCGCCGGCGGCGCACGCTCGCGTTGGCGCGGGATCGCTCGTCTGGAATGGCTCGATCGCGGTGCGCGTGACCGGTGACGCACACGCGCTCGGCGCGCGCGGGCGGCTGCGGCACCCCAGCTCGGCGCGGCGGTCGCGGCGGCGTCGCCCTCGATCGAAGGGACCGTCGGAAACGGTGGCTGGTTCGGCGGCTTTGCCCTGACATGCGCCTCGATTGGCGATGGCGCTGTCGATGACGGGCTCGTCGATCAGGACCGCCGGATGGTCGCCGGTCTGGCCGGGGCCCGCCGGGCGAGTGGCGTCGATCTCGCTTACGAGGGCTTGTCGGGATCAGGTTGTCGTCGATATCGGCGTGCCATCGACACGCAGCGCCGAGGCTGACCATCACAGTATCGCCGTAGCCGGCGGTCATCGCACGTCAGCAGAACGCGCCCGCGCGCGGCGGATTGGTCCGCGTTCGCGCTGCCCGGCCTCGACGACGGTGGCGATGCGGCGATCCCAGTGCTCACCATCGCCACCCGAAGGCCGGCTCGCGTGGGCGGGTTGGTTGGCCTGGCCAGCTCGGCATCTTCACGAGCGTCAACGCGCAGCAGATCGCGATCATGGTCGATCCGGCGCGCACCTCCGAGTTGCCAGCGCGCGCCGCGCGGCCGATCGGCATCTCGCACACCGTCCTCGAGACGGCGAAGACGCTCGACGAAGCGATCAAGATCATCGAGACCACGCCGACGCTCGGCACCGCCGTGATCGTACTTGCCGATGGCTGATGGAACGTGGGTGCTCGTCGAGCGCACGCCGGTAAGGCGATCGTCGACGCCATCCGAAGACGCCGGCGATCGGCGACGTGCTCACGACGAACGCGCTCGCGAGCGATCCGGAGAACGATCGCGCGCGCCGGATGTTGCCGACCAACGGCCGCGTCGAGCGCGCCGCGAAGCTCGTCAAGCAGCCGCTGCCCGACGTTGCCGCGTTCGCTGCGGTCCTGCGCGATCAAAAAGCGATCGATGATTCGGCGCGCCCGGTCGGTCATCGCGGCCTGATCGACGATGGCCAGGCCACGCAGACCGTCATCCTCGACCCCGCGTCGCTCGAGCTGTGGGTCGCCGATCCGCGCGCGGGCAATCGCATGCGCGCGTTCGATCTACGTCACGGCTGCGCGGCGGGGCGATCGCCCTACTCCGCCCGCCGACATTCCCGCAGACCCACGGCCGATCCTGATCGCATCCCCACGCTCGCTCGCGCACGCGCTGGCTGCGCGAAGCCCGCGCCGCGCGCGCCGGCGATCGCGATCTGCGGCCGAAGCCTGCGCACGGGCACGCGCCTACGCACCGCAACTGCCCGAGACGATCGAGCTCGGTGATCGTCGCGCAAGCGCGGCGATCTCTCGCGCGCACGAGCTATCAGCAGTGGATCGATGCGATCGCCGACGATCAAAAGGGCGAAGAGCGGCGCGGGCGCTGCTCGCTCGCGGCCCGTGAAGAGCGCGAGAATCGCGGCGCCGGTGAGCAGCGCGACGATCCACCAGATGAGCTTGTTCAGCTCGCCGGCGCGCGCAGCACGAGCTGCTGCTGATACAGCGCCGCTTGCGCAGAAGCCAGCCGAACCGAGGATACGGCATCGCGGGCGCGAACACGGCGGTACATCGGCGGCCTGCGGCGGCAACCGGCTGCGCATGCATCCCGCGCGGGTGTCGAGTGCGGACCGTGTTGATGCGTGGGATGCGCCGACGGCGGCGGCGTGGTGACTGCTGGTGCGCGGCATCGCCGGCGGCTGGAGGTTCGGCATCTCGCCGCGGCGAGTCTCGGTAAGTCAGGCGGTGCGATGCTGCGCGTGATTGCGGTCGCCCGGCGACTGCAGCGACTCCGGGTTGGCCACTTCCTGCAGCGCGTTCGCGAGCTGGGTGACATCGGGCCAGCGGTTGTTCTTGTCCTTCTCGAGGCACTTCAGGATCGCGCGATCGGCGGTCAGCAGATGGCGGCTTTCTGATTCGCCGTCGACGGTGGCTGCGGCGTTTGCTTGAGCTGCGCGGTGATGAGGCCCGCCGGGCCTTTCGCGTCGGGGAATGGCAACCGCCCCGTGATCATCTCGTAGGCGACGACGCCGAGCGCGTAGACATCGCTGCGGCCGTCGAGCGGCTTGCCCATGAGCTGCTCGGGTGACATGTACTCGAGCGTGCCGAGCGTCTGTCCCGTCGCGGTGAGCTGCGGCGATTGTGGATCGATCGAATCACCGCGCGAGACCTTCGCGATGCCGAAGTCGAGGATCTTCACGAACTCGGGGTTACCGGGACGTGACTCGAGGTAGATGTTCTCGGGCTTGAGATCGCGGTGCACGATGCCCTGCGAGTGCGCCTCCGCGAGCGAGCTGCACATCT
>JBBJLY010000331.1:0-8096 GCA_037720695.1 Kofleriaceae bacterium | reverse complement strand
CGCACGCGGCGTCACGAACGCCACGATCGCCTGCCCCTTCAGATCGTCGGGCCGGCCGACGACCGCGGCCTCCGCCACCTTGGGATGCGAGACCAGCGCGCTCTCGACCTCCATCGTCGACAGCCGATGACCGGCGACGTTGATGACATCGTCGACCCGCCCCATGATCCAGAAGTAGCCGTCGGGATCCTTGCGCGCGCCATCGCCCGCGAAGTAACAGCCCGCCACCTCGGTGAAGTAGGTGGAGACGAAGCGCTCGTGGTCGCCGTAGATCGTGCGCAGCATCGACGGCCATGGCCGCTTGATCACGAGGTAGCCGCCCTCGTTGGGCGCACACGGCGTGCCGTCCTTGTGGACGACGTCAGCCTCGATCCCGGGGAGCGGGCGCGTCGCCGAGCCGGGCTTGGTGGGGGTCGCGCCGGGCAGCGGCGAGATCATGATCGCGCCGGTCTCGGTCTGCCACCAGGTGTCGACGATCGGGCAGCGGTCGCCGCCGATCTGCTTGCGGTACCACATCCACGCCTCGGGGTTGATCGGCTCGCCGACCGACCCGAGCAGCCGCAGCGACGACAGATCGTGCTGCGCGGGATAGTGGTCGCCCCACTTCATGAACGCGCGGATCGCCGTCGGTGCGGTGTAGAACACCGTGACGCCCCACTTCGCGATGATGTTCCAGAACCGATCGGGCCCCGGCTGGTTGGGCGCGCCCTCGTACATCAGCACGGTGGCGCCGTTCGCGAGCGGACCGTAGACGACGTAGCTGTGCCCGGTGACCCAGCCGATGTCGGCGGTGCACCAGAACACGTCTTCCTCTCGCAGATCGAACACCAGCTGCGTCGTGTATGCCGCCCCGACCAGGTACCCGCCGCTGGTGTGAAGGATGCCTTTCGGCTTGCCGGTGGTGCCGCTGGTGTAGAGCGAGAACAGCGGGTGCTCGCTGTCGAACGCCTGCGCCTCGTGCCTGGATGACGCGGTGTCGACCACCTCGTGCCACCACAGATCGCGCGGCTGCCAGCTGACGGGATTGTTGCAGCGCTTGACCACCAGCACGTGCTCGACACTCGAGCCGGCGTGCGCGACCGCCTTGTCGACGTTGTCCTTGAGCGGGATGATCTGGCCGCGGCGCCAGCCGCCGTCGGCGGTGATCACCGCCCGCGCCTTGCAGTCGCCGATCCGATCTGCGAGCGCCTCGGCGGAGAACCCACCGAACACGACGGTGTGGGGCGCGCCGATCCGCGCGCACGCGAGCATCGCGATCGCCGCCTCGGGCACCATCGGCAGATAGATCGCGACGAAGTCCCCGGCTTGATGCCGAGCGCGGTCAGCGCGTTGCCGCGCGACAGACCTCGCGATGAAGCTGGCCGTAGGTCAGGACGCGCGTGTCGCCGGGCTCGCCCTCGAACACGAGCGCGGCCTTGTTGCGACGCCAGCCGCGCGCGTGCCGATCGAGGCAGTTGACGCTGACGTTCAGCGCCCCGCCGACAAACCACTTGGCATCCGGCAGCTGCCAGTCGAGCACCTGCTGCCACGGCGTCGCCCACTCGAGCTGACTCGCGATCCCGGCCCAGAACGCGTCGGGATCCTGCGCGGCGCGATCGTACAGCGCCTCGTAGTCGGCGAGGCTCTGGACGCGGGCCTGCGCGGCGAACTCGGGCGGCGGCGTGAAGCTGCGGGTCTCGGTCAGGTGCGATTCGATCGAACCGGGCGCGTTGTCTTCGGGCGAGGCCGACACGTCACACCATCGCGATCGCTTCGATCTCGACCTTCACGTTCTTCGGCAGGCCGGCCGCCTGTACGGTCGACCGCGCCGGTGGGTCCTGCGGGAACCGGGCGCCGTAGAGCTCGTTGACCACCGCGAAGTCGTCCATGCTCGCGAGGAAGATCGTGGTCTTCACGACGTGGCCCCAGCCGGCTCCGGCCGCGGCGAGCACGGCCCCCAGGTTCTCGAGCACCTGGCGGGTCTGGTCGCGGACGTCGCCCTCGACCACCGTCATGGTCGCCGGGTCGAGCGCGATCTGCCCGCTACAGAAGATCATCTGCTTGCCATCCCCGATCGGGACGGCGACGGCCTGCGAGTACGGTCCGATCGCTGCCGGGGCCTGCGACGTGCGGATGATGCTGCGTTGCATGCGCGTGTCGTATCACGACCCGTTGACTTCGCGCCGAGCCAGCGGTAATCACCGGCTCTCACCGGGCGTTTAACTCAGCGGTAGAGTGGCATCTTCACACGGTGCAAGTCGTAGGTTCAATCCCTACAACGCCCACGACCTTCGATCGGATCAGCGCTTGCGCGGGTTCAGGTCGTCGGCGCCCGACACCGTCTCGTCGGAGGCAGTCCAGTCGACCAGCTGCTCGTCCTCGACGGCGAGCGCATTCTTCCAGTCTTCCTTCTCGCCGACGTCGGTCTCGACGTCGTAGTCGCCTTCGGTCCCCGAACGCCGGGGCCGCGGCAGCACTGGCTCGCTCGGGGAGGCCGAGGCCTGCGGGCGGCGCACGTTGGTGCCCGCGAGCCGTCCGATCCCGGTCGCGCTCTGGCGAAACCGCTGGCTCGAGGTCCGCGCGCGCGTGGGCGGCCGGTCGTCGCTCGAGTCGGTCTCCGACTCGCCGAGTGCGGGCGACGGGATGCTCGGGCCAACAGCGATCGGCATCGCGGCCGGCGGCGGTCGGTTCTCCTCGGGAGGTGGCGGCGTCGACAACGGCTCGCGGCGCGAGAACGCCAGGGGCGTCGGGGCCGTGGTGACCGCCGGTGCGACGGTGAATCCCGGCGCGGGCAGAGGGGCACCGTCGATCGTGCGCTGCGCGATCTCGTTCAAGCAGCCCCAGATCACCGGGGTCGGCACGTGCTCGCACAGGTTGGGGACGCCGATCGTCTCGACCACGAGCTGCGGATCGATCCGCGGCGCGCCCATGCATGCGGTCAACAGGCGCGCCCACAGCGGCCGCGGGAGCTGCTCGGCGAGCATGGTCGCGGTGACGTGGCGGAGGATGTCGTCGGGAAGCGCGATCCCGTTGTCGAGCGCGGAGGACATCGACGCGACGAGGAACCCCTTGACGTTCACGACACCACCGCGTTCGTCACCCCTGCACGGGCCGCGGCCGCCGCGATGCAGGCCCACAGGACGTGATGCGGCAGGTGCATCGCGAGCTGTTCCGGGGTGACGGTCTCGAGCACGCGCTCGGGAGTCATCGTACCGCTGGCGAGCGAGGCCGCGAGCACCTTGGACAGCAGCTCGGGAGGCAGGTGGCTCGCGAGAATGTCGGGGGTCGCATGGGTGAGCACGTCACTCGGCTGAAAGAGCTCGTGCTCGAGCCCCGACTCCATCATCTTCGCGAACCACTGCACACGCTGCTCGGAGTTCATTCCATCGCTCCTTCCGTTTGGCGGACGACCGTATCACGCGAACGCGGCAACCTGTCGAGACTTCAGGATAACGCTGCAAGAGGCTTGCTTTGAGCACGCCCGTCCCGCACGGTCAGAAATGGCCATGGCCGAGCCCCGCGCGAAGCTCTCGTCCGGCACGTTGCTCTACCGGACGGTGGGTGACTCGCTCGAGGTGCTGCTGGTTCATCCCGCGGGCAACTACAACCGCCGCGCACCCTGGGGGATCCCGAAGGGTGCGCCAGATCCTGACGAGGAGCTCGAAGCCACGGCGCGCCGCGAGACGCTCGAGGAGACCGGGCTCGAGATCCCAGGTCCGCTCGTCCACCTCGGACACGTCGACTACACGCGCTCGAAGAAACGTGTCCACGCGTTCGCCGCACCGGCGCCGACGGACGCCGCACCACGCTGTGCATCGTGGGAAGTCGACAAGGCGGAGTTCATCGAGATCACGCGCGCGCGTCGCATCATCCATCCCGATCAAGCAGCACTCCTCGATCGTCTGGAGCGACATATCGGCAGCGAGACCACCGCACCCGACGAGCACAAGACCACTGCCTGATCAGGCGGGGTAGCTACGGGAACTACTCAGTAAAGTGTCCTGCGACGTCGCAGTGTCAAATCTGACAGGCGTCGGAATCCCTGACACCTCGATCAAGTTGAGATGGACAAAACTGCGGCACATGGCACAGTGCCGCTCCGCTGTGTCCTGACCGCACGGGGTGGTTAGCGAGACCGATGGCCCCAACCAGCTGATAACGCTGGTCGCGCGGCCGGTCGATCTACCTACCTCATCAGCCGGTACCACCGAACTACAACGGTGCGCATCGTGCACCGTAGCCAACCAGCGTTCTCGCTCGTAGTTCCCCCAGCATGGGAATCGCCGCGAGAGTGCAGTCGGTAGTGCAACGGTTCGATTCCAACCGACGTCACATCACGAGAACCGAGGGAGTAACGCCATGGCCACCACACATCCAGCTCGTCGCCCGCAGCGTACCGCGCATCGGACGGCTCCGGTCAAGGCGACCACTCGGCCGCATCGCCCGTCGAACACGCGACAGAATCGCACGGCCGCGCCCGAGGCCGCGACGACTCCGCTCACTCCCGTGGTCGCGCCGGTGAAGGTCGTCCGCGCGATGCGTTCGCCGGACTCCGATGATCACCTGGCGGCGTACTTCCGCCAGCTGGCCGAGCACGATCTACTGTCGCCTGAGGATGAGCGTGAGCTCTCGCAGGGGATCGAGGACACCGAGATCATGACCTGGGAGCGCGTGCTCGCGCGGCCCGAGGTGATCGAGCACATCCTCGCCCTCCTCGAGCCCAACCTCGAACATCCGCTCAAGTTCCCGAAGCTCGCGAAGGCGATCGAGGACATGCAGACGAAGAAGGCCCGCAAGGAGCCGAAGCTCGTCAAGAAGCTCCTCGCTGCAGGCAAGGAAGTCGCGACGCAACTGCGCGCGCTCGATCTCGACCGCGTTCACATCGACGCCGTCGTGCGCGAGCTGTATCGCGCGCGCCAGGCTTCGCTCGCGGGTGAGCCGTCGTGGTGGGATGACGCGTCGAGCAAGGACGCGGGCGCCTACCTCGACATCATCCGGCAGGCGCACAGCGATGCGATGCGACTGCGCGACGAGTTCGTGCGCGCGAACCTACGTCTCGTCGTGACGATGGCCCGCCGCTACGACCGCGGTGGCATGCCGCTCGCGGACCTCATCCAGGAGGGCAACCTCGGGCTGATGCATGCGGTGTCGCGCTTTGACTATCGCCGCGGGCTGCGGTTCTCGACCTACGCATGCTGGTGGATCCGGCACGCGATCGGTCGCGCACTCGCCGACAAGGCGCGTGCAGTCCGCATCCCCGTGCACATGCTCGAGGCGCAGCAGCAGCTCGAGAAGGTGCGTCAGGCGCTGGTCGGCGAGCTCGGTCGTCCGCCCACGCCACAGGAGCTGGCCAAGGCCGCGCGGGTTCCGCTCGCGAAGCTGAACCAGATGCATCGCTACATCATGGGTCAGCCGATGTCGCTGGACCGCCCGGTCCACGACGACGACGACCGTAGCTTCGGCGACACGATGGCCGATCCGGACAGCGAGGAGCACTCGCCGGCGGACAACCTGACGACGCAGACCCTGACCACGCAGGTCAAGAAGCTGTTGCACTACCTGTCCCCGATCGAGGCCGACGTGCTGACCAAGCGCTTCGGGCTCGGCGATGACGAGGAGCGCACGTTCCGCGAGATCGGCGATCAGTATCACCTGTCGCGCGAGCGGATTCGTCAGATCCAGAACTCGGCGCTCGACAAGCTGAAGCGCGCGCTCGAACGCGAGCACCGCGGCCACGTCGAGATGTAGTCCCGACCTTGTCGGGTCGATGTTAGGGTCCACGGCCATGAAGCCGTGGATCCTTTTTGTTTGTCTTGCTGGATCGCAGGCGCTCGCCGACACGGCGAAGCAAGCGCGACCAGCGCAACCGGGCAGCTACACCGGGCTCGGCGCGGAGAGCCTGCGACCGGAGGACATCGCGAAGTTCGCACCGGCTCCGCTCCCCGAGCAGATGTCTCGCCGGATCCAGGCGATGCTCGACGTGCGCGGTGCCGGCGGCGGCGCGATCACCTCGAAGGGCGATCGCATGTTCTACGGCAGCAACCTCACGGGCTCCCCGCAGGTGTGGCGCCAGGACGGCGCGATGAAGTTCCCGCTGCAGATGACGGGCGGCGAGGACCGCACGAGCGTCGCGGGGCTCGCGCCCAACGACTCGTTCGTCGTGCTGAGCCGCGATGTCGGCGGGCAGGAGAACCCCGGCATCTACACGATGCCCGCAGCGGGTGGTCCACTGACGGCCGTCCAGCACCTGCCCAAGGTGCAGACCGCGCTCGAGTACATCGCCGACAACAGCAAGACGCTGTACTTCCGATCAAACGATATCGCGCCCGACTCGTACGCGATCTATCGCTTCGACCTCGCGACCCGCAAGCGCGAGCTGGTGTTCGATCAGAAGGGCATCTGGTCGATCTCGGATCACCGCGGGGACACCTGGTTGATGCGCAAGGCGCTCGGCAGCGCGCAGTTCGAGATCTATCAGTACGACGTCAAGACCAAGCAGCTGACGCCGCTGCTCGGGCAGAACGAGGTCGAACAGTACGACGTCGCGTTCGGCGCGAGGCCGGGCCAGGTCCTCGTGGTGACCAACAAGCTCGGCGACTTCCACCGGCTGTACAGCCTCGAGGGCGGCAAGCTGACGCCGGTGTCGCCCGAGGTCAAGCACGACATCGAAGACCTGACAGTCGATCGGACGCGCACGCGCATTTACTACCAGCTGAACGTCGACGGCTACGCGCAGGTCAAGGTGCTCGACGCGCGCACACTTCGCCCGCTCGCGCTCCCGAAGCTGCCTGCCGCGGAGAACATCCGGGTCGGCGGTGTGTCGCGCAACGGCCGGTTCATCCAGCTCGCGACCGACGGCTCGACGATGCCGCAACAGAGCGTGGTGTTCGACTGGCAAACCCGCAAGGTCACGACCTGGCGCCTGCCGATGACGCCGGAGATCGACACCACGAAGTTCGCGAAGACGACGCTCGAGTCCTACCCGGCGCGTGACGGCACGAAGATCCCGATGTTCGTGCGCCGGCCCGCGAGCTGTCCCGGTCCCTGCCCCGTCGTCGTCAGCTTTCACGGCGGTCCCGAGTCCCAGGCGCGGGTCGGATTCTCCGGCACGGCCCAGCTGTTCGTCGACGCAGGCTTCACGTTCGTCCAGCCCAACGTGCGCGGCTCGTCGGGCTACGGCAAGACCTGGCTGGACGCGGACAACGCGGCGAAGCGGCTGAACGTGATCACCGACATCGAGGATGCCGCGAAGTTCATCCGCGCGAACTGGGGCAAGGACGGCAAGGCACCGAAGATCGGCGTCACCGGCGGTAGCTACGGCGGCTACGCGACGCTGATGGCGATGACCTACTTCGCCGGCGCCTACGACGCCGGTGTCCAGAACGTCGGGATCTCGAACCTGGTCTCGTTCCTCAACAACACCGCGCCGTACCGCCGGATCCTCCGGGTCTCCGAATACGGCGATCCGGTGAAGGACAAGGACGCGCTGGTGAAGCTGTCGCCGATCACGCACGTCGGCAAGATCAAGGCGCCCCTGCTCTCGATCCAGGGTGTCAACGATCCGCGCGTGCCGGTCGGCGAAGCCGTGCAGATCTACAAGGAGCTCGAGCGCCGCCGGATCCCGGGTGGCCTGATCCTGTTCGCCGACGAGGGCCACGGCAGCGCGAAGCGTGACAACCAGGCGCTGACCGCCGGCCACACGATCGCGTTCTTCGAGAAGCACCTGATGGCGAAGTGACCTACGCGCGACCGAGAAGGAAGCGCACCAGCGCCTCCGCCTTCGGCGCGAACGTGGCGAGCTCGACGTACTCGGTGGTCGTGTGAAACCCTGCGCCACGCGGGCCCATGCCATCGATTGCGGGCACGCCGAGCGGTGCGATCGTGTTGGCGTCCGAGCCACCGCCGAGCAGCGGCGCCTCGCCATCGCCGAGGCCAGCTGCGCGCGCGCAAGCTGCGTACTCGTCGCGCAGCGCTTCCGACGCGGCCGAGCGCTCGAGCGGCAGCCGGCGAATCCCGCCCGCGAGCTCGAGGCGGACATTCGGGACCGCGACCTGCGCGGCGGCCGCGTGGAGCTCGGCGACCAGCGCCTCGGCGTCGGCCACGGTCTCGTAGCGCAG
>JBBJLY010000118.1:0-24096 GCA_037720695.1 Kofleriaceae bacterium | reverse complement strand
GCGAGCACGGTCATCGTTCCGTCGGGCTGGCCATAGAACCGCGCGTCGAGCCGCGACAGCCCGGACGACATCGTCATGAAGCCGGCGTTGGCGACCGAGGTCCGCACGCCGATCTTCTCGTCGCTGTCGACCAGCATGTAGAACCTGTCGGCGCCGAGTGCGAGCTCGAGCAGGACGCCCTCGAAGCACGACTGCGGATCGTCGGCCACGGCGTAGAAGCTGCGGGCGGTGTTGTCGAACCGCTTGAGCACCCGGCGCTGCAGCAACCGGACCTCGCGCGCGAAGCCGGTGGTCGACTTCGCGAGCAGCTCGTCGCACTCGCGGACGAGCCCGGGCGCACCTTGCGTCCGCACCGTCACCATCCCGACCTCCGGCAGATCGAACCGCAGGTGGAGCAGCGCATCGTCGAGCTCGCGGAACGCGCGCAGCGCCCACGGCTCGGACCCGCCGGTCGCGACCTGATCCGGATCCTCGGCCTGCGCAGGGCCGTGGACGACGAGGTTCGCGGTGCGAGCCTGCGCTTCGACGGTCAGCTTGACGAACCTGTACTCGATCGCGCTGGTCGTGATCTTCGGCTCGAGCGCGGGCAGCACGAACGGCGTCGCGCGCGTCACCGTCTGCTTCGCGCCGAGCGCCTGCGCGCGCTCGCCGACGGCCTTGTCCCAGCCGGACCGCGACACCACGTGATCGACGAGGCCCCACTCCTTTGCCCGCTTGCCCTTGATGCCCTCGGCCGTGGTGCAGAACACGTCCGCCCGGTCGCGGCGGACCCGGCGCTTGTCGACCAGCCGGGTCAGGCCACCAGTGCCAGGAAGCACCGCGAGCAGCGGCGTCTCGGGAAAGCTGACCGCCGAGTTGCCGTCGTCGACGAGCATCACCTCGTCACACGCGAGCGCGAGCTCGTAGCCACCGCCGGCCGTCGTGCCCTTGCACGCGCACAGCGTCCCGAGCCCGCTGTTCGCACTGGCGTCCTCGAGATACAGCCGCGTCTCGTTGGTGAACTTGCAGAAGTTGACCTTGAACGAGTGGCTCGACAGCCCGAGCATGTAGATGTTCGCGCCCGAGCAGAACACGCGATCGAGGTCGGCCGTGATCGTCAGCGCCTTGACCTCGGGATGCTCGAACCGCACCCGCTGGATCGCGTCCGCCAGCTCGATGTCGACCGAGAGATCGTACGAGTTGAGCTTCAGCTCGTAGCCCGGCTTGTGCGGGTGCTCGTCGTCCACCGCCATCGTCAGCGTCGCCGTCTCGCCGGCGGTGGCGAGCTTCCAGTGCCGGTAGCGGGTGGGATGGGTCTCGAACCGGGTCACATCCATCCCGGATCGATACCAAGCAATTTACTGCTTGTCACCACGGATGTTCAGGCACTATATTGCATGTCATGGCGAGCTACCTGGAAGCCGTCGGTCGGGTCGTGCGCGCTCATCGGGAGCGCCGTGGCTGGTCTCGCCGCGAGCTCGCGACGCACAGCGGCGTGTCCGAGCGGTTCCTCGCCCAGCTCGAGACCGGCGACGGCAACATCTCGCTGCGCAGGTTTGCCGAGGTCTCGCACGCGCTCGGCACCACGCCGTCGGTCCTGCTGGCCGCCGCAGATGCGCCGACCGACGCCCGGCCGATCGCGCTGCTCGGCGTGCGTGGCGCCGGCAAGTCCACGGTCGGCGCGGCGCTGGCCAAGAAGCTCGCGGTCGCGTTCGTCGAGCTCGACCAGCAGATCGAGCTGGCCGCCGGCCTCCCGCTCGGCGAGGTATTCGCGCTCCACGGCGAAGCGTACTACCGGCGGATCGAGCGCGAGGTGCTCGCCCAGGTGCTCGCCACACCGGCGCCACTCGTGCTCGCGACCGGCGGATCGATCGTCAACGACCCGACGAACTACGCCCTGCTCCGGTCGCGCTGCCTGACGGTGTGGCTGCGCGCGGGCCCCGAGGATCACTGGAACCGGGTCGTCGCGCAGGGTGATCAGCGCCCGATGGCCGAGAACCCGCATGCATTCGCCGAGCTGCGCGCCCTGCTGGTCGCGCGCGAGAAGCTGTACGCCCGCGCCGACCACACGATCGAGACGGCGGGCCGGCGGGTGACGCAGGTGGTGTCGGAGATCGCGGAAGCCGTCGGGTAAGCTGGGCGGGTGAGCTGGATCTCGTTCGCGGTCGCCTCTGTCGTCATCGTCGCGCTCGCGCATCTCGTGATCGCGAGCCTGGCGGGCATCCTGTCGCGCGTGCCGGCGATCGCGTGGCCGCTGCTCCGTGTGAGCGCTGCCCTCGCGATGCTGGGCTTGGCCGGCTGGCTCGCGCTCGCACCCACAAACACCGCTGGGCCAGCCACCTGCGTCGTGACCGAGGTGACGACCGAGCCGCTCGCGACCGGCGCGGTCGATGTCCGGGTTCGCGTGCGCTGGGAGGCGGCGGGACGCAAGTTTCACCTGCGCGAGCCGATGTCGCTCGGACACGAGCGCGGGGATGTCGCCGAGCTGGTCGCGCGGCACATGAACCAGCGCGTCCCGTGCTACTTCGCAGTCGCGCGACCGAGCCGGATCTTCCTCGGAGACAGTGTCAAAGCCACGCGGGAACAGTGGAGCAAGGCCGCGGCGATCGCGGTCCCGGCGCTCGCGCTGATCGTGCTGGCGATCGTCGGCTGGCGGAGGCGGTCGCGCGAGGACAGTCGGCGGGCGGCGGTGTGGCTCAGCAGCAAGGGCGCCGGTGGTGTGGTCGGCATCGCGGTCATCTTGCTCGGGATGGTGTCGGGAACCTGGCTCCTCGCGGGGCCGGCGGCGCGTGGATGCTGTGGCTGTTCGGACGCGAGGTCCAGAAGTCGCACGGCGCGGTCAGCCACCTGACGGCGAAGCTCTCGCTCGTCGCTCGCGACCCCGAGAGCATGATGGCGAGCCTGCACGGCACGCGTGATGGCGCAGCGATCGAGATCGAAGAGACGCTCCACCAGCTGCGCATCGCGGTCGAGCTCGTGGGCTGGCCCCCGAGTGTCACCGTCACGCCCACCGCCGATGACACCGAGATCACCGGAGATCGGGTGTTCGATCGCCGATTCTTGATCGACGGCCCGCCGGCGCACTGGCGCGCGGTGCTGACTCGCGAGATCCGCGCCGCGCTCGGCGAGGTGTTCGTGGCGGAGGCGAGCCGGATCGAAACCGGGCGCTGGCATGCGGTGTACGAAGACGACGTCGCGGACGGCCCGAGGATCCATCGCGACATCGAGCGCGCGCTCGCCCTCGCCCGCCTTGTTACGCTGGACGACACCGCGACGCCACACGAGCGCGTGCTCGCGGTCGCGCGCGCCGAGCCCGATGCCGCCGTGCGGGCGGGCCACTACCACTGGCTCGTGGACGACGGCTATCCCGCAGCGGCGGTCGCGCTGGTCGCCGCTGACGATCCGGACGCCACGATCCGCGCCTGGGTGCGTGACCAGGTGGCGCCGCCCGACGGCGCGTTTCGCTGAGGCTATAGTGCGCCATGGCCGGCTGCGGGCACGACGACCCGGTGACCCGTGCGTGCCGGCATCTGCTCGAGCGCGAGCAGCCGCACCACCTGCACTTCGTCGGACGCGGCATCGAGAGCGAGCTGATCTGCGCGGCGTGCATCACCACGCCGAGCGAGACGATCGACGGGGTACTGATCGCGGTCTGCGCGGGATGTCGCGACCGCGCTGCCGGCGACTCGCTCGAGGGGATCATCGGCGAGCCGGAGCTCCGCGAGCTCCCGGGCACCGTCCGGTTCGAGCATCGCCGGGTCGCATCCCCTGACTTCGTGGAGCTCCAGCCGATCGTCGATGGCGAGCGCGCGCGCTGGCTCGGTGTGACGCGAGATGGTGCGCTGCAACGCTGGGAGGCCGACCAGCCGGCGACGCGGCCGATCGCCCGACTACCCGACGCCGTCGATCCAGCGAACCCGATCACGATGCGGATCTCGCGCGATGGCAGGATCGCGGCGATCGCAAACCGGCGCGGGCTGTCGGCGATCGTGATCGATGTCGAGACGGGTGATCTGATCCGCACCGTGGCGCGCGACGGCTACCAGAACGAGCACTGCAACTACTCGCTCGCGTTCCTCGAGCGCGGAGGACAGACGCTGCTGGTGCACGCCCCCGCGTGGAACCGGCTCGACGTGATCGACGCGCGCACCGGCGCACTGGTGACCGAACGGCAACCGACCTCCTACGCACGTGACGAGGAGCGGCCGGAGCACTACCTCGACTACTTCCACGGCGAGCTCGCGGTGTCGCCGGGCGATCGCATGGTGGCCGACGGTGGCTGGGTCTGGGCACCGGTCGGCGTGGTCGCGGCGTGGAGCCTCGACCGCTGGCTCGACGACAACGTGTGGGAGTCCGAGGACGGGCCATCGCGACGGGCGCTGTGCTGGCGCGACTACTTCTGGGATGGCCCGATGTGCTGGCTCGATGACCAGCACCTGGCGGTGTGGGGCTTCGGCACCGACGATCAACATCTGATCGCGGCGGTGCGCGTGTTCGACGCCACCACCGGCGAGGAGCGCAGCTGGTTTCCGGGACCGCGCGGCGAGCTGATGTGCGATCGCGTGCTGATCTCGCTGGATGCCGCGCACGGCACGTCGCTGTGGGACGTCGCGCGCGGCGGACGGATCGCGCACGACCCGACGCCCTTCGTCCGCTATCACCCGGGCGCGAAGCTGTTCGTTACGCTGCCCGTCGATGGCGAGCTGGTGGTCGGGCGGCCGTGCGGGCTCGAGGCCGGCGCGCCGTGGGCGACCGCGCAGGTCGTCGAGGTCGCACGTGCGATCGCGCGAGATCGATCGTTCGACGAGCTACCGGTGCTCGGTGACGCGCTCGAGATCGCGGGCTGCAGCGACCCCGCGGTGCTCGCACACTGCCGGCATCCCGGGCCGCATGGCGATCGATGCTGGGTGATCGACCGGCTGCTACCGGATCCGTGACTACGGCGCGAACGCCTGGATCAAGCCGACCGGCGCCGCGGGCTCGGGCCAGGCGCGGAACTGCTGATAGGCACCGAGCATCGCGAGCTCGCCACCGGGGCCGCCGGCGACGCCACCGAGCAGTGGTCCATAGTCGGCGCGATATGCGTCCGAGGGCGGAGCGATCCGCTGCACGGTCCAGGTCGAGCCGTCCGCACGTAGCCGATCCAGCTGGTAGCCGTAGCCATAGAACCAGTACATGACGTTCTCACCCGGCTCATGCGCGAACCCGATGTCGTCGCCGGCACCGATGATGAACCCGGTCATCAAGTTGGGTTGCAGACGTTCCTCCTCGACGTACTGCGTGCGCTGGTACGTCGCGACTTCGTGAATGCTGAGCCGAAGCCAGCTGAAGTCGTACGCGTCTCGCTCGAGCACGGCCAACCGGTGCGCGGTGACCGCGACCTGGAATTCCCCCGACTCCTCGACCCCGCCCCACGATCCGAAGTCCGAGAGCGGCGTGCCATCCGCAGCGTAGCGGTGCATCGCCAACACGAGGTGACCATGATCGTCGGGGGGATCGCTCTCGACGAGGGTCGTGAACGGCTCGTAGATCCTGCCGGTGCCATCGATCTGCGTGCCCGCGCCGGGCGCACGCCAGATCACCGTGCCGGCGGGCTGGTAGAGCGTCATCCTCGGCGCGCCGGTGTCCGAGTCGACCACGAGCACATTGCCGGTGGGATCGAGTGCCGACGGCGTACCCGGCCGCACCCAGACCTCGTTGCCGGCGGGGTCGAGCTTCACTGTCCCGCGCGGATCGGAGAGGTAGATGTCACCGCTCGCGCCGACCAGGAACGAGCCTCCGCTCCACGGTCGTTCCCACACCAGCGTCCCGGTCGGCCCGAGCTTGATCAGCCGTTGCTGAGAGCCTGCGATCAGATTACCGGCTGCGTCGAACCCGCCGCGCACGAACGTCTCGCCCGGATTGCCGAAGAACGTCCATCGATCCTTGGGATCGCGACGGAACGTCGCCGTCACCCGGGCGTAACCCGGCGGCGTGATCTCGCAGCGATCGCCATCCGGTACGCATCCGGTGCCGGTCAGGGACTCGAGGCGATGGGGCGTCGCGGCCGCGATCGTCAGCGTTCCATCCGGCACCGCGAGCGAGCACGAGCTCGTGCATCGCCCGACACGAGTCCCCGCGAGATAGACCACGATCTCGCCCGCGGCGTCACCGGCCAGCTCGAGGTCGAGGCTCGCGCCAGGTCCCGTGGTGAAGAACGCCGTGATCTCGACCGGGTCATCGCCAGCCGGGATCACGCAGGTCGGGCTCGTGCCGCAGGTGATCTCGGACCAGGTCTCGAACGCCTGGCCGACGTCGGGGGTCGCGGTGAGCATGACCTCGCCGGTGAACACGTGCGAGCACGTCGGGCCACACGCGATCCCGGCCGGGCTCGATGTCACCGTGCCGCTGCCCTCGACGGTCACCGAGATCGGACGACCCGGCGCGAAGTACGCGGTGACGTCGCGCCCCGCGAGCGCAGGCCGCACCACGCATCGGAGGTCACTGCAGGCGGGGTCCGACCAGGCGCTGACCCACGATCCGGTATCCGGCTCGACCGCGAGCTCGACCTCGCCCGCGAACAGGTTCGCGCACCGACCCGGGCACGTGATGCCTGAGGGCGTCGAGGTGATCGTGCCGCCACCACTGCCGCTTTGCGCGACATTCAGCTCCCACGCGCCGTTCGCCGAGAGCGGGATGTCGCGAGCCATGCCAGCGGACGTCACGGTGATCGTCCCGTCGTACGCCGTCAGCGCCGCGGGGGTGAGGTCGACGGTGATCGCGCACACGCCGGCAGCTGGGAGCGTCGCACCGCAGGTGGTCGACATCGTGAAGTCCGTGCCAGTGATCACGATGCTGTCGATCGGCGCCGGCTGGCCCGGGCTCGGGTTCGCGACCGTGATCGAGCTGCGCACGATCTGACCGACCCGGATCAGGCCGTGCTCGATCGCGGCCGGCGACAGGCTGATCGGCTGCGCGTCCGGCGCCGGGCTATCGGGCGACGCGTCTGCGTCGCCCGCGTCGACCCCGGACTCGCCCGGCTCGGACCCGCAACCCACTGCCACGACACCGACCAGGATCGCGAACCGCATCCCCCATCATGGCCCGAGCCACCGGCATTGATCACGCGCGGGCGTGCAAAAGCCCACGCGGCGTGGTGCGCGCGGAGGACGCAGCGCCGAGGATGCAGAACACGTGCAGGATCAGCCCGGGGATGATCAGCAGGTATCCAGCCCCGACCACGAAGAACCACAGGATCGCCGACATCACGCGGCCGGTATAGAGCTGGCCAAGGCCCGGGATCCACAGGCTGAGCCCGGCGGCGAGCAGCGCGCTCGGCCGGCGCTCCTCGTGCCGCGTTACGACCGCCACCGGCGGAGGCAGCGCCGGGCGTGGACCGGCGGCGAGCTGCTGGCGTCCGCGAAGCTCGTAGCTGATCCCGCCGTGGTCGTCGACCTCGAGCGAGAGGACGTCGCGCGCGGCGAGCGCGTCGAGCACCTTCCCGGCGTCCTCGATCGAGCACGGTGCGTAGTACGCGAGCACGGGCGCGGTGATCGTGACCGTGGTGGTGTGGGCGAGATCGAGGAGCCGAGCTTCGATCACGCTCAGGTCGCTGGTTCGCTGCACGTACTCGATGTGCGCATTCCTTGCGCGCGCGCATCACCCATTTGGGGAGGTCAGCCAGGTCTGCAGGTGCGCCAGGGCCTGATCGATCGTTGCGTCCGCCTTGCAGAAGCACGCGCGCACCAGGTGGCGAGGTGCCCCGGCCTCGTAGAACGCGCTCATCGGGATCAGCACGACGCCGGCCTCGACCACCAGCCGGCGACAGAACGCGACGTCGTCCTCGTCGTCGCGCAGCCATCGCGAGACATCGAGCACCAGGAAGTAGGTGGCGTCGCACGGCAGCACCGGCACGCCGAGCGCGGCCAGGCCGGCGGCGAGGCGATCGCGGCTGCGCGCGAGCGAGTCGGCGAGCCCGGCGAAGTACGAGGGAGGCGATCCGAGGCCGAGCGCGACCGCGTGCTGCAGGTTCGGGGGCGTCGTGAACGTCGCGAACTGGTGCGCCTTGCTGATCGGTCGCAGCATCGCGGCGGGCGCGGTGATGTAGCCGACCTTCCAGCCGGTCAGCGAGAACGTCTTGCCGGCCGAGCCGATCCGCAGCACCCGGTCTCGCATCCCCGGCAGCGTCATCAGCGGGACGTGTCTGGCGCCACCGAACACGAGGTGCTCGTAGACCTCGTCGCACACCGCGAACGCGTCGTGCTGCACGAGCAAGCCGGCGATGAACGCGAGCTCGTCGGGTGAGAACACCTTGCCGGCTGGGTTCATCGGCGTGTTCAGCACGAGCAGCTTCGTGCGCGCGGAGAACGCGGCGACGAGCGCCTCGCGCGGCAGGGACCAGCTCGGCGGCACGAGCCTGACGCTGCGCGGGATCGCGCCGAGCCGGCGGATCACCGGCGCGTAGGTATCGTAGGCAGGCTCGAGGATCACCACCTCGTCACCGGCCTCGAGCAGCCCGAGGAAGCAGGCGAGGAGCGCCTCGGTCGCGCCCGAGGTCACCAGCACCTCGGTCTGCCAGTCGACCGTCAGGCCGTACCACCGCGCATCGTGATCGGCGACCGCCTGGCGCAGCGCGGGGATGCCCATCATCGGCGGATACTGGTTGTGCCCGTCGATCAAGTAGTCCGCGCCGGCGCGCCGGAGCTCGATCGGCCCGCGGTCGTCGGGGAATCCCTGGCCAAGGTTGACGGCCGCGTGTTCGCGCGCGAGTGCGGACATCGACTCGAAGATCGTGGTGCCGGAGGCCGAGAACGTCTGGTTGCCTTGCTTCATTGGTCGGTGGAGCGAGGCGGGTACGGTAACCCGAGTGCTTGCGTCGGCGCACGACGTGACATCGATCGGTGTCAGTACCGGCCGACGCATCCAGGTCGCCGCTGCCGCAACCACAGGCCACGAGCGTCATCTCCAGCCAGGCGATCTCCATCCGATCTCACTGGAACGCCATGTTGATCGAGACGCCATGCTCGAGCGCGCCACCAGGATCTAGCCAGGCGGCAAGCGCGAGCGCGCGTCCCAGGTCGAGGCGTGAGCGCGGACATAGTCCGCGACCGTGCGCGCCGGACGGCCGAGCAGCACCGCGAGCGTCGGGTCGACCGTGGCGGCTTGGCCCCAGCGCATGCCGACATGCAACACGGTCTGGACCACGATCTGCGCCAGCGGCAGCTTCCGGCGGTGGAGATGGCGTGCGTAGCCCAGGATCGTCGCGGGTTCGTAGCGGATCTCTCGGTCGAGCACCTCACCGAGGACGCGAGCGACGGCCTCGAACGTCACCGCGGCGGGCCCCGTCAAGGTGTAGCCCCGCCGGTCGTGCGCTTGTGGCGCGGCGAGCACGCGTGCGGCCACCTCCGCCACGTCCGTGACGTCGACGAACGCGACGCGCGCAGCACCCGCCGGCACGTAGATCCGATGGTCCTCGACGATATCCCGCCGGTACGCATCGCCCAGGTTCTGCGCGAAGAAGCCGGGGCGAAGCACGGTCCAGGCACCGTCGTTGCGAGCGAGATGAACCTCGACCGCGTGGTGCGGCACGATCGGGTTGCGCTCCGCGCCTGCGACCGAGAGGAACACGACATGGCCCACCCCGAGTCGTCGCGCCTGGTCCACGAACGGCAGCAAGGTCGCCCTGACGTTCGAGATCGCGGGCGGCCGCATCAGGAACATCGACGTGCAGCCCGCCACCGCGGCCTCGAACGTCTTCGCGTCCTCGAAGTCGAACCGCACCGCCTGGACCTCCGCCCCGAAGGTGGCAGTCGTTCGCTCCGGTCGGCATCACCGACGCGGACCGCGACGCCTCGTGCCAGTAACGCGCCGACCACGTGGTGCCCGACGTTGCCGCTAGCGCCGGTCACGAGGACACGCCGCGAGCCGGCTTGCTGGTCCCATGGCATGAGCCGTTGTACCGCCACCGCATTGACCGTGGGGAGCGAACGACTGGCGTCGTGGGTGCGGCGACCCGAGCGGATCGCCGCGTCAGTCGCGCGCGACGCGATACACGATGGTCGTGCGGTCGCAGATCTGGACCGACGTCGGTCCGGGCATCACCTCAAACTTCCAGGTTGCAAGGTCGCGGACCAGCGCCACATCGATCGTCGCGAATCCCGAGCCTCGGCGCACGACTGCCTGGGTCACGGAGCCCGCGGTCGACACGCAGAGATCGACCTCGGCGGTGATGTGGTCTGCCACGCGCGCGCGCATGACGTTGACGATTCGATCGACGTGCGGAAGTCGCGGCTCGATCACCGATGGATAGCTGGCGGTCGCCGAGGCGCTCGGCTGGAGCGCGACACTCGATCGAGCGCTGACCGCGCGATCCGCACGAGCGACCAGCGACACCGGAAGGAACAACGAAAGCGAGACCAGGGAAAGCTTCAACATGATTACTCCTGCAGACTGGCTGCGCGATGGATGTAGTCACCTCGCGTGTCTTGCAGCTGCATTCGCAGTTACGCCGCGGTGCCAAGTGGATGACTCGCGGAAATCTTGTTCACGCGGCGCGGCCGATGCCTGTGCATCCCAGATCCGACCCATGCGTAAGGTGCGAAACCCCGGTCAGCCGAGGTTCGAGTACACGTTCTGGACGTCGTCGTCGGACTCGAGGGAGGCGACGACCTTCATCACCTCGTCGGCCTTGTCATCGGGGAGCTCGGTCAACCGCTCGGCGACGTAGTCGGACTCGGTCGAGATCACCGCGAGCCCGCGCGCCTCGATCGCAGCCTGCATCGTGCCGAAGTCGTTGAACGCGCACCGCACGAACAGCTGCGGCTCGCCCTTGTCGCTCGCGCCATCCTCGAGCGCGACCAGGCCGTGATCGATCAGCTCGAGCTCGAGCTCGTCGCGCACGATCCCGGCGGGGGAGATCCGGAACACGCCCTGCTTCTGAAACATGAACGCCACGCTGCCGGTGCTGCCCATGTTGCCGCCGTGATGCTTGAACGCGTGACGCACGTTGGCGACGGTGCGGGTGACGTTGTCGGTCGCGGTCTCGACGAGCAGCGCGATGCCGTGCGGCGCGTAGCCCTCGTACAGCACGATCTCGTAGTTGGTGGCCGACTGTCCGCTGGCCTTCTTGATCGCGGCGTCGATCCGATCCTTGGGCATGTTGACCGCACGTGCGTTCTGCAGCGCGCGGCGCAGCGACGGGTTGCCATCCGGGCTGCTGCCGCCGCTCTTGACGGCGATGGCGATGTCCTTGCCGATCTTCGCGAACTGTTTTCCGACGCGATCCATGCGCGCGAAGATCGTGTGCTTGCGTTTCTCGAAGGCGCGTCCCACGGGGCCGCAACCTACCAGCGACGCCGCGCAGGTTCCACGCCGGCGTGCACGGACCACTGGCGCGGGCCGGGCGGGTGGCGCATGCTGGCGCCCATGCTTCGGATCTGGTGGTTGTCGTTCGTGATGGGCTGCTGGACGAATCCCGCGCCGGTCCTCCCTGCCGCGAAGCCGGTCGCAACCCCGGCCCCGGTCGCAGCCGCTCCAGCACCTGCCCCCGACCTGGCGTGGCTCGAGCCCCGCGCGCCCGGCCAGCTCCCTTCGTTCGAGGTCGCCCGCCTCGCCCGCGCGGACTTCCTGGTCAACCAGCGCGGCCTGACGCACGACACCGCCCTCCTCGTGATCGAGGTCGAGGATGCCTCGATGTTGGTCCTCGGCGGGGTTGGCATTGCCGGCACCACCACCGCGATCGAGACCGCGGCCCGCAACCTCGCGGCACGACCGGACGCGGCGATGGCGGCGAACCACCTCGTCCACCACACGCAGGGAGCGCCGCGGTTGTACGGCCTGTGGATCCTCGCCGCCGTCGATCCTGCGGGAACGCCCACCGCCGCCGCGATGCTCCGCAAGGATCGCCGGATGGTCGGGAGGATCGACGGCTGCGTGGTCCAGGCGCGCGAGCCGATCGCGGTGCTGGTCGACAACGTGCTCGCGCGTCCGCTCCGCTAGACTACTGGACGTCGTCGGCCACGGTCGGCCCGCCGGACATCGTCGCGGTCGGCAGCGGCGTCGGATCCTGCTCGGAGCCCATCAGCAGCGCGAACTTGCGGAGCTCGGGATCGCGCTCGAGGATGAGCTTCAGCGTCATCGTCAGCGGCACCGAGAGCATCGCGCCGACCGGGCCGAGCACGAGGCCCCAGATCAGCATCGCCAGCAGCAGCACGAGCGGCGACAGGCCCATCGCCCGGCCGAGCACGCGCGGCTCGACGATGTTGTCGACCACGAGGTTGACGGTGAGGTAGCCCGCGGCGACGCCGATCGCGGTCGTCGGTCCGCCCTCGACGAGGCCGAACAGGATTGGCGGGACCGCCGCGAGGATGCTGCCGATGAACGGGATGAAGTTGAGACCAAAGGCGAGGATGCCCCACAGCAACGGGCTGTCGACGCCCCACAGCCAGCACCACAGGCCGAGCAGGATGCCGTTGGCGGCGCTCAGCGCGAGCTTCACGATCAGGTAGCGCTGGATGTCGTGCAGCGCGCCGGTGAGCCACCGCGTCTTGCGGACACCACCGAGCACGCGCGCGAGCTTGCGCCGGTAGCCCGTGGCCTCGAGCTGGATGAACGCGGTCACGACGAGCACGAAGAACAGCGACTGCGCGAAGTGCGGCGCGCGCATCGCCATGCTGCTGGCGAAGCTGGTCGCCGGGCCCCCGAAGCTGAACTCGGTCACGGAGCGTGCCGCGCTGTCCATCCCGCGCGAGGCGAGCATCGCGGCGAAGTCATCGCGCAAGGCGGCCGCGCGGAGGCCGTGGGTCGGCAGGTCGGCGGCGAGGTTCGAGCCGGCGAGGTAGACCAGAAAGCCGCCGAACGCGACGATCGCCAGCACGACCGTGGTCGTGATCAGCGCCGCGACGAACGACGGCACGCCGCGGCGATCGAGCGCGGAGGACATCGGCTGGAACGCGACGGCGAGCACCGCACCGATCATGAACGGGGTCACCACGTCGGCGGCGAAGTGGACCAGCGTGAGGATCACGCCCAGCGCGGCGATGGTGACGACGGTGCGCATTCAGGTGCGACCCCGAGCAAGCGCGGTGCCGTGGCCCGCCCACCCTGGTTCGAGGCGGCGGCGCTTCGCCGGCCGTGCGCGCCCGCCACGCCGGGCGGCTCTGACCGAGAGGATCAGAAGCGGAGAGACAGCCCAGCCACGCCACCGCCGTCGCGCGTCTCGCGGACGAACGGCATGACGGAGTACATCGGCCGCATGCCGAGCCGGATCCGCAGATCGCGCACCCGGCGGTTGTGCCGGATCGGCCCCGTGATCGAGTCGACGAGGCCCCAGGTGTGGAACACGGTGAACCCGACCAGGCCGACGAGCATGAGGCCGGCCCCCTTCGAGTCATCGCAGTCGTTGGAGAACGAGCAGTCTTCGGCGAGCCGGACCGCGCCGAAGATCATCGCGGCGACCGAGGCGCCACCGCCGAGCGCGAAGATCCATCCGGTGTCGTCGAACCGGCCCTGGATCGCCTGCCCGAGGCCAAAGCCGAAAAGGATGTTCATCGCGGCGCCGCCGATGTGGGCGCCTTCGGAGATCTCGCCGTCGGCGAGCAGCGCGTGATCTTCGGGCGACAGCTGCACCGGCGGATAGCCGTACGGCGGCGGTACGCCGTGGCCCGGACCTGGCGGTTGATACGGTTGGGCATACGGCGCCGGCTGCGCCGGATAGGGCTGCGCGGGTGGCGGATACGGCTGCGGCTGCGTCTGTCCCGGTTGCGCCTGCGTGGCTTGGGCGAGCAGGGCCACGATCACCACCGCCGACGGCATCGATCTCATACGCGCGAGCTTACTGCCGCTGCTTCGCGCGCGGGTGTGACCTGGCTGACACGCGATGGCTGTCGTGAGTCGGATAGGATGCTCCGATGTTCAGCCTCGACGAGCAGACCCAGATGGTGGCCGGGGTGATCCGGCAGTGGTGCCAGTCGACCCTGGCGCCGAAGATCCCGGCGCTCGAGTCGGGTGTGGAGATGCCGTTCGATCTGATGAAGCAGCTCGCAAAGGCGTTCGGGTTCGACGCCATGCTCGGCGGTGCGGTGAAGAAGCGGATCGCGAAGCTGAAGGCCGGCGAGGCGGTCGACCCCGAGCGCTCGATGGCTGCGGCGACTGGCACGCCGATGATGATGCACGTGGTGGTCAAGGAGCTGTCGCGCGTGTCGCCCGGCTTTGCGATGGGGTTCGGCGTCTCGATGGGGCTGGTGGGCGGCGCGATCGTCCAGAAGGGCACGGTCGAGCAGATCGAGCGCTGGGGGCTGCCGCTGTCGACGCTCGCGCAGATCGGCTCGTGGTGCCTGACCGAGCCCGGCGCTGGCTCCGACGCGTTCGGCTCGATGCGGACGGTCGCCGTGCCCGATGGCTCGAGCTACGTGCTGAAGGGGAGCAAGACGTTCATCACCAACGGCCCCGGCGCCGACGTGTTCCTGGTGTACGCGAAGATCGATCGCGGCGAGGCCGATGGCGCGCGTGGCATCGGCACGTTCATCGTCGAGCGCGGGATGCCTGGCGTCAGTGTCGGGCCGCCGTTCAAGAAGATGGGCATGCGCGACTCGCCGACCAGCGAGGTGTTCTTCGACGACGTGCGACTCGACATCGAGCACCTGCTCGGCGGCAAGGAGAAGGGGCGCGGCGGGCGGACCGACACGAAGGACAGCCTCGGCAACGAGCGATCCGGCGTGCCGGCGATGGCATGGGGCATCATCGAGCGCTGCTACGACGCGAGCCTCGCGTACGTCCGCGAGCGCAAGCAGTTCGGGCGTGCGATCGGCGAGTTCCAGGCCGTGCAGCTCAAGATCACCGACCTGTTCCTCAAGCTGCGCACGGTCGAGAACATCGTCTACCGGCTCGCGTGGATGCAGCAGCACGGCAAGCGCGACCCGGCGTACATCAACGCCACCAAGGCGCAGGCGGCGCAGCTCGCGGTCGCCGCCACCGGCACCGCGATCGATATCCACGGCGGCTACGGCTACATGGAGGAGTACGGGATCGAGAAGCTCGCGCGCGATGCCAAGCTGCTCGAGCTCGGTGGCGGCACGACCGACATCAACCTGCTCGCCGCGGCGCGCGAGCTGATCGGCGTGACGGACCAGGGCCTGGCCTAGATCTCGAGCCGGCGCACCGTGGTCTCGTGCAGCGCCTCGCCGATCGTCAGGTAGAGCTGGCCGCCCGTGATCGCGAGGTCCCAGCGATTCGTGCGGTCGAGCGTCTTCACGACCGCATCGAGAAACTCGGCGTCGAGCGCGAACAGCTCGAGCTCGTCGGCGCGATGGACCTCGCGCTCGCGGATCGCCGCGGCGAGCTCCTCGGGATTCTTCCACGCGTAGATCGCGACCCGGCGGCACCGCTTGGTCGCCTTGTGCAGGCGATCCGGGGTCGGCGAACCGACCTCGATCCACGCCAGCAGGTCCCCGCGTAGATCGCGCTGGATCAGCGCCGGTTCCTCGTCGTCGGACACGCCGCCCTTGCTGAACTCGAGGCCTTCCGCGTGCTCGAGCACGCGCGCGACCACGCGCGCGACGAGATAGCGGTCGCTCTCGGAAGGGTGCTGGGCGGCGCGCAGCTCGAGCTGCTCGTAGAGCTGCCGATCGGAGTCCGCGAGCTCGATCACGAACTTCCGCATCGTGGCGGTCAGGGCCATGGACCTCGCTATCACGACTTCGCGCGTTCGCGCACGACCTCGCTCGGGGACTTGTCGAGTCGCAGTCCCTGAAACGAGGGGTGGCGCAGCCGGCCGTCGTCGGTCCACTCGCCGAACTTGACCTCGCAGACCAACCGGGGCTCGACCCAGTGCCGGTTCGGCCCGGTCCACGCGCGGGCAGGAACCGGGTCGAACGGCGCGGCCTGGCGTTCGATCGGATCGAACATCTCGCGCAGCTCGCCGAGCAGCGCGTGCGAGAACCCGGTCCCGACCTTGCCGGCGTAGGTCAGGCGCTGCTTGTCGTAGGTGCCGACCAGCAACGCGCCGATCCCGGTGCGGCTGCCTTCGGGATCGGTGAATCCACCGATCACGAATTCCTGGCGCTGGACGCACTTGGTCTTCTGCCAGGTCGCGCCGCGGCCGGGCTGATACGGCTTGTCGCGGCGCTTCGAGATGATGCCCTCGAGCCCGGTCTTGCACGCGAGCGCGAAGAACTTGTGGCCGCGCCCGACGATGTGGTCGCTGTAGTGGATCGTCCGCGACTTCGCGCGCTTGACCAGTTGCTCGAGCCGGGCCTTGCGCTGCTCGAGCGGCAGACCGGTCAGGTTGTCACCGTTCTCGGCGAGCAGGTCGAACACGAAGTACACGAGGTTTGGATCTCGCTTGCCAAACGAGTTCTGCAGTCCCTGGAAGCTCGTGCGTCCATCGGGCAGCAACACCGCGACCTCGCCATCGAGCATCGCGCTGGTCACCGACAAGCTCGCGAGCGCCTCGGCGATCGTCGGGAACTCGGCCGTCCAGTCCTTGAACCGACGGCTGAGCAGTCGCGCGCGCCCGCCCTCGACCTCTGCGAGGATCCGGTAGCCGTCGAACTTCTGCTCGTGGACCCACTCCGGGCCCTCGGGCGGAGCGTCGACGAGCGTTGCGAGCTGGAGCGCGCGGGGGCGTCGCATGCGCATGGCGGTTTGCAGTTCGCGTGCCCGGCGACAACACGATCGACTGATCACCCGGGCAGAGCTTCGCGCGAGCGTCGCAGCGCGAGCTGCAGGTCGCCGCCGGTCGCGTAGACCTTCGCGACCCCGCGTACCGCGCCGATCTCGTTCGCGAGCCAGTCCGCGGTGTCGGTCGAGTCCTCGGCCTCCGTCGCGTACGCCTGCAGCAGTCCCCCGACGTGGTACGCGATCTCCTCGAGGTTCGGTGCTTCGCCGAGCTCGAGCAGCCCGCGTGACCGCAGCCGCTCGACCAGGCGGCGCGCCCACGCCGTGACGTCCTCGACGCTTAGCAGCGGGAGATCGACCGGGCTCGTCAGCTCCTCGAGCGCGATCGGCTCGGGGATCGGCGTCGCCATCCGCGGCAAGCTCGATCGCGTGAGCTCGCGCGGCGCTTCCCCTCGGGCCGCGAGCGCCGCCTTGCGATCGACGTCGCCCATCATCAGGAGCAGGCTCGGGATCCGGCCCTCGATCCGGATGCCCGGCCCGAGATCGCCGTGCTCGAGGAACCACCACAGCGCGGGTCGCGCGTTCAGCCACGACACACAGTCCGCGTACGGCACGGACATCGGCGTGCTGTCGTGGTCGAGCACCTCGAACGACTCGTTGCGTGATTGGTCGCCGGTCGACGTCGCGTAGCCCTCGAGCGACTCGATCACGTAGAGCGCGCACAGATCCCCGAATACGACCGCCACGACCTGGTCGTCGGCGGCCGACCACAGCCGCAGCATCCGCGGCCGCTCGTGAGCAGACGCGTGCAGCGTGTCGAGCGCGCCGAACAGCTCGTGCTGGCCGTGGACGAGCAATGCATCGTCCCCGTACTCGCCCCAGATCATCAGCGGATGACCGGTCGGCTCCCTGCGCTTCGTGCGCACGAGCTCGAACTGCTCCCCGTCGACCTCGATCTGGATGCCATCCGCGACGTCACGCATCGCCGCCTCGCGGATCGTGATCGCCCAGCGGTGCAGGCCATCACGCGTGATGTAGGAGAACACGTAGGTGTCGTCGTGATCGATGCGCCCGCCGTAGCCGCACTCGTGCTGGAATGCGTCCTCCGCGTCGAGGAACTTGTCGTCAGAAGGCACGTCGAGATACGCGACGACCTCCTTCAGGAAGACGCGAAAGTCGTCGGGAACCAGCAGGGTCGCCATGTTCGAGTGCTCGCCCTCGAGCTTGTCCCCACACCTGAGCGGACTCGAGAAGCGTAGCAAAAGTCCGCGTGGCGCTGAAGCTCACACCCCTGCGAACCACTCGGAGCCGCGGTGCTCCCAGTAACCACCTGTGCGCCGATCGAGGAAGTTGATCTCGGTCAGATACTTCACGTGCTTGTACCCGAGCTTCACCGATCCGTAGATCCGCACCGGCGCGCCATGCTTTGGCGTCAGCGGGCGGCCGTTCATCGCGTAGGCGACCATCGTGTGGGGATGCATCGCGCTCGCGATGTCCCAGCTCGACCAGTAGGCACGGTCGACGCTGTTCGGAGCATCGAACGAGCGGAACTCGACGTAGCGCGTGGGCGAGACGCCGGCGCGCTTCGCGATCTCGGACAGCCGCACGCCGGTCCAGTCCGCCACGCTCGACCAGCCGCGGACCGAGTGGTGCCGGATCCGCACCGTGATCGACGGCATCTGATGGAGCTCTGCGAGCCCGAGCCGCAGCGGGTTCGCTGCCTGCTTGCCGGTGACCTTGAGGTTCCAGTCGTGTGGCACGAGCGGCACGGTCGGCGCGACGAAGTAGCCCGGGATCGCATCCTCGGGGGTCAGCGCGTCCTCGACCGGCGCGCGATCGGACAGCAGGAACGATCCGATCGACTCGCTGGTGCGTTCGCAACCGGTGAGCGCGGCGAGCGCGAGCAGCTGGCGCCGGGTCAGCGTCATCGGTCGCTCCGGACCACTGCGCGGAGCTGCTTGCGCGCGAGCACGCCGTGCGCGACCGCGAACCCGAGCAACCCGAGCAGCGCGAGGAAGTGCACGAGGCGCGCACCCTCGTAGCCACCGACCAGCCGGCCGAGCCCGTGCAGCTGCACCGGCTTCCACAGCACGAGCCCGGAGCCGACCTCGATGATCGCGAGCACGACGGCGGCGAGATACAGCGGCGATCGCAACCGTCCGAACGCACGCCGCACGGTCAGGTAGCCGAGGTAGACGACCGCGTTGCCGACGAGGAACCAGGCCATCCACAGATGAAGTCGACGTGCGGCGACGACGCCGTCACCGAGCCGCAGGAAGCCAGGCGCATCGAGCGCCCAGAAGTAGGTGTCGCCGGGCGGTCCGAAGTGCGGGTACGCGTGCAGGATCTCGAGGCCGGTCATCGCCATCACGAGCATGAGGACGACCACGAGGCCGTGCGTGATCCGGACCACCAGCGGCATTACAGCGACAGCGAGTAGACGAAGCTGGCCTTCGGGAACCGCAGGAAGCGCTCCTGGATCACCGGATGCGGTACCACGGTGCCGTCGGAGTACTTGGCCACCAGCGCCTCGGCGGCCGCCTTGTCTCCTCGCGCCTTGATGCCGCCGACGAGCTTCATCATCTCGTCGCATGCGTGCACCAGCTTGTTGCCGTCGAGCGAGAACGCGCCAACGTCCTTGCCGTTCGCGGCCGGCCGCTTGGGATCCCACGTCAGGACCCCGCGCTCGAGCAGGAAGCCGATCTGGATCGCGGCGAGGTTCGAGTACGCCTTGCGATTGCCGTCGCCGTCCTTCATCCCCTGCGAGATGTGGCCGAGCGCCCAGACGATCGAGTCGATGTACGTCTGGGCCGCGAGCTCGTCGCTGATGATCTGCTTGCCACGCAGCAGCTCGATCAAAAACAGCGCGCCGGTCTGCGCCTTGAGCTCCTCCATCATCGAGGCGATCGGCCCGCCGAACACCTCGCCGGGTTTCTTGCCGCCGACCCGGTAGTCCTCGTACGGGCCGAGGTTGTGGGTGAGCTCGTGGAGGATCGTGGCGAGGTTGCCCGGCGCTGGATCGCCCGAGTAGGTCTTCATGCTCTCGGCATCGAACATGCTCTCCGCCTGGGAGCGACGCGCGGCGAGGCTGTCCGGATCGGTGTAGAGGTTGGTCATCACCATCGTGCGATCGCGGTTCTCGTCGCTGACCTTGCCCCAGTTCGGCAGGCTCTGGCCGATCGTGGCGCCGAGCGCGTCCCGATCGTCACCGGCGTTGAGCACGATCTCGATGAAGTCAGGCAGGTTGAACTTGACCGCGCGAGCACGGTACGGCGCGCCGGCCTTGCCCGCGATCGCAGTCTCCATGTCCTGCTTGACCGGTGCGAGCTTGGCTTGCCACTCCTTCGCGCTCTGATCGATGCGCGCGAACGTGAGGTGCGCGCCGGCCTTCTGCGCGCAGGGCTCCCAGTACGTCTCGTCGGGCGCGACGCGCACGTACCACTTCGAATTCGCCGAGCTCATCCGCGACCACGGCTCGTCGGCCGAGACCCAGTCGTTGGTGGTGAACGCCTGAGCGGCCGCGCGCAGGTACGCGACCAGCGCGCCCTCGGTTGGATCCTTCATCGCCTCGGCGGCGAGCAGCAGCTCCTTCGAGATCGCGGTCATCGGCGCCGCGAACTGCGTGGTGTACGGCACGGCGACCGGCTTGACCGGCGTCCCACCGACCGCGACGAACGGCGCGAGCAACGCCTTCGCATCGGGACGCTTCTCGAGCGCGGCGCAGAACTTGTCGTCCGCTTGCAGCGCCGCGGGATAGATCCCGAGGATCGGCTTCGGGGCACCCGGGATCGCCGAGCACTCCTTGTTGCCCTGGGTCGAGGGCGCCACGCACCTCGGGCCGCGATTGCGCCGGAACAGGCTCTGGCTCGCCAGGTCGGGCGGCAGCTTCGCGGCGAGATCTGCGGTCCCGAGCTGGACCTCGTACAGCTGATCGACCAGCTTCGCGACATTCATCATGTGGCCGACGAACTGCTTGTCGTCGGCGGACAGCGCACGCAGGTCGTTGTGGACGAGCGTCGGGCGACCCTGATCGAGGTCCTCGCCGACGAGCTTCTGCCGGAGGTTGGCGGGCGTCTGCGCCTTGGCCGCGGCGACCAGTTTCGGGTACGCCTCGGCGAGTGACGGCGGTGGTGGATAGAACAGCAGGGTCGCGAGCTCCCCCGGATCGAGCACGTTGTCCTTGTCGGTATCGGCGATCCATACAGCCCGAGGTTCTGGCGCACCGCCCAGCGATTGAGCTCGGTGCGCGAGATCTGGTCGTAGCTGATGGTGACCGGGCCCGGGTCGGGCTTCGCCTTGTCGTGGTCGTCGTGGTCGTCGTGGTCGTCGTGGCGCGGGACTGGCTCAGTCTTGCGGCTACACGCTGCGGCGAGGACCAGGGGCACGACCAGCTGCGCGAGTCTCATGGAGCCGGACGCTAGCAGATCAGCACTCGGCGAGCAGCATGCCGAGCGCGGCGGCCTCGGCCGCATCGGTGACCTCGGTCAGGCCGACGTTGAGGACGGTGACCGCGTGCGCAGCGAGCACGTCGAGCGCGGCATCCGCGCACGCCGATCGCGCATGGCAGGCCGCCGCGATCGCGTGCAGCTGCGGGTGCTCGCCGGCGAGCACGAGGTGGTCGGCGAGCTCGAGCATCGGCTCGGACGTACCGGGAGCGATCGCGAACGACGGGACCACGATCCCGCAGCGCGCGATCCGTTCGCGCAGCGCCTCGACCACGATGTCCAACCAGTGGACCGGGCGCGGCGGCGGTTTCGGGGCCGCCGTCGGGATCGCTGGGATCGCGGGGACGACGATCGGCCGCTCGCGGCGCGCGCGTGGGCCGAGCCGCGCGATCACGGTGCGCGCGAGGAAGCTGCCATCGTCGACGATCGAGATCATGCGCGTGGCGACACCGTCGTCGATGATCGGGACGCGGTGGATCGCCCCGAACAGCGCGACCAGCTCGCGAGCCCCGAGCGGCGCCGGTCGGAAGCACGCGAACAGCACGTGCGGTGTCTGCTCGGGTGGGATCCGGCGGGTCGCGAGCCCGGCCGCGAGGTGCGCGAGCGCGCTGTCTCCGAGCTCGCGGCGGAGGCCGAGCTCGACGAGCATCTGCGTGTAGGCGTCGAGGCACAGCTCCGACAACCCGAGCAGCGGATCCCCCTGCGCGTGGACCAGGAGCGTGCCGCGCATCCCGAGGTCGCCCCCGGGCAGGAACAGCGTCGAGCGCGCCGACGCGCGGATCGCGATCTCCGAATGGCCGGGCGGCCCCGCGAGCCACAGCGTGCCCCGGACCTGCTGCTCGGGTTGATCGCGCAGCGCGGGGACGCGCGTCTGCATCGCGCGACTGATCGGCCGGGAGACGAGGGCGTCCTCCGGGGTACCCAGCAACTGCAACCCATGCAGCATGTGCTCGCTGGCTGCACGGATCTTGGTGATGATGTCGTTCCATGGCGCGCCGTTCGGGATCGGCGCGGCCCACACGCGATCCGGCGTCAACCGGGCATCGTCGACCACGGCGATCGTCGGCCAGTCACAGACGTCAGCCCCGGGATCGAACGGGAACATCTCGCGGTGCGCGTGGAGCGCGCGCTGCTCGGCATGCTCGGGCGCCAGCACGCCGATCGTGCCGCGCGGCTGCGTGATCCCATCACCGTCCAGCGTGATCTGGGCGAGCACGGAGATCCCGGCCGGCAGCGCCAGCGAGGTGGCCACCTCGCGCTCGCGGTTGGCGCGTGCGCGGTGATCGAGCGCGAGCTCGACCCGCGCGTCGATGATCGCGGAGTCGTGGCGCCGTGCCAGTGCGAGCTCGTCCACTTCGAGCACGATCACGAGCCGCCGGTCATCGAGCGGCTGGATGCCCGGGAGAACACGCGGCACCGACCACAGATCGCCAAACCGCTCGAGCTGCCCGCGCAGGGTCGACCACGCCAGCCAGCTACCGTCGATCGACTCGAACAGTGGAAGCTTCGCGAGCTGCGCCTGCAGCTCCTGCGCGAGCACGGCCCGCCGTAGTGACCGCCTGATCCACGGCGGCAACTGCTCGAGCGAATGCGCCGCGAGCACCTGCTCGACGAGCCGGGTGACCAGCGCCTGCGCGTGCGCGATCCGATCCCGCCGCTCGACACCGGCGCGGGACTGCCGGGCATCGTGGCGCTCCCCAGCGCGCGCAGCTGGTCCGCCGCGCTCAGCCCCGCGGTGTCGAGGATGTGGGCCGGCCCCGCGGACACCGGGTCGGGCAGCCCGACGAGTCCGAGCTCCGGCGCCTCGATCGCGATCCACACCGCGGGCACGACATCGGAGAGCGAGATCTGGCTGTGCAGGCGGCCGTGGACATGGCGCAGCACGGATGACGTGGGCAGGTCGACCAGCGCGATCTCACCCGGCCCGAGGTCGCGCGCGAGCTCGCCGAGCTCGGACAGCTTGCGCTTGACGTCGGCACTCGCGTTCGGGACCACCGGCGCCGGGACGAGCCCGCGCGCGACCCGGCGTCTCGATTGCTGACGAGTGACCTCGGCCTGCACGTCGCTCGGCTTGCCGTGCAGCGCACGCAGGATCGCGAGCAACTCGCGGTCGTCCGGGGCGACCTGGACGATCGGGCCGTCCAGTGGATCCGGACGCTCGCCGGGCGCGGGCGCGAGCCAGTCCTCGCCCCAGCTCGCGATCGCCAGCCGCTGCGAGCGACTGACGACGTGCCGGCCGCCCTGGATCGTGAGGAACGGGATCCGCGTCGCGAGCTCCTCGCGCGTGTCCGCACGGAGCGGCGCGGCAGTGACGATCCGGCCGAGCAAGCTGCGCGCCGGTCCGCGATCGGCGAGCGCCTGCGCGTGGGCCTTTGCGATCGCGACCACCAGGGGGACCGCGACGGCGCTCGCGTCGGCGATCAGGCGCGAGATCTCGAGCTTCGGTAGCTCGAAGCCCTTGCCGATCCGATGCGCCGCCAGGTCGGCGACCACGTGGAGCGGTAGCTCGTCGCCGCGCCGGATCACGTCGAACGGCCGGCCCTCGACCAGCACGTGGAGCTCGAAGCTGCCACCGCTCGCGACCCCGGCCACCCCGCGAACGTGCTTGGTCTCGAACGCCACGCCGACCGCCCCCGCCGGCAACGCGATCGGCTGGCTCGGTCGCGCGCGGAGCTCGGCGAGCCGGGTCGCGCGGAGCAAGGTCTCGCGGCGCAGCGCGAGGTCCGACGTGGCATCGCGAACCTCGCGGCCGACCAGTCGACCAACCGCAGTCGCGAGCGCGGCATCACCGACGAGCGGCGTGAATCCTTCCACCGGACGCTCGAGCTCGGCGACGTACGGCACCGCGTGGTCGGGGAACCGCGCGGCGAGCTGGCGTGCGCTGCACCGTTCGGACTCGCCGTGGATCCGCAACACCGGCGCCTCCGCGAGTCGGCTGGCGAGCTCCTCGCCGAGCAGCTCGCGCGGGTCGCGTGTCGAGATTGCGACGGCGAGCGCTCGGCCGAGCGCATCCTCGACCGTAACACGCAGGTCGCGCTGTAGCTACGGTTGTCGCGACCCGACCACCCCCAGCGCCGCC
>JBBJLY010000330.1:0-8122 GCA_037720695.1 Kofleriaceae bacterium | reverse complement strand
GGTGGCTTCTGCTGGGTCTTGGGATCTGGCTTCGGCTCGACCTTGGTAGCGACCGACGCAGACCCTGCCCGATGGCCGCACGGTCGCGATCGATCTCCACCTCGATCCGGGTCGCAGCACGGTGTCCACGATCGGGTTCGTCTACGATCGCGACACCCGGCCCGATCCGATCCTGCCCCATGCCGGTGGCCATCTCGCGTTCTCGGCCGAGCTCGGCGCGGCGTTCTCGGACTACCAGTTCGCGACGCTGTTCGGGCGCTACGAGCACTACTGGGGCGTGTTCGACGACAAGCACGCGATCGCGATCAAGCTCGCCGGGGGCGTCGTGGTCGGCAATGCGCCGCGCTTCGATCGGATCCACATCGCCGATGTCGATCGCATGCTGACGCCGCGCGCCCTCGGGCTCGTGCTGTCGGCAGCCGAGCCACTCGACATCCTCGGCACGCGTCCTGACAAGCCGACCTACGGCGACCTCGGCGGCAGCGCGACCGTGGAATACGCGGTCCAGCTGTGGCGCGGCAAGGGTCGCAACCGCGTCTACGGCGGCGATCTGTTCCTCGGCATCGGGCTGTGGGGCCTCGCCGAGACCGCCGATCTGCGCGCGCGCGATGTCTCGCTCGCCGATGCGCTGCCACTCGACCTCTACCTCGATGCCGGCGTGCGACTCGACACCGACATCGGCATCTTCGAGCTGACGATCGCGAACGGGCTGGGGCGACTGCGCTGATGCGGGCGTGGTTGGTGGCGCTGCTGGTGGTGCTCGCGGTCCGGACGGCGCGGGCGGACGAGGAGGACCGCGTCGAGCAGCAGACGATGCGGTTCATCGAGAAGGGTGACTACCTGACGATCTCGAGCAACGCGCTGGCAAAGCTGTTCGACAGCAAGGCCTACCGCGCGCTGTCCTCGGGCTTCACCTCGACCGTGGTGATCCGGATCTGGATCTATCCCAAGGACTCGGCCAAGCCAGTCGCGTTCGTCCTCGTCCGCCGCTCGGTGGTGTACGACGTGTGGGACGAGGCGTTTGATCTCCAGCTCGACGAGCCGACCGGCCGCAAACGCGTCCGCGAGAAGCGCCAGGCCGACGCGCTGAAGCGGCTGACCACGATCGACCAGCTGCCGGTGGCGCTGCTGTCGACGGTGACGGTCCAGCAGATCCACGGCCTCGCGATGCACGTCGAGCTCAACCCGGTCTCGAAGGAGACGCTCGCGGAGGTCCGGCGCTGGCTCAGCCAGGGCACGGGTGGCGGGCTCGATCGCGGCGGTGCGTTCTTCGGCTCGTTCGTGTCGGTGTTCGTCAATCCCAAGATCCCCGCTGCGGATCGCGTGCTCAAGGTTCGTTCGCAACCCTTCTACCGGCCCCGCCCATGAGACCCAGCAGGATCCCGCTTCAGGTCGCGGTCGCGCTGTTCATGATCGTGATGATGCCGCTCGGCGTCGCCGCGTGGTTCTACATCGACACCGGCAAGGCCGCTGCGAACTACGGGGCGACCGAGGCCGCCGATCGGATGGTCGTCCTCGAGCGCTCGTTCGAGGCCTATCACGGCATGGTCAACACGACGAAGCAGCTCCACGTCGAGGTCGCGAACCGGCTCGCGGGCCGCCCGGAGCTGCTCGCGCTCGATCCGGACAATCCGCTGGCCACCGTCCTCGAGCTGTTCGGCTTCGATCGCCAGCGCACGCTGCACGCGATGATCGACGAGCCGCAGCAGGCCGGCCTGTCCGGCATCACGATCCTCGCACCCGACGGCACGGTGTTCGCCGTGGCGGAGCGCCCGCTCGCCGGGCCCGAGTGGCGCGCGAAGGTCGTCGAGGTCCCGCTCGGGGTCAGCGGCGCGCTGCTGCAGCTGACGTTCGAGGTGTCGGCGACGGTCCAGCAGGACATCGAGGATCTGAAGAAGGCGCTCGACGCGTCGCGCGCCCTGATGCAGGCCAAGACCGCGCTGCCGTGGAGCTACACCGCCGCGTTCCTGGTGCTGATCGGGATCGCGGGACTCGGCGCCGCCGCGTTCGGGATCGTCGCCTCGACGCTACTCACCGGGAGGATCGCCGCGCTGGTCTCGACCGCGCGCCGCGTCTCCGAAGGCCGGCACGACGCGCGCGTCGAGCTGCGAGGCCGCGACGAGATGGCGGAGCTCGGGCTCGCGTTCAACACGATGCTCGACAACGTCGATCAGGCACGCCTCCAGGTCGAGTACCTGCAGCGCATGGGCGTCTGGCAGGACGTCGCGCGCCGGCTCGCCCACGAGATCAAGAATCCGCTGACGCCGATCCAGCTCGCAGTCCAGCACTGCGTCTCGGCGTACAAGGGCGGCGATGACAAGTTCAAGCGGTTGCTCGCCGACACCGGAGAGATCGTCGAAGAGGAGATCGCCTCGCTTCGCCGGCTGGTCGATACGTTCCGCACGCTCGGCGCGCTTCCCAAGGTCCTTGCCGCGCCGCTCGAGCTCGCCGAGCTGATCGAGGAGCTCAAGCTCGATCCGCTGATGGCCTCCCGGCTCACGCTGCGCCCGCCCGGCAAGCCGGTCACGGTGCGCGCCGACAAGCTGCTGCTGAAGCGCGTGCTCGCGAACCTGGTCGAGAACGGCATCCACGCTGGTCAGGAAGCGGGCACCACCGGCAACGTCACGATCAGCTGGGCGAGTGACGGCGACACCGTCACGATCACGATCGACGACTGCGGCAAGGGCGTCACCGAAGCGGACCGCGACAAGATCTTCGAGCCCTACGTGACCACGAAGACCACCGGCACCGGCCTGGGTCTCGCGATCTCGCGCAAGATCGCGATCGAGCATGGCGGCGAGCTCTCGATCAGTCCGGACCGCCCACCCACCGGCGGCGCGCGTTTCGTGGTGTCATTGCCGCTCCGTGGTACCGAAGCCTCGCTGGCGTGAGCTGCTCGTGGCGGGGCTGCTCGCGTGTGGTCCCCCGGTGGTGCCCCCGACGCCCGCACCGGCACGCGATCCGCTCGCGCAGACGTGGACGATCCGAGATCACGTGATCTCGACGATCTCGGCGTTGACCGACGACGACGCCGCCGTGTTTCAGGGTCGCACGATCGAGATCGATGACAGCGGCTACACGACGCCGTGGCACGGGGCCTGCGAGGAGGCGGTCCGCCAGCGGCGCGATCGGATCCTCGCCGACGTGGTGTCCGAGCTCGACATCGCGGCGAGCGGTCGCGCCCTCGCGCGCACCCATGGCCTGCTCGACGAGCTGGTCGAGCATCGGCTGACCTGCTCCGGCACGAAGACGGCGCCACCGCTCACGATCTACCTGTCGAACGATGTCTCGATCGGCCGGGCGATGACGTGCTTCGGCGGCGTCTGCTACTTCCTAACCGGGGGGCGGCAGTAGCCGGAACAGCAGCGCGTCCTTGTTCTGGAGCGCGGTCGCGACGCAGGCCTTGAGATCTGCGAGCGCCTGGACCGCGGTCTGCGCGAGCATCCGGCCGTCGTCGCGGCGGCGAGGCGCATCGGGGATCGAGGACACGTACTTCACGAAATCGTCGTACTTGTCGATCAGCTTCTGGGCGTCGAACTGCTCGAGCATCGGGATGAAGTGGCTGGGGTTGACGACGACCCAGTCGCCCTTGCCGATCTCGAGCACGTTGCGATCTGCGTACGGCGTCGTCAGCTGCTCGTGCGGGATGGTGCCGAGGAAGCCCTCGTCGTCGGCCTGCCACTTGTGGGGGATGACCTCGACGAAGAACGCGAACATCTCGATGCCCTTGCGCAGGTTGGCAAGGTCGTCCTCGTCGAGCGGCGGGAACGCCTCGGGCATGCCGACGTGGAGCGCGGGCATCACGACGCGCTCGAGGATGTCGATCGCGACCGGCTGCGTCGCGCGGCGAAGCGCGACGATCTGGGCGACCGCCTCGAACAGACCGCGGTCGGTGGTCTGCTTCGCGATCGGCTCGTCCTGTTTGGCGCGGCTGATCGCCTGGATCACCTGCTCCACGATCTGCGAGTTGCCGGGGCCGAGCCGCGGGCCGCTCTCCTTGATCCCTTCGATCAGCTTGGACACCGGCTCGTCGTTCCACAGCGACGCGAGGCGCGCGAAGTCCATCGCCATCCACTGACCGAGCGGCACGGTGTGCAGCCGGATGTAGTGCTGGGACAGGAAGCGATCGAGGCTCTTGTCGTTGTCCTTCTCGCGCTGCTCCTCGTGGAGCTGGCGGATGCGCTCGATCTCGCTGACCATCTTGCGCGTCGCGCCCGAGCCCATGCGCAGCAGCTGCTCGGAGAACACGAACGGCGCGATCTCGAGGAACAGCTTCGAGAACCCGACCCGCCAGGTGTGCGGATCGTCGCCCATCATCAGCCAGTGGCCGCCGTGACGGCGCCGCATGGTCTCGCCGATCCAGGCGCCGTAGGTGAACCAGATCTCCCAGTGGTCCTCGGCCTTGAGATCGAGCTCGTCCTTGTCGCCGATCTGACCGAACAACCAGGTGTCGAACGTGATCAGCTCGAGCGACTGCGCCAGCGCGCTCGCTCCCTGATCACCCTCGACATCCGACATCCCTTGTACGGTCTCGCCCTCGGGATCGATCAGCTCCTCGATGATGAGCTCGGACTGGCCACGCGCACGCGATGAGAACCGATACGCGCCTTCGCGCAGCTCGGCCATCGCACGCTCGAACCGTTCCTTTGCCTGCTGCTCGGCTTCGGCGAGTTGCTTGGCGCTCTCGGACTGCTTGCCGGACTCCGACACGAGCGGCAGAGTATACGGGTGGCGGCCGATGGTCTACGGCGCGCGCTGCGTGGGCGCGATCGAGCCGAAACTCCCGCGCTGCCCGTCGGCGAGGCCCTGCATCCGATCACGCTCGCTGCGGTGGCGCTCCTGGTCGTCAATGACTGGATCCTCAAATCGCGCTTCGGGCCGTCGGTTGTGACCGGCAAGCTGAGCGACGTCGCCGGGCTCGCGTTTGCACCTGTGGTGCTGTCGGCGGCGATCGGCCTCGTGCTGCACGTCGCGGCGCGCCTCGGGGCGCGCGTCGATCCGAGTCTCACGCTGCGGCGGCTGATCGCGTGCATCGTCGCGACCGGCGCCGGCTTCGCCGCGGTGAAGCTGAGTCCGGCGATCGCAACGCAGGTTGGCGGCGTGCTCGGTCAGCTCGGCCGCCCCGCCGCGTTCTACGACGACTGGACCGATCTGCTCACCCTGCCTGCGCTCGGCATCGCGTTGTGGATCGGGCTCGACGAGCTGCGCCGCGTCCCGCTCGGTCGGCCCGCCGGGATCCATCGGATCGGTCGCCCCGCCCTGCCGGCACTCGCGGACATCCGCCGCGCCGGCGCCGCACCGACAACGGTCGCCGAGCTCGCGGCGGCGATCGATCGCTGGGAGCCCGCGGCCATCGATCGCCTGCTGCGCTGATTCACTTCCCGAACAGCGACTCGATCAAGCCGTGGAGCACGGGGTGCATGGCCTCCCGCTTCGCAGCGGCGAGCACGGTGACGCGCTCCAGGTCATCAAACCAGAACAACCCGTCAGCATAGCAGCGGTCGAGCTCGAAGTTGGAGAGCGTGACCGAGCTCATGGGCTCTCGACACTTGGGGCACGCGACCTTCGATGTCGCGGAAGCACGGAGGGGCGTGACCAGGATCGTTGCGTCGGGCGGTACGAGACTCGGGGCGGCGTCACGTAACGCAGCGACGAAGTCCCCGGTGCAGCTGACCGCGCCCCGGCAGGAAGGGCAGCGCCAGCGCTGGTGCGGGGTTTTCTGTTCGAGCTCGATGTCGCAACGGGGACACAGCATCGCGCGCACGGTACCTCATGGTGCCCGCGCTCGCCGGGCAATCGCTCGCCTGGTGAGGCGCACGCCCGTCGTGCGAGTCTGTCAATCGCTGCCCGTGATTTCTGTACCGGCTTCACATCTCGTAACGAGGTGATGACCGAACATTCACACCTGCGTCCCCGGAACGGCGAATACTCGCGGCGTGAGCACATCGCTGTTTCGTGGATTGTTGTTACTCGGTCTCGCGGGCTCGGTGGCCTCGGCGCAGCCCACCATTCGCGACCACCGGGATCCCAAGACCGTTCGCCCGGAGCCGCGTCCCAAGGGTCCGCCGCGCGATCCGCCACGCGAGGCACCGCCACCCCCACGGGTCGAAGCACAGGCAGCCCGCAAGGGCTTCGTCTGGGTCACCGGTCACTGGGACTGGAAGCGCGGAAAGTGGGAGTGGCTCGCCGGTCACTGGGAGCGCGAGCGCGCGGGCAAGCAGTGGCGCGAGAGCCGCTGGGATCGCAAGGACGACATCTACGTGTTCGTCAACGGCGAGTGGGTCGATGCCGGCTCCGGACCGATCGTGCCGCCGGATCGGTTCCCGCCTGATCGTGCTGGGGATGGCCGACCTGGTGATGGCCGACCTGGCGATCGCCCGCGGCGCCGGTGGAGGCTCGAGAACCCGGTCGTCAGCAGCTACTGGCCGGCGAAGGGCAAGCCCGGCACGCGCGTCGTGATCCGTGGCCGCAACTTCGTGCAGGGCACCGAGGTGGTGTTCGCCGGAGGCCCTATCCCCGTGCTCAAGGTCGGCCCCAACGAGATCGTGTTTGCCGTCCCTGCCAACGCGCAACCCCGCCAGGCGATCGGCCTGCGCTGGAACAATCGCAACCTGGTCGTCGGCGCGTTCGAGACCGTCGACGCCTACGACCCGGTCGCCGAGGCGCGTCGGCTCGACGAGGAGCGCCGCAAGGCAGCCGAGGCCTGGTGGGCCGCACGCGAGAAGCAGATCAATGCCGATCGCGCGGCGCGCGAGACCGAGTGGCGCCGCCGGCACGAGGAGATGGAGCGCACCCGCGACGAGCGCCGGATCTCCCGGGCCCGCGCGATCCGCGCGAAGTGGGACCGCGCGTTCCTCATCGACCCCGCGACACAGGACGAGCTGACGCTGCACGCGCAGCGCGTCGCCGAGCTGGGCCGGATGCGAGAAGTCGCCGAGCTGGCGAACAACGGCAAGCTCGCGATCCGCGTCGAGATCGCCGAGTCGCGCGAAAACGAGCGCCACGATCAACGGATGGAAGCCCTCAAGACCACGTTCGAGGTGAAGTGATGAAGCGGATGTCCACGATCCTGATCGGCCTCACGTTCGCGTTCGCAGCTTGCGGCAAGAAGCCGAACGACAAGCAGGAGCCGGCCCCGACGTCCGGCAGCACGACCGCTGGCAGCGCCACCGCCGGTAGTGATACCGCCGGGAGCGGCGCCGTCGTCGCGACTGGCAGCAATGGTAGCGCCGCCGGTAGCGGTAGCGCCGCCGACGACGTCGAGGTCCCGACCGAGGCCGACTTCGAGGTCGACGCGACCGCGAAGATCACTGACAAGAACCTCGAGGCCGAGGTCAAGGCACTCGAGGCCCAGCTCGCCCAGTAGTCACGGGCAGTCGAGCAAGCGCTCGACGTGCGCCTCGTCGGCCTGTGGCGATCCGTCGCCGGTGTGGCAACCGAAATCGAGGTACGTGCTGGTGACACCCCAGCTCGTGGTCACCGCGAGCTGCTTCCACACCACGCCGTCGCCCGAGGTCTCGTAGTACAGGACCTCGCTGGTCTCGCGCAGGCGCCACCATGCATCGGTCACCGGGTCGTAGGCGCGACTCGCGAGCGTGATCACCGAGCTGTTGTCGACCTGCACGGTGGCACGCAGCACGCCGGCGTCAACGCCCATGTGGGACGCCGACTCCGTGGCATGCAGCCCCATCGAGGTCAGGCCCGCCGTCAGGATCCGCGTCACGTGGAGCGCCGCGGAGCGCTCGACGAACGACTCGATCGGCGTCACCACGTAGCCTTCTTGCTGCGGCGTGGGCGGCATCGCGAACCGCAGATGACCGGCATCGGTGTTGATCGTGATCGACGCAGCCGCACGGACCTCGAGGAACGCCGGCAAGGTCTCGAGCTCGGTCGTCCATCGCCCGCGGCATGCGACGGCGTCGATCGCGGCGTCGCCAGCGTCGGGCTCAGGCGCAGGCTCGAACCCGAGCCGCCCACACGCGGACACCGCCAGCAACATTGGCGCGAGCCGAGCCACGCCACGACGGTACTACACGGATCAGGTCGCGCGCGAATCCCACACCGGCTCGGGCTTGCCCTCCCTGAGCACGCACCAGCGTCCCCACACGAACAGCGCGTCGGA
>JBBJLY010000117.1:0-24145 GCA_037720695.1 Kofleriaceae bacterium | reverse complement strand
GGGCGACGCCCACCGTGAGCCAGCCCGGCGCGGCGAGCGTGTTCGACCCCGAGCCGAGCACGGCCCGGCGAGCGGCGAGCACGGCGCGCCTAGAAGTCGGTGCCGATGCCGAGCTGGACGATCAGCGGGTTCACCCACACGTTCATGTTCGCGGTCCCGACCTCGGCGGTGTCGAACAGCGGCAGACCGGGTGTGCGGACCTGGATGTGCTCGACCCGGGCGCGCGCCATCATCAGCGCGATGAACTTGATGTCGAGCCGCGCGTAGAACCGTCGCCACACGGTGACCTCGGCGCCGGTCTGCAGCACGATGCCGGGCGCCGGTGCGATCGACATCTCCGGATCCGACACCTCGGTCAGGATCGGGTTCGTGACGTGCTCGTCGAACGCCAGCAGCAGCGCCAGGCCGGTCCCGACGTACGGTCGCAGCGGACCGAGCGCGCGCAGCTGATAGGCCAGCGTGAACAGCAGCGGCGCGACCTTGGCCTCGCCGAGCTGCGGGCCGAGCGCGGGTACGCCGGTCATGATGCCGCCGAGCACGGTCGGCGCGATCGATTCGGTCGCGAGCGTGCCCGTCGCTTCGAACCTCATCGTGAACGGGATCCCGAGCACGGTCTCGATCGCGAGCTTGTCGGACAGCCGATAGCCGACCGTGATCGCCGGGACGGTCGCCGAGTTGACCCGCGCACCGGAGCCTTCGATCGGTCCGTTCTCGACCGCGAGGCTCGCGGCACCGTCGACATCCGCGAGCTCGAGCTCGCGCGACTGGGTGAGCGCCGCGATGTGGGCGCCGCCGATCCGGACGTAGAGCCGCTTGCCCGGATCCGCGTGCGCCGGGGTGGCGAGCAGGATCCCGCCGAGCACGAGCCACGCGTTCATGGCTCGACTCCCCGCAGCAGCCGGGACAGCAGCTGCAGCCTCATCTCGCCGCGCGGTAGCACCATGTCGACCGTGCCCGACAGGCCGAGCGGGGCATCGATGCCGACGCTGACCGGCACGTCCGCGACGTTCGACAGCTGGATCCGGATCTGACCGTCCGGCAGGAACGTCACGGGACCCTCGAGCTGGACGGAGAGCGGCTTGCTGTGGAGGTCGTGACTCGACAGCGGGATGCTCATGTCGGGCGCGTCCATGTAGAGCTCGAGCGCGGCGACGATCTTCGGCTTGCCGCCGTTGTCGACGATGTAGCCCTTGAGGGGGCCGCTGGTCGGCTCGCGGATCCGCATCACCGTGGTGCCGGTATCCGTGTTGATGGTGATGCCGACGCTGGCGTCGAGTGACAGCGACGTGCCGAGCAGCGCCTGCGGCGACAGCCCGAGCGGGATGCAAGACGGTGCGATGCCACCGCCCGGCAGCGGGCAATCGCGCTCGAGCTCGCCGAGCTGGACTGGCAGCGAGCCGGCGAGGTAGGTGCACCCCTCGACCTCGGGGGTGGCAGGCAGACAGTCCGCCATGTCGAAGCTCGCGCTGCCGACCGCGCCGCTGGTGCCGACGATGCGGAGCGCAGCGCGATTCTCGTCGTACCGGATCTCGTTGCTGTCGATGAAGCCCGAGCCGTTGAGGTCGGTCGCCGGGCTGACATCGAGGCTCGACAGCACGCTGGTCGTCGCGGCACCGCCGGCGAAGTCGATCACGAGGCTCGGGCCGCCGGCGTCGCCGCCCTCCGTGCCCGACAGCGGATCGAAGCTGGCGGCCTCGCCGCTGATGCCGCACAGCTCGTTGCCGTCGCAGCCCTCGTTGCCGCCGGTCACCAGCGCGAGCCGGTAACGCTTGCCGACCACCCACGGCTCGTCAGGGACGAACGACAGGCTGCGGTCGCGCCGGATCAAGGTGCCCGCGACGACGCCGCTGCACGCGCCGCCGGCATCGAGCGTCTCGACGCGCACACTGCCGGTCCCGCAGCTCGCGCCGAGCGTGACCGAGGCCGGCGTGATCGGCTGGCTGAACACCGCATCGATCGGCTCGTTCGCGGCGAGCTCGAACGGGCGGTAGACCTCGTCGGAGTCGCGCCCGCCGGAGCACCGACCCCCGGTCAGCGAGCACGGCGCGCCGGGACGCAGCGAGACGATCGTCAGCGGCACGCCAGTGCCCTGGAGCCGCGGCGTCGAAAAGCCGAGCGGCATGGTCGCCGCCAGCGGGTTGCCGGCGACATCGGTGACGCCGTCGAGCTCGAGCTCGAGGTCGACGGCGTAGGGCAGGCGCTGGACCGGGCGCACGACGACGGTGGCGCCGTGGCTCTCGAGCACCGTCGCGATCGGCACGCCCGACGCGGTGTGCAGCGTGACGCCATCGAATCGCGCGAGGTCGACCGGCTCGCTGAACACGAGCTCGATGCCGTCGCCGACCGCGTGCAAGCTGGTGCCTTCCTGCGGCGACGTGATCTGGAGGACCGGTGGTTCGGTGTCAGAGGGCGCCGGCGCGGCGAGGTCCGTGATCAGCTCGAGCACCATGTTGGTGGACGCGCTGGTCATCCCGAGCACCGACATCTCCATCGCCGCGACGTTCTCGATCGCGAGCACGCCGTCGGTCGCGATCACGGTGCCCGTCGCCTGCACGCCGAGGATGGTCTGCGAGAGCACCGCGTTGCCGTCGGGTGCGAGCGTGTAGATCGCGAGATCCATCGCGAGATCGACCCACAGCGGGGCGCCCGCATTCTCGGGACCTGCTCCGCCGGTTGGTACGGGTTGCGGTACAGCCGGCCGTTGGCATCGGTCAGCAGCTCGATCTGGATCTCGCCGGTGGCCAGGCCCGCCGGGATCTCGCCGCCGAGCTTGATGTCGAGCCCGGTCATCGCGAGCCGCTGGCCACGCCGGATCGTGAACGCGATCGCATCGCCGTGCTCCTCGAGCGCCTTCGGATCGCCGAGCTCGATCTGCATCGTGCCCGGCAGCATGGTGACGGTCTCGCGGCCGATCAGCGGCTTGTCGATCGCCACGACATTGGGCTCGGCGCCCGAGCGCGATCGATCCGGCCCCGGATCACCCGGCTGCCGGGTCCGCGCGACCTGGATCACCGGCGCGGACGCACCGCTGTCGAGTGGCATGAGCGAGGCCGTGGCCGGCGCGAGTGCGCGACCGCCCAGATCGCGGATCCCGGCGCCCGCGCGAACTTCGTAGCGCCTGCCGGGCGCGAGGTCGGTGAGCGGATCGATCGACGCGTGGATGCCCTGCGCGACCACGAGTGCCGGCACGTCGGCCCCGTTCGACAGATCGATCAACGACAGCGAGCCCGGGGCGAGCAGGACGGTCCGTGGGTCGAGCGGCTCGGAGAACACGAGGCGGATCGTCGAGCTGTCGAGCACGGGGCGATACGCGTCGGGCGTCACCATGGGTGCGCCGTTGACCGCGACCAGCGACGGCGCCGCCGCGCGCGGGCGGTGGGCCCGGGTCGTGAAGCGGAACAGGGGCCCCGCTGGCAGGTTGGTCGCACGCGGCGCGAGCTCGGATCGCACGAACACCACGTAGGTGGTACCGGGCTCGAGTGCACCGGAGAGCTCGACCGAGCGGCCGTCGCCGGTGACCTTCGCCGTCGCGTCGACGGGACCAGCGGGTCCGACGACACAGAACGCGCCGGTCGTCGCGGTGCACGCGCCGAGGGCACCAGCCTCGACCGGCTCGCTGAACGTGACGACGATCCGCGCTCCGGTCGGGACGTCGAGCTGCTGGTCCGCGGGATACGTGAAGATCACGCCGGGCTCCGCGGTGACGAGCGGTGGCACGCCCGATCCGCAAGCGACCGATCCCCCAGCGACCAGGGCGAGCACCACCGAACGCAAGGTCCTTCTCACCACCCGACAGTACGGTGCCTGCGAGGTCGAGATCGAGCGGGATCTGCGTCAGTCGACGAGGCGCGGGAGATGACCGCCCTCACATCACGGGGCAGGTGCGTAGCGCCACACCGTACGCTCGAGCGTCCCGTCGGGCTGACGGTAGACCTCGACCCGCTCGAACCCGCGCGGCGCGATCGGCTGGATCGAGAGCTCGACGAGCATCGACTCGCCGGCATCCTGCCCGGTCGCATCCGCGAGCTGGAACACGAGCTTCCCGCCGCCGGTGCCGCGCAGTCGCAACCGCGGCTGGTTGCCCTGCGCGCAGTAGTGCGTGGCGATCAAGCCTCCCGCGTCCTGGTGATACGTGGTGACCGTCTTGCCACCGTTGGCGCCGAACAGCTCGAGCACGACGGTGTCGTTCGCCATCATCTTGAACTCGACGGGCACCTGCGCGTCGCCGGTCGTCGCGATCCAGCGCCCCGCCACCTCGCGCTGCAGCGTCTCCCACGCGTGCGGATCGGCCGTCGCACTCGGCGCTCGCGCCGGCGCCGAGCACGCACACACCATCGCGACCAGCATCGTCCGGAGCATGCCGCACCGTACCGCAGCGGTCAGCTCGCGTCGCCAAACCGCTGGCGGATCGCCGCGGTGCGGTAGCCGAAGATCCGGCGCAGCTGGGAGGCCACGAGGAGCTTGTTCGCGATCGCGCCGATCACGCCGAACGGCGGCGCGTAGTACACGACATCCTCCATCACGGTGCGTTCGCCGTGCGCGTGGAAGTGATGCTCGTGCCACCACGCGCGGTACGGCCCGCGGTGCTGGGCGTCGACGAACATCGCCTCGCCGTGCTGTGGCGAAACCCAGCGCTCGATCACGGTCTGCCACCACGCGGGCACCCCGAGGATCTTGAGCCGATAGTCGATCGTGGTGTGGTCGGCCATCGCGATCGGGCGTGGGGTCTCGATCTGGAACGCCATCCCGGGTGGCGTCAGCAGCTGGAGGTTCTCCGCCGACGAGAAGAACGGGAACACCTCGGCGAGCGGTGCCGCGACCTCGGTTCGCGCCACCAGCACGTAGCGCGGCCGGCGCGCGCGCACGTAGTCCGACGCCGGCGCCTCGTCGCGCTCGAGGCGCCGGATCGCGACGCCGGGTGACGACGTCAGATCATGCAGCGCTTCATCGAGGTCGGTGAAGCGAAATGCGAACCCACTGGCGAGCAGAGCGTCGGGCCGCGCGTGCTGACTCATCAGCAGCACGAATGCAGCCTCGCGGAGCACGAGCTTCAGCGCGAAGCGCGGCGCGGGGACGACGGCCGGCTTGCCGACGGCGCGGCCGATCGCGTGCGCGAATTCGCGCTGCCGGACCGGGTTCGGCCCGACCAGGTTGACCGCGCCGGTGATCGTCGGGGTGACCACGAGGTGCACCAGCGCCTCGACCACATCGTCGAGATGGATCCACGGCGTCCACTGCGCGCCACCGGCGATCGGCCCGCCGACCATCGCGCGGGTCAGCGGAAGCAGGCTGGCCAGCGCACCGCCCTCGCGACCGAGCACGATGCCGATCCGCGCGAGCACGACGCGCGTCACCGAGCTTGCCTCGAGCGCCGCGGCCTCCCACGCCTGGCACAGGTCGGCCGCGAAGCCGTCGCCTGGCGTCGAGCGTTCCGTGAGGACCTCGTCGCCGCGATCGCCGTACCAGCCGACCGCGCTCGCGGAGATCAGGGCGGGCGCTCGACCGAGCCGCACCGCCGCGCGGACGACCTCGACCATCGCGCGGGTCGGGCCGAGCCGGCTGTCGTGAAGGCGCTGCTTGCGCGCGCGCGTCCAGCGATGGCCCATGATTGGCTCGCCGGCCAGGTTCACGATCGCATCGACACTGGCGGCCGCACGCGCGACCCCGCCCGGATCGCCGACCTCGATCAAGCCGCAGTCAGGTCCGAGGACGCCGCGCGCCCGCTCGCGGTCTCTCACCCACGCTGTCACCTGATGGCCATCGCGGGCGAGCCGGAGACACAGCGCGCGACCGATGAAGCCGGTCGCACCGGTCACGAGTACATGCATGCCGGTTGGACGTCAGATCCTCACGGATGGATGCGGTCGAGCGCCCGGCGAGCGAGCTCGATCCGCGCGCGCGCCTGTTCGACGCCATGGCGGGCCGCAAACTGCTGGAGCAGCTGTGCAAGCGGCGTGGGATCGGCGCCAGTGCGAGAGATCTGACGTGCCCACCGGCCGAGGCGGACCCAGCTCGGGGCGTCGGCGACCTCCGCGGTCCAGACCCAGGCCCAGCTCGGGCGCAGGGCACGCAAGTCGTCGTGCTGGGGGATCAGCGCCTCGGCCATGCGCTGGGCGATGCCGAGCTCCCCGGCGCAATGTGCGATGTCGGCGATCCGAGCGGGCGAGCCACCCGCGGCACGCGCGCCGATCATCGCCGCGAAGCTGGCGCGCGCGCCGCTGGTCCGTGCGGTGCGGTGTTCGACGATCGCGCGAAGCTCGGCGGGCGACAGCGCCAGCCAGCCCGCTCCAGCAGGTTCGCGATGACCCTCGAGCAAGCTCGCGATCTCGCGTTCGAGCTCCGGCGACATCCCGTCCCGGAGCTGGGCAACCTGCGCCCGCGCCGCGGCGAGGTGGCGGGCACTCCCGACCTCATCGCCCAGCTCGAGCACGCGTGCGCTCGCCTGCACGAGCTCGCAGATCGCGATCCATGCGGGAGGCGGGCCGCTGGCGCCGCCGCCGGCGAGCTGCCAGCCAAGGTGGAGCAGCTCGTTGCGCGTCGGTTCGAGACAGCCGTCGGACGAGTCGTGGCACGGGCTGGGGGAGGCGATCATGGCAATCCTTCTGCCCATTCGAGCGGCCCTGGCCGCCATCCGTTACGACGAATCGACCGGCCTAACAGCCGCCGTCCTGCTCGTTGCAGACGCAACCTTGCGGCGTCGTGTCGTCGGGCTTCCGCATCGCGTGCGCCTGCAACAGCGCGGTGCACTTGCGGTTGCACTCGTCCTGCGTCGGATACGCATCGCAGGAGCTCTTGCCGCCCCGCGTGGTCCACCGCATGACGAACTGGGTCGGCTTGCTGGCGTCGATGTGCTCGACGTGGACCGGGATCGGCGTCCGATCGGGTGCCGGGCCGGATACCGGGCCGGATGCCGGGCCGGGCTGGCGATCTTCGAGCGGCGCGGGCCGCCGCGTGGGGCGGTTCGTCGCATCGATCGCCTTGTCGACCCCACGGTCGACGCCCGCGTGCGCGGCTTGCTTCAACGCGGTCCGGACCTCGACCCGGGCCACCACCGGCCTCATCGAGCCGAGCAGCTTGCCGGCGGCTCGCCCGAACGCGCGCGCTCTCTCACGCATCGGCGTCTGGCGATGGCAGCCGGTGAGCGAGACCGCGAGGGTGACGACGAGAGCGACGACGAGGGAGCGCATGCGGATCGATGCCCGAGATCGCTCGCCGTTGCGCGAAATCACGCACGGCGATCGGCCGCTACTTGTTCTTCGTCATCACGATCTCGAGGTAGTCCGCGGACATCACGAGCGAGTCATCCCCCGATCGATTGAGATAATTCAGCGTTTCGTCGAGCTCGCGCAGGAACTCGCTCCGGTTGGTCTCGTCGAGTGCATCGAGCGTGCGCATCAACGGGCCGAAGTAGGTCCGGAACACCTCGATCCAGTGCGCGCTATCGCGGTACCGGAACAGGGCGCTGCGCTCGTTGATGTGGATCGAAGACGTCGCGGCGCCGAACAGCTCCTTGATCCGCTTCGCTGTACCCCACTCCGGCGCCGGCCGCAGGCCGGGAGGCGGCGGCATGTACTTGCTGACCAGGCCGAAAAACTTTCCCCAGAACCCCGTTGGCGTCCAGTTCGCGAGCGCGATCTTGCCGCCGGGGCGACAGACCCGGATCAGCTCGCCGGCCGCCTGCTCCTGGTTCGGGGCGAACATCGAACCAAACGCCGACATCACGACATCAAACGCGCCGTCGGGATACGGGATCGCCTCGGCATCCGCGACGTCGAACTGCGCGGGCATGCGCTCGGCCGCCGCCCGCTCGCGCGCGCGCTCGATCAACGCGGGCACATAGTCGATGCCGGTGCCCTCACACCCGCGCCGGACCGCCGAGAACACGCCGTTCCCGCTACCGGTCGCGACGTCGATCACCTTCATTCCCGCACGGAGGCCCACGGCCTCGCACAGCAACTCGCACGGATATTGCGTATGCCACGCGATCATGCCGAAATCACCCGTCGACCACGAGGCCAGCTGCTTGGTCTTCACTGCATTCAGATCAGCCATCGAGAACATCTCCTTGTGACGTTGATAGTGTTCCGCTAGCGAGCGAGCTCGCACTGCTCAACCTCGTTTCCGCAACCCGCCGCGACCATGGTAGTTGCGTTCGGTGGGCGCGCGACGCGGCGCGCCCCAAATTTTCCCGGCGGACGGACACTTTTCAAGCGTGCGCGAGCAGGTACGTCCGTCGCGTCGGATGTTCGGCATCCGGATAGGGCTCGCGGTCGAGCCGCGCCTCGAGCGCGAACCCGGCCTCGCCGAGCGCGGCGACCACGGCGTCGGGAGCGTGCATCGTGAAGTCGAGCGAGGTCGCGGCGCCGAACAGGTTGTCGACGTGCACGGTCTCGCTGCCGATGTGAAACGCGAGCGCGAGCAAGCCGCCGGGTGCGAGCACACGCCGGAGCTCGCGGAACGGCGCGACCAGCTCGTCGGAGCGCAGGTGCACGATCGCGTAGAACGCGACGATGCCGCGGATCGAGCCAGCCTCGTACGGCAGCGCGAACATGTCGCCGACGCGAAACGTCAGCGCGGGATGTGAAAGACGCGCTTCCTCGATCATCTCCGGTGACAGATCGAGTCCCTCGACCCGCGCATCGCGCGAGGCCAGGTACCGCGCGACATGACCGGGTCCGCACCCGACGTCGACGATCGGGCCGCCGGCGCAGCGCTCCGCGAATGCGTCGAGGAACGCGCGGTCGAGTGGCTTGCCGGCGAGCTCGTCGGCGAGGTGCTCGCGGTACGCGCGGGCGACGGACGCGTAGCCCGCGCGCAGCTCGTTGGCTCGGGGATCGGTCATCGACGCATGATGCCCTCGATGACCCGCGCTGGTCGCGAGAGGTGATCCGAATCCGGCGTGCGTCCATTCGTCCTCGCTTTGGCCGAGGCCGCCGGTCGTCAGACCGCGACGTCGACCAGCGCCGGCGTCAGCACCCGCACCAGCTCGCGCGGATCGATCGCGACCAGGAAGCCGCGGGCACCGCCGTTGATGTGGATCACGGGCAGCACGGCGATGCTGCGCTCCAGATAGATCGGCATCGCGCGCCGCAGGCCGAACGGCGACGTACCCCCGACCTGGTAGCCAGAGTGGCGGTCGGCGACCTCGGGGCTGCACGGCGCGACCGTCTTGACCCCGATCGTGCGCGCGAGGTTCTTTGCCGACACCTCGCGATCGCCGTGCATCAGGATGCACAGCGGCTGACCGCGTTCGTCCTCGAAGATCAGCGTCTTCACCACCGCGTGCTCGTCAACCCCGAGCTCCTTCGCAGACGCCGACGTGCCGCCGTGCGCTTGCCAGCGATAGAGATGCGGGACGAATTCGACCCTGGCCGCACGCAGCGCGCGGACGGCCAGCGTGACCGGCGGTTTGGTGTTCGCCACCACGCGATCATAGCGCCGGTGACCGGGTATCGTGGCCCATGCCCGAACGCACTGCCGGCGGTCTGTTCCTTCCTGACGCCGAGACACGCGACGAGTTGCTGGCACCACCCGACAAGAAGCAGCCGAGCACGCTTCCCGAGGCGACGGAGGGTCGCCGGTTCGCGATCCAGGCCAGCTCGGCCTACTTCGTCACCGACATCACGACCTGGTGCGCCGAGCTCGACGACCCGGCGGTCCTGCTGCTCTCCGAACCGCTCTCGGATCCGCTGCCGCTCGTGCCGGTGCTCGAGGCAATGGCCGCCCAGGCGCGTCCGATCTTCCTCGCCGCGCCGGCGATCGACGGCGATGCGCTCCTCCTCCTGATCGTGAACAAGCTGCGTGGCGTGCTGTGCGTTGCGGCCGCGAATGCCAGCCAGGAGACGCTGTCCCAGATCGCCGGGGTCACCGGTTGCGATGTCGTAGCAGCCGCCCCGACCACCTCCCACCTCGGCAGTGCCCGCCGGATCGTCGTCGGTGACGTCGAGCTGGCGATCGTCTCGCGTCCCGGCCACGGCGCCTGAGCACGTGCCGGTGACCGCGCCGCGCGGTATCATCGAGCCGTGCCTGCGGGGCCGTCGGACGACTACTACGAGCTGTTCGGGGTCGCGCCCGACGCCGACCTGGCCACGCTCCGGCGCGCCTGGCGACGGCTGGTGCTCAAGTGGCATCCCGACCGCGGCGGTCCGGACACGACGACGATCTTCCAGCAGCTGGCCGCCGTGTACGCCGTGCTCTCCGATCCGATCGCGCGTGCTGCCTACGATCGCCAGCACCGGATCTCCGTGCGGGTCAAGACGAGGGCCGACGCGGAGCGCAGGCGCGCGCCGGGCGTGCTGCTGACCCGGATCAGCCGGCCGCTCGAGATCTTGTTGATGACGGGGACGGCCCGCCGCGCTGCCGATGGCGTGATCGAGCTGTTCCTCGACAGCCAGGAGATCATGCAGGGCGGCATGATCACGATCGCGATGCAAGTGATGGTGCGCTGCCCGGCATGTCACGCGCGTGGTGCGACCTGCGTGCCGTGCAGCTCGCGCGGCGCGATCGAGGATCGGTTCAGCGCCTGGCTCGCGGTGCCGCCCGAGGTCGCCGACGGCACGCTGCTCGCCCCGTCGGTGCTGTTGCCCGGGATGGTCGAGCCGGTGGCGTTCCGCGTTCGCCGTGCTTAGAACCGGTCCGAGAAATCGCGATTCTCGGTTCTCGGTTCTCTGGCCTCGCTACGTTACGATACCTGCTCGCGTGAGCAGCGTCCCGAACACCATATTGACGCCCTCGGCGCCTCGCACCTGATGACGGTCGACTTGCTCGAGACCGAGCCGGCGGGTCTGGAGGACGAATGGGGCGACACGCAGATCGGGCGCTACGTGTTGCGCAGGTTCGTGGGTGCCGGCGGCATGGGCGCCGTGTTTGCCGCGCACGATCCCGAGCTCGACCGCGAGGTCGCGATCAAGATGTTCGCGACCGAGAGCGAGACTGCACGGCCGATTCGCGAGGCGCAGGCGATGGCGCGCCTGTCACATCCGAACGTCGTCCAGATCTACGAGGTGATCCGGCTCGGCCCGCGGACGGCGATCGTGATGGAGCTCGTGCGCGGCGGAACCCTGCGTGCCTGGTGTGAAGCGAGCCCCCGGAGCTGGCGAGACATCGTCCGCCACTACCTCGACGCGGCACGCGGAGTCGCGGCCGCGCACGAGGCCGGCATCGTCCATCGCGACTTCAAACCGGACAACGTCTTGCTCGGTGACGACGGCGTGGTGCGCGTGGTCGACTTCGGTCTCGCGGTGGCCGCCGGGGACGGCCACCCGTTTGCGGGAACGCCGGCCTACATGGCTCCCGAGCAACGCGACGGCGTGATCGGGCCCGCGATCGACCAGTACGCGTTTGCGGTGGCGCTGTGGGAGGTCGTCACCGGCACCCGGCCTGACGGCCCCGATGCACCGAGCCGCGGCGGTCCGGCATGGCTGTTCGGCGTCCTGCGCAGAGCACTGGCGGTCAAACCGGCGGCACGGTTCCGGCCGATGAACGAGTTGATCACGGCGCTCGAGCGCGGGCTCGTACGGCGCCGCAACGTGGTGCTCGCCTCCGCGGCCTTGCTCGCGCTCGGCACCACGGCGGCGCTCGCCGCATCGCTCACGGAAGGCTCGCGGTTGTCGTGCGAGACGTCGCGCGCCGCGGTGGATCGCGTGTGGAATCTCCCGTCGCGCTATGGCCTGGCGGGACGGCTCGCGACCAGCCCGCGGCTGAACGCGCAGGCGACGAGCGAGCGCGTGGTGGCCTCGCTCGATCGTCGCGCGGTCCGGCTCGCCGACGCGCGCGAAGACACGTGCTCGGCACACGGCGGCGCTGTCGGCGACCGCATCACCGCGTGTCTCGATCGCCAGATCGTGGTGATGGGTGCGATGATCGTGCAGCTCGCTCGCGCCGACGACTCCGCGATCGATCACGCGGTCGCCGCCGTCGAATCCATGCCCGAGGCGATGGAGTGCTCCGCTTCCGCGACCGCGACCGCGGCCCGCGGCGCGCCGGCGCCGATCCTGCGCGTCCTCGTCGACCTGCTCCAGGCTCGGCACGCCGCGGCGGAAGCACTGGCCGCATCGGGCCACCTGCCGGAGGCGCGGATCGCGCTGGACGTGCTTGCGCGGCAGGTACGTGCCGTGGGCTACGCGCCGCTCGTGGCAGACGTCGAGCTCACGCGCGCGCGCACGATCGGAGCACTCAACGATAGCGTCGTCGCCGCCGCGGCCTACCAGCTGGCCGCGACCGCCGCCGCACGAGTGGGAGATGATCATGCGCTTGCCCGTGCGTGGATCGGGCTGGTGGACGAGACCGCTGATGCGGGGTCGCCTCACGATGCGTTGCGCGACCTCCATTTCGCCGAGGTCGCCGTCGATCGCGCGAACGCGCCCGAGCTCCGGGAGAAGTTGTCGTGGGCCCGCGCCAACGTCGAGCTCGGCACGGGAGACCTGGCGGCAGCCCGCCGCACCATCGAAACTGCCGTCGCCAGCGTGCGAGCGCGCGGCGCCGAGCACACCCTCCATGGTGCTGGCCTCCTCCAGCAGCTGGGCCGCACGCTGTACAAGAGCGGCGATCCCGAGCACGCGGCCGAGGCCGACCGGGGCGCCCTCGAGATCTACATCGATCTACTGGGACCCGAGCATACCGATGTCGCCCGCGTGCTCGGCAACCTCGCGATCGACTTGAACGAACGCGGCTCGACCGTCGAGGCGCGCGCGCTACTGGAGCGCGCGCTCGCGATCAAGGAGCGAACCTTGGGGCCCGACGATCTGGCGACCGCGTCGACGCTGCAAGGGCTGGTGGTGGTCGCATCGCGAGCGGGCCAGTTCGAGGATGCGATCCGCTATGGCGAACGGATCCGGGATATTCGCGAGCGCCGACTCGGTCCGGCTCATCCGCTGCTCGCGAGCGAGCTTTCGAACCTCGCCGGGAGCTACCTGATCGCCGGTCGCATCGACGACGCGGAGGCCGCGGCGCGACGCGCACTCGCGATCCGGGAGAAGGCCAACGGCCTGAACCACGATTCGGTCGCGTATCCGCTGCAGCACCTGGCGGCCGTGCACGTCAAGCGCGGTCAGCCTGCCGCCGCGCTGCCGCTGCTCGAGCGCGCCCGCGACATCCTCGAGCACACCGTGGGCCGAACGAAGACGCGCACCGGCGTCGTCTGGAATGCGATCGGCGACACCGAGCGAGCGCTCGGTCACGAGGACCGCGCATGTGCGGCATGGACGACGGCCGTCTCGATCGTCGAGCACGACGCCGGTCCCGACGACCATCGTCTGATCCCGCCGCTCGGCGGCGTCGCGAGTTGCAAGCTGCGCGCGAACGATCCAGGCGCCGCGCGGGACGCGGCCGAGCGCGTGACCGCACTGTGTCGACGCGCGGGTCTTCCCCCCTACAGCGCAGGCCCGGCTCACCTCGTTCACGCCCGGACACTCGCGGCCGACCCGGCGCATCGCGCCGAGGCAGTCGCGGAGCTGGAGATCGCACTGCGATCGTACGACGGTGCACCACCATCGCTCGACTCGGAACGAGCCGAGGTCCGGACGTGGCTGGCGCGACTGGCGCCACGGTCCCATTGACGGTCGAGCCTCGATCGGCCGTAGCGAGAGCCATAAATAGCTCGGAGCTATTTATCGACGCTGCCTGTCCGCGGGCGTGACAACAGATGACCAAAAATAGCTCGGAGCTACTTATTGCGGCTTGCACCTCGCGGTCTGGCGCTGTGCTCAGAGCGCGAGCTCGATCAGCTCGATCGATCCCGGCGCGGCGTAGCGGATCGGGACCAGCGAGTAGCCGACGCCCGAGGTGACGATCACGGTGGTCGAGCCGAGCTGGTAGCGGCCGTCGACCAGCTCGGTCTCGAGGCGCGCGAGCTTGACATGCACCAGGCCGAGCACCGGATTGACCTGGCCGCCGTGCGTGTGCGCGCCGAGCACGAGGTCGACCTTGTTCTCCAGCATCGCGGCGAGCCCGGCGTCGAGCTGGTGGGTGACGGCGATCGAGTAGTCCGCGTCGGCGATGCCGGCGATCAGCGCCTCGATCGTCAGCCGATCCGTCCGGTGGATATAGTTGTAATTGACGAACGCGACGGCGACCCGCTTGCCGTGGTGATCGAACCACCGCACCTCGTTGTTCAGCATCGCGACGCCGTGGCGCTGCATCGCACGCTCGACCTCGGTGACGCTGCGCTCGCGATCGACGTACGCGAAGTGCTCGTGATCGCCACGCACCGAGAACGTGCCGAGCCGGCTGCGCAGGAGGCTCGCGGTGGCGGCGGATTCCTCGATGTGATCGGGCCCGCTATTGATCCAGTCGCCGCCCGACAGCACGACGTCGGGCTGGCTCGCGTTGACCAGCTCGTAGACCTCGGCGGCGCGGGCGGCGTCGGTGTGATCGTCCTGCTGGATGTCGGCGATGAACGCGATCTTGAACGGGGTCGTCGTGGTCGCGTCGCCGACCCGATGGTGCCGCACGCGCAGGTCACCGCGCTCGGCGAGGATGCGGATCGGCGTGTACAGCGCGAACCCGCCGACGACTGCGAACACCGCGATCGCCCGCACCCGCGCTGCGGTCGCGATCCCGCGCTGGCGCCGCACGATCGCATGCGCGACCTCGATCACGAGCAGCCACGGCAGCGACTGGAACGTGATCAGCACCGCCCACAGGAACGGCACCCCGAGCAGCCACGACGCGAGCATGCCGTCGTAGCGCGGCAAGGTGGCGCGACCGAGTGCGACGCTCACGAACACCGACACGATCATGAGGATCGGGAACGCGTAGAGCAGCCACACGACCGCCCACCGCACGATCCGGATCTTGCGCGGACTCACGCCGAAGTAGGCGAGCGTGTCGGCGATTCTGCGCCGCGTGTAGAGGCCGCTGACGATCAGCAGGCCGAGCCCGACACCGACATAGAGGAACCACACGTGCTGGCGGCAGTATGACCCGGGACTCGCGATCAGGCTGCCGCGCTTGCTCGTCTCGACGCCCCTATGCCTTGGGATCGTCCTCGCGCGCGTGCTGACCCGCCGAGTACACCGCGCGCCGGATCGCGTGGACGAGGCCCACGGGGCGAAGCGCGCCGCGGAACGGGTCGAACTTGAGCGCGCCCTGATCGATGGTGGCTGGCCGATCGAGCGAGATCTTCGCGACCGGTTCCCACCGCAGGTGCAGCGTCTTCCGGGCCTCGAGCTGCCACACCGCCTGCCCTGCCGCGACCGCACGCCCGAGCCGCTCGGTCCGGCTGCCGTCGGTGTCCTCCGGTGGATCGACCGGCACGAGGCGCAGCTCGAACCGCAGGTCGCCGACCGCAAACGGTGACACCGCCCAGTACTTGTTGCCGGCGAAGTCCGTCGCGTCGGTGGTGAACGGCGACAGCAGCATCGTCAGCGGGCTGCGGATCGTCGCGGTCAGGAGGTCGGTATCGCCGGGCTGTGCGCGGTGGTCGGGTGGCGCGTCTGCATCGGGCCGGAACCGGATCGCCAGCCCCAGTACGTCGAGGTGCTCGAACGAGTCACCACGCCACAGCGCGGCCGAGCAGCGTGCGAGCACGGGACCACGGAGGGCGGCGGCCACCGCCGCATAGGGACCCGTCGGGTCGGCGACCGGCTCCGAGGTCCCGGTGAACGTGTGGCCGTCGGGGTGGAACATCCGCGCATGGCGCACGTGCGTGAGCGCCGTGATCGCAGGCGCCCACACGCGACCGATGACATGTCCGAGCCGTTCACGTAGTGACGCTGATTCCGGGGCGTGCGCGCTGTCCATGCCGCGATGGGCTGCAAGCCGTGCGCCGTCACGATCCGCGATGCGCGCGGACGATCGCCTCGATGCTGCGGTCGACGTCCTCGTCGTCGGTCGACCAGTTCGAAACCGAGATCCGGATCGCCACGACGTCGCGCCAGATCGTCAGGGTCGGATAGCAGATGCCCTCGGCGATCACGCGCGCAAGCACTGCGCGGGTGTGCGCGTCGTCATCGATCGCCGCCGGATCGCGAAACCGCACCACGAGCTGGTTGAGCCTCACGTCGTTCATCACCTCGATGCCGTCGATCGCGGCGAGGCCGCGAGCGAATTGCTCGGCGTACGCGCAGCTCCGCTCGACCAGGTCCGTCACACCGGTGCGACCGAGCTCGCGCAGCGCCGCCCACAGCGCGAAGCCGCGCGCGCGCCGCGACAGCTCCGGCGTGTGATCGAACGGATTCGGCACCACGGTCTCGCCGGGCAGATACTTCGCGCCGCCGCGAAACGTCCGGCGATGCGCCTCGGCATCTCGCACCAGCGCGATGCCGCAGTCGTACGGCGTGTTGAGCCACTTGTGCCCATCGGTCGACCACGAGTCGGCGAGCTCGGCGCCCTCGGCCAGCGCGCGCCGCGCCGGCGCCACTCGCGCCCACAGTCCGAATGCACCGTCGAGGTGAAGCCAGATCGGCCGGCGCGATCGGGCCTCGGCGATCTGCTCGCCGATCGCACGCAGCGGATCGAACGCGCCGCCGTTCACATTGCCGGCTTGCACGCACACGATCAACGGGCGGTCACCGTCGAGCGCCAGCCGATCGGCGCGCATCCGGCCCTCGCGGTCGGCCTCGACGACCCGGACCTGGCGAGTCCCGATCCCGAGCATGCGGAGCGCGCGATCGATCGAACCATGGCGCTCCGCGCCGACGATCACCTCGATCTCCGGCGCACCGCCGAGGCCCTCGATCTCGACGTCGCAGCCGACCGCGCGCAGCACCTCGGCCCGCGCCACCGCGAGCCCGACGAAGCTCGCCATCTGCGCACCCGTCACCAGCGTGGCGGCTCCCGCGGGCAGCTCGAGCAGCTCCGCGATCCAGCGCAGCGCGACGTGCTCGATCGCGGCCGCAGCCGGTGTGCCCTCGCTGCTCCCCGCGTTCTGATCCCACACCGACGTCAACCAGTCGGCGGCGACCGCGGCAGGTAGCCCGCCACCGATCACCCAGCCGAAGAACCGGCCACCGGCCATCGCCGTGATCCCCGGATCGACCAGGCGCGCGAGCTCGTCGACCACCTCGCGTGGATCGGTCGGCGTCTCGGGAAGCGGGCGGTCGACCGCCGCGAGCATCGCCGCCGCGTCACTGCGAGGCGACACCTTGCGGTCGGGGAGCCCGGCGAGAAACTCGGTCGCGATCCGGGTCGTCCGCTCGAGCAGCGGCTGCCAGTCGGTGCGTCGCATGGACACACTGTGCCGGATTGTCGGCCGGGCCTACCGGTACAGACGCGACGCTCGTTGACCAGACCGGGTTGGATCGAGCCTCACTGGCCTTCGACCGTCTGCTTGAGGCCCTTCAGCACCATCGTCCAGTTCTGATTGCTCTGCTCGACGCCACGCTCGGACGTCAGGCTATCCTGCTCGACGGTCACCACCGTGCCGGTGTCGCCGGGATGCAGCTTCCAGGTCACCAGCGCGTAGTTCTCGGGCTGGTCGGGCTTGCCGGAGCTGGTGCTGAAGTGGGTCGCTTGTAGCAGGTGCTCCGGTTCGAGCTGCTGGATCACGCCGCGCTCCTCGAACCGCTTGCCCTCGTACTCGCCCGTGTAGATCAGCGGGCTGCCGACCTTCCAGTCGCTCTCGACCTCGGCGCCCATCATGTACTGCTTGATCAGCGCCGGGGTGGTCAGGGCCTTCCACACCTGCGCGGCGGAGGCGTGGATCGTGATCTGGGTCTTCGACGTCAGGTTCTCGGGCATGCGCAGACCGTACGCACTGGCGGGCGCGTGCCGATTACGCGCTACGGAGCCTTTCTTACCGAATTGGGTGTGACGCCGAAATGCTTCTTGAATGCCGCGCTGAAGTGCTGCGGCGTCGCGTAGCCGAGCTCGAATGCGATCTCGGCTGCGGTCTTGTCGGTGTCGAGCAGGTACTGACGCGCCAGCTGCAAGCGCTGCTCGGTCAGGTACGCGAACACCGTGGTGCCGAACATCTCCTTGAAGCCGCGCTTGAGCTTGAACTCGTTGAGGCCGACCAGCCGCGACAGCTCGGTCAGCGTCGGGGGATCGGACAATCGCTCGTTGACGCGGTCGCGCGCCGCGACGAGGCGCTCGCGATCCGCATCCGTCTTGACGTACTGCGCACCGGGCGCGTGGTGCGAGGCCTCGATCGAGAGCGTCAGCAGCCCGATGCTCTTCGACAGCACGAACAGCTCGCGGAGCCCCGGCGCGTGGTCACTGTCGCGGAGCTGGCGGATCGTGTGCTCGAGCTCCGGCGTCATGCCGGCCCACGCGTCGTACAGGATGCTCGGCTTGCCGCTGGTGATCTGGTCGCAGAACCGGGACAGCGCGTCGCTCGTACCGTCGACGTACGACACGAACTGCGCGACTGGAAACTGGACGCCGAACGTCTCGATCTCTGGCGTCTTGTTGACGAACTCGAGCTCGAATTCGTGCGCGTACAGGATGTTGTGATGGCCGCCGACCAGCTCGTACGCGCGCTCGATCTGCGGGTAGCGCACGCGGTAGTCGCCGCGCAGACCGAAGTGCAGCCGCACGACGTCCTCGGTGCCAGCCGTCGCGTGATGCGCGGACGACCGATCGAACTGGCTCGCCGTGTGGGTGACCCGGATGCCATGCCCCGACCAGTCCGTGCGCTCCATGCCCGGAGTGGATCACGAGGCACGCGAGCGTGCACGAGGCGGCAGCCCGATTCGCCGCGAACACGACGCCGCGCGTGCGACACGGGTGGTCTGCGCGCGATCACGAAACTGGCACTCCTCACGCCGGCATCGCTGCACCGAGGATGAACAGCATGAAGCCTGTCATCTCCGCAATCCTCCTCTCCACGCTCACCGCATGCACCCAGGAAGGTCCGATCCTCGATGAGCCGGAGGCCGAAGCAAGCGTCGAAGGAAGCGTCGCGAGTTCGGAAGCGCGAGGCGAAAGGCTGTTCGCCTACGCGCCCGAGTCCTCCCCGCTCGATGCTGACATGACCCGCTGGCAGCAGCGCTGGTGGCGATGGGTGATGTCGATCCCGTACGCCGAGAATCCGATGTTCGATCCGACGGGTGAGGGCTGCGACGTCGGCCAGCACGACGGCGTGTTCTTCCTCGCGACCGTGGTCGGTGGAGGAACCAGCCAGACCACGCGCAGCTGCACGGTGCCCGCGCACCAGCCGATCCTGATCGTGCCCGCGGGCTCGCTCAACGACTTCCCGTGCCCCGATCCGAGCTTCCAGCCCGCTCCCGGCCAGACGATGTACGCGTTCCTCAAGGCCGGCGCCGTCGAGAGCGCAACCGCGACCAACCTGATCCAGATCACGCTCGACGGCGTGGCCTTGCCCGGCACGCTCGGGTACCGCGCGACCAGTCCGCGCACGTTCACGTTCACCGGGGACCCGAGCCTGACCACCACGTTCGACAGCTGCATCACCGGCACGCCGCAGCTCGCGGTGGCGGACGGCTACGCGACGATGCTACGTGGGCTGACGGCAGGCGACCACACGCTCGTGATCCGCGCGACCAACTTCCGCGGCGGTGACACCACGCTCACGTGGAACCTGCGCGCCCGCTGATCTGGATCAGCGCACGCTTCATCCGCGTCACCGCCTCGGCGAGCTCGTGCTCGTCGAGATATGTGAACGACAGCCGCGTGCACGGCAGGTCACAACCCGGATCCGGGTAGTACCGCGCGCTCGTGAACGCGCGATCCTCGTCGAAGTGCCTATCGGGGGCGTGACGGGCGACCTGCACCGGCGCCCCGAGGACTGTCGGCCGTGCCTGCGCGAGCAACGCATCGGCGAGGAGCTCGTGAGCTGCGCGATAAGCAGCGAGAACGTTGGCCTCGGCGCACACTGGGTCACGATGATGTGTTCCTTCGAGGTGCCGTGAACCGCGTCGCGCTCGTCGCAGTAGCTTCACTCGGGGCCTGCGCAATCTACGAGGATCATGTGCGCATCCTTCCGATCCCGGCGGCCGAGAGCCAGAACCTCGACTGCGACAAGGTGTGCGCGGACCCCCAAAGGTATCCGGTGCATAAGCCCCGTCTGATGACCGGCGTGCGCGCGGCGCATCGTGTCGTCGATGATGGATACGGGCACCACGACGACGGAGACCTGGGCGCTGCGGGTGCGAGCGTGGCGTGCGAGCGGAAAACGAGCCGAGGAGTTCATCCGCGGCGAGGGCTACGCGGCGAGCACGCTGCGCTGGTGGGCCTCCAAGCTCAAGCTTGAGCTGCCGGCAGCCCCGGAGGTGCGGCTCGCTCGCGTCGTTCGGACGGTGGGGACGGCGCCGTCGCCTGCGCTCTCCCCACCGATCGTGATCGACGTGACGTCGGCGGGTGCGCGGGTCGCAGTCGGCCTGGGCGCGGATCGCGAGACGCTCGCGATGGTCGTCGACGTACTCCGCAGTGGAGCGCCGCGATGATACAAGAAGCCAAAGCCGAGTGGTAAGGCGGTCAGCGTTGCGACGAGACCGAAGGCCGCTAAGAAGAAGAAGCCCACCCGGAAGAGAAAGTAGCTGGTTGCAGCCGATCAAAGACCGGCGCGAGACGATCGGTGTCCGTCGTCATCGATTGATGCCGACCTGTCGCGGCTGCTCGGTCAGCGTCGGCGGATCGGCGCGCTGCATGAAGCAGGCATACCCGCAATGCACGCTCGTGATCCGCGCGATCAACTTCCGCGGCACGCTCACGTGGCACCTGCGCGCCCGCTGATCTGGATCAGCGCACGCTTCATCCGGGACACCGCCTCGGCGAGCTCGTGCTCGTCGAGATATGTGAACGACAACCGCGTGCACGGCACGTCGCATCCCGGCTCCGCGTAGTCCCGCGCGTTCGCAAACGCGACCTGATGCGCCGCGCCCGCCGCGACCCAGCGTGCGAGGTCGATCGCCGGCGCCACCCGGGCCCAGATCGCCATGCCTCCCGCCGGGACGTCGAACGTCAGCGCCTCGGGTAAGTCGCACCGGAGTGCAGCGACCAGGGCGTCGCGTCGCGCGTGATAGATCCCGCGCATCCGGCGCACGTGGCGCTGCAGCTCGCCATCCTCGAACAGCTCGGCGACCGCGCACTCGATCGCGTGATCGCCCTGGAGATCCATCGCGGCGCGCACGCCGGCCATCCGATCGATCACCACACGCGGCGCGACCAGAAAGCCGAGCCGCAAGCCCGGCGCCAGCAGCTTGGACAGCGTCCCGAGATAGACGACGCAGCCGGCCTCGTCGGCACTGGCGATCGGTGCGAGCGGTCGCGCCTCGTAGTGAAACTCGTGATCGTAGTCGTCCTCGAGCACCGCGAAGCGATGCAGCCTGGCGAGCGCGAGCAGCGCCCGCCGCCGATCGGCCGGCATCACGACGTTGGTCGGGAACTGGTGATGCGGCGTGACGTAGACCGCGCGGATCGGTCGCTTCGCGACTAGCTTCGCGAGCTCGCTCACCACGAGGCCGCCGTCATCGATCGGGATCGTCACCAGCTCTGCACCCGCCGCACGCAGCGCGGCCCACACCAGCGGATGCCCGAGCGCCTCGACGGCGACCACGTCACCGGGCCGCAACAGCGTCCGCGCGGCGAGGTCGATCGCCATCTGACTGCCGCGGGTGACCAGCACGGTCTCCGTCGTCGCCGCCATGCCGCGGGTCTCGGCCAGCATCGCCGCGATCTGCGATCGCATCCGCGGATGGCCTCGCGGATCGCCGTAGAACAGCAGGCTCGGACCGTGTCGCAGCAGCACGCGGCGATACGCGCTCGCGAGCTCGCGGATCGGCAGCAGCCTGACATCCGGCGCGGCGCGGGCGAGTACCAGCGTGCCGCTCGGGTAGACCGGATGCGTGACCCCGGTGGCCGGCAGCAGCTCGTAGCTGGCATCCTGGGGCATCGCCGTGGCCGCCGCGCCACCGAGCATCCGCAGCGAGCCGACGGGCACCGACGCCGCGACCACCGTTGCCTGGGCCTCGCGCGCGATGATCCAGCCCTCGCTGGCGAGCTCCGCGTACGCGGCGAGCACGGTGTTGCGATGAATGCCGAGGCTCTTCGCGAGCGTCCGGCTTCCCGGCAGGCGCTGGCCCGGTGCGAGCCGGTTCGCCGCGATGTCCTGCGCGATCGCCTGGGCCAGCTGCACGAACAGCGGCTGGCTGCTCGACGGATCGAGCGCGCGAAAGAACTCCCAGCTCCGCGTCGCCACCCAACGAGTCGACGGTGCGAGTCAGGTGCTGTCAAGTCTTACGGTTCGTCGGACTTCGGCGCCGCTGCCTGCTTGCACTTTCCGCGCGGAGGAAGCGTCCACCGTGCGGTGTGCGAGTGGTTGATCGGGCTGCGATTCAGGCACCCGCGCTTGCCATCGGCTACCGAGAACTGACCGGCGATGTCGTATTTGACGTCCAGTACGCCGGCCCCGAGCGTGGGCTGCGCCGAGGTCCAGCCGCTCGAGCCGCACGATGTGCCGAGGCTGTTCGAGCTGCTGCCGGACACCTCGCACGCGATCGCGCCACTGTCGCGCACGACCCACAGCGTCGCGCGGGAATCCGACGCACCGCTGGCGAGCGCCTTCGTGTAGCCGAGCTCGAGCAGGGTGAGACCCGCCGTCGTCGACGGAGATGCGGACACCGAGAGCGTGCCCACGCCGAGTTTGCCGCCGTCGATCAACGAGCCCGCGGCGGTCAGGATCACGAGCCGCGGCTTGCCGTACCGCGTCGCCTTTGCGAGACGCAGCGTGGCGGACTCGAACACGACAACCGGCGTCTTGTAGCCCTGCTTCGCGAACAGCTTCACCTGCTCGCTGGTCAGCGGCGCCGGGTCCGCACTCGCAGTCGAGGCCAGCAGCAGGAGCGCGAGGGTCGTGCGTCGTGTCATGGGCTGGTGATCCTGACGCGGCGCGCCGGCGAATGCTCGACATTCTGTCCGCGGTATCGCGAACTGAGCAGACACCAATCTGCCTTTGCCACGCCTGTCAGCAGCCGACGCTCGACAGGCTGGCCGGGGCCGCGGTATCGCGCTGGCATGTCGTTCGACTTGATCCTGTGGCGCGGCGTCCCCGAAGGCGGACCCGATCTCGCGTGGTCGCGCCTGGTGGTGGGAGACCCTGTCGCGGGCCTGGCGCCGTTCACGACCGAAGAGGTGCTGGCCGCGTTCAAGGCCGCATGCCGGGGCGAGGTCCAGATCCAGGGCACGGAGATCTTCGGGCGTGACTTCTCCGTCGGCGCCGAGGATGGCGCGCTGTACCTCCACATCACGTGCGCGTGGTCGGTCGCCCGGGATGCCGCCGCGCAGCGACCGATCCACGACGCCGCGCGCCGGCTCGACGCGACCGTGTTCGATCCGCAGCTCGCGAAGCCGCCGCCCGTGGTCACCCGGTCGATCGCGGCGGCCGCGGAGTGGGGCACGAGCCATGGCTACGAGGGCGAGCTGCCTGCGGAGCGCGCGACCACGCTCGCCGGCATGACCTTCTCGTCGATGCCGCCTGATCGCGGCCCGCTCCTCGAGCAGGTGCACGCGCTGTTCGTGCACCACGCCAGCAAGCACCAATCGCGCACGGACGCCATGCACCCCGCGAATCTCGACGACCTGGTCTGTACCTACGCGCGACTCGCGCCGGACACCCTGCCGTTCGAGGTCGTGATCGCCTGCGGACACGGCACGTACGTCAACAGATCGTACGTCCTCGACTCGCGCTTGCCGAGATGCCTGATCGGGATCGCGGGCGGGCGGCTCGGGATCTTGAGCTCACCGGTCTCGACCTACGGCAAGGATGCCGACGGCGCGCACGTCTCGACGTGGAAGGCGATCCGCCTCGAGCCCGGTGGCCCGGCGCACGACGCACGCGGCGACCACGTCGATCTCACCTCGCAGGTCGCCGACGCTGCGCGCGCGGCGCTCGCCCGGGCCCACGCCGGCGACACGCTGCCACTGCGCAGCTGGCTTGCCGCGATGGTGTCGATCGACGCCGGTGGCGGCGCCGCCTTCGAGCACGAGGCGCCCGAGGTGTTCGAGGCGGGCGCGGTGATGAAGCTGTGGGCGCAGTACATGTTCGCTGTCCGCATCGTCGAGGCGAGACTGCGGCTGCCCGATCGCGGCGGCTTCGCGCTCGTGATCGGGTCAGCTGCCGGAGAGGCGCTGCCGCGCGCGCTGCCGGCTCCGGTCGGGCGTGGTTAGGGAACCGTCGGCGCGGGACGCGTGCCGGTGCTCGGCTGGCCCTGGTTGACGAGCGGCCAGCCGCCTTTCCAGCTGATCG
>JBBJLY010000329.1:0-8130 GCA_037720695.1 Kofleriaceae bacterium | reverse complement strand
CGGCGCCGAGGACGACTACGTGGTAGGCATCGCCTGCGGCTGGGGTTGTGGCCGCGTCGCTCATAGCGCCAACGACTCGGGCTTCTCGATCAGCTCGACGAACGCCTGCAGCCACTTCGCCCCGAGCGCGCCGTCGATCACGCGGTGGTCGCACGACATCGACACCGTCATCCGCTTGCCCGCGACGACCTGGCCGTTGTGCACGACCGCCGCGTCCATCACCGCGCCGATCGCGAGGATGCCGCCCTCGGGTGGGTTGATGATCGCGGTGAATCGCTCGATCCCGAACATGCCGAGGTTCGACACCGTGAACGTCGAGCCGGTGATCTCGTGGCCCTTGAGCCCGCGCTTCTTCGCCCGCTCGGCGAGGTCGCGGACCTCCGCGGCGATCGAGCCGATGCCCTTCTGATCGGCATCGCGCACGACGGGGGTCACCAGGCCGTCCTCGATCGCGACCGCAACGCCGATGTGGACGCGGTGGTGCTTGCGGATCGCGTCGCCTTCCCAGCTCGCGTTGGCATCGGGCACGCGCCGGAGCGCGAGCGCGACCGCCTTGATCACGAGGTCGTTGACCGAGACCTTGCCCTTGTCTCCGAGCAGCTCGTTGAGCCGCCCGCGAAACGCGAGCAGCGGCGCGGCGTCGATCTGGCGCTGGAGGTAGAAGTGCGGGATATCGCGCTTGGCCTCGGTGAGCCGTGCCGCGATCCGCTTGCGCATGTTCGACGCCGGCACGTCCTCGTAGTCGCCCTCGCCATCGGCGGGCGCGACCTGGCGCGGCCGGACGGCAAGCGCTTGCGAGGACTTCGCGGGTGCCGCTTCGGATTCGGTCTCGGCCGCGTCTTCTCCCTGATCCTGCGATGCATCCTCGTCGTCGAGCGCGTGGCCGTTGGACTTGCCGCCACCCTCGGCGAGCGCGCGGACGTCGCGCTCGACGATCCGGCCGCCCGGGCCCGAGCCCTTGACCTTGCGCAGGTCGATGCCGAGCTCGATCGCGAGCGTCTTCGCCAGCGGAGAGGCGAGCAGGCGTCCGGTCGCGGCAGGCTGCTTGGCATCGGCCTTCGGCGCTGCCTTCGCCTGCTTCGCGGTCGCGGCAGCCTTCGCCCCCTCCGCCGGATCCTCGGCCTTCTGCTCGGGCTTCTGCGGCCCCTGCTTCGCCGCGGGCGCCTCGGTCGAGTCCTCGGACCCTTCGGCACCGTCCGCCGCCCCCTCGGGCGGCTTCGCCGCCTTGTCGGCCTTCGGCTTGTCCGCTTTCGCCGCGGGCTTCTCGGCCTTTGCGGCAGGCGCGCTCCCTTGCTTGGCCTGCTCGACGAGCGCGGTCACGTCCTCACCGGCCTTGCCGATGATCGCGACGGGCGCGCCGAGCTTGACCGTGTCGCCCTCGTTGACCAGGAGCTTCAGGAGGACGCCTTCGTCCTCGATGTTGAAGTCCATGTTCGCCTTGTCGGTCTCGACCTCGGCGACGAGATCTCCCGGCGACACCTTGTCGCCTTCCTTCTTGGTCCACCGGACGAGGACACCTTCCTCCATCGTTGGAGACAGCTTCGGCAACCCGATGATCTGAGCCATGACGTCCTCTTCGTATTCTCTTCGTATTAGTCCAGGTACAGCGCGCGACGCACAGCCGCCACGACATCCGCGACCTGCGGTTGAACTTGATCTTCGAGGTTCTTCGCGTACGGCATCGGCACGTCGTCGCTGGTGACGCGCTCGATCGGGGCGTCCAGCGCATCCATGCAATGCCGCTGCATCTGATACGCGACCTCGGCGCCGAACCCGGCGACCGGCCAGCCGATCTCCACGATCACGCAGCGCCCGGTCTTGCGAACCGATGCCGCGAGCGTGTCGACATCGAGCGGGCGCAGCGTGCGGACGTCGACGACCTCGGCATCGATGCCATCCTCCTCGAGCGCCTTCGCGGCCTCGAGGCACGTCCACACCATCTTCGACCACGCGATCAGCGTGATGTCCTTGCCCTCGCGCTTGACGTCTGCGAGCCCGATCGGGATCAGCAGCTCCTCCTCCGGGACCTCCCAGGTCGTGTTGTAGAGCGTCTCGCCCTCCATGAACACCACCGGGTTGTCGTCGCGGATCGCGCTCTTCAACAGCCCCTTGGCATCGAGTGCCGTCGACGGCATCACGACCTTCAGGCCCGGCACGTGTGCGTAGTAGCTCTCGAGCGCCTGGCTGTGCTGCGAGCCGACCTGGACCGCCGGGCCACTCGGGCCGCGGAACACGATCGGGATGTTGTACTGGCCACCGCTCATCTGGAAGATCTTCGCCGCGTTGTTCAGGATCTGATCGAACGCGACGGCGCTGAAGTTCCACGTCATGAACTCGATGATCGGCCGGAGCCCGACCATCGCGGCGCCGACGCCGATCCCGGCAAAGCCCATCTCGGCGATCGGCGCGTCGACGATCCGGCGCTCGCTGAACCGCTGCAGCAAGCCCTGCGTGACCTTGTACGCGCCGTTGTAGTGCCCGACCTCCTCGCCCATCACGAACACGTTGGCGTCGCGATCCATCTCCTCGCGCATCGCCTGATTGAGCGCTTCTCGGTAGCTGATGACTCCCACGACTACTCCTTCATCACGTAGGGCAGGTACTCGTCCGCGGCGGGCGAGTCCTCCGCGAACTTCACGGCATCCTCGATCTCGGCGCGCACGTCATCTTCGAGCGCGGTGAGGTCGGGCTCCTGAAAGCCGATGTCGAGCAGCCGCTGGCGGCAGCGGGTCAACGGATCGCGGCGCTTCCACTCCTCGACCTCGTCCTTGGTCCGGTACAGGCCGGGATCACTCATCGAGTGCCCGCGGAACCGGTAGGTCACGACCTCGACCAGCGTGGGCTCGCTGGTGGTCCGCGCGCGCTCGACCGCTTCGGCGATCCGGCGCTTGACCTTGACGACGTCGTCGCCGTCGAACCGATCGCGCGGCATGCCATGCGACAGCGCGCGCAGCGACACGTCCTCGACCGCGAGCGAGCGGTAGACCGGGGTGCCCATCGAGTACTGGTTGTTCTCGCAGATGAGGACGATCGGCAGCTTCCACAGCGCCGCGAGCGCGAGGCCCTCGGCGAACCCGCCGATCGTGGACGCGCCCTCGCCGAAGAAGCACAGCGTCACGCGACCATCGCCGCGATACTTGGACGCGAACGCGGCGCCCGCGCCGATCGGCACGTGGCCACCGACGATGCCGTAGCCGCCGAGGAAGTTCGTGGCCTTGTCGAAGATGTGCATCGACCCGCCGAGCCCCTTCACGCAGCCGGTCTTCTTGCCGTAGAGCTCGGCCATGATCGCGCGCGACGTCACGCCCTTCGCGTACGCGTGGCCGTGCTCGCGGTAGGTCGCGACCACGTAGTCCTCTGGCTTGAGCGAGGCGATCGCGCCGACGCACACCGCCTCCTGCCCGATGATCAGGTGCAGGAACCCGCCGATCTTGCCCTGCGAGTAAGCCTTGGCAGAGGCCTCCTCCATGCGCCGGATCGCGAGCATCTGGCGGTACAACGGCGCCAGCTCCTCGGGGGTGGTCTCGACGTATTCGGTCGGGTCCTCGTGCTGCTCGACCCGCCTTCCGTCGGGGGTGCTGGTCCTCGTAGATGTCACCACGACGCGGACCATACACTGGGTCAGCGAGAACGGAATCTCGGGGGCCCGGTCATCACGGCACCATCGCTGCACCATCACTGCACATCGTTGTGCGCGCCAGGGGCCTTCGGTCCCTGACCAGTCGGCTTGCTGGGAGAAGCTGGTTTGGTCAGTGGCCGGGAGTGTGCAGCGAGTAGAATCGCGGGCTTGCCGGGGCGTGCAACGGGCCCCAGCGTTGCACCAACCCGATCGCATGAGGGCCATCGCTACCGCCATCCTGTTCGCTTCCGGGTTTGCCTTTGGGGGATGTTCCTCGGCGACCCCAGATGACTCCGACCTGACGCTGGTCGTCACAAGCCCGGAGCGAGGCACCTCGTCGCCCGGTGGAACGGTCACCGTGACCGGCCGCGTCACCGAGGCGTCTTCGGTCACGATCAACGGCACGACGGTCGCCCCGGCCACTGATGGCTCGTTCACCGCGACCGTCACGGTCGGGATCGGCCTCGGTATCGTCGAGACGATCGCCACCGGTCCGGGCGGCACGCAGATCCGCGATGTCCGCGCGGTGCTTTCGGGCAACGTGGTCCCGAGCGATGGCGCGCTCGCCGCGCCGCTCGCGGCCAGCGCGGGCGTAGAAGCCCTGCGCGGCATCGGCACCGCGATCGGCAACAGCGCCGAGGGCCTCGACTACACGAACCTGGTGAAGGCGTTCAACCCGATCTACCAGAACGATGGCTGCCTCGGCGCCACCGTCAACGTCACCAGCGTCGCGGTCGGCAACATCGGCGTCGCACTCGTCCCGCGCCAGGGCTCGCTCGAGACCGATGTCGAGATCTCGAACATCGTGGTCAGGGCCCACGCGAACTACAAATTCTCGTGCATCGGCGGCAGCACCGACATCACGGTCAACGTGGCGAAGGCGCGGATCGGCGGTGACCTCGGGGTCGCGCTGACCGGCGGCAGGCTCGACGCGTCGCTGCCGAACGTCAGCATCGCGCTCGACGGCTTCAACTTCGACATCGGCGGCGTGCCGGGCGCGGTGGAGAACCTGCTGCGCGACAAGGTGCGCGAGGGCATCACGAACGCGCTGCAGAACGTGATCCGCGACCGCGTCCCGCCGATCGCCGAGCAGACGATCGCTGGCCTGCTCGCGAAGCCGTTCACCACCGAGGTCCTCGGTCACGACCTGTCCGTCACCGTCAACCCGACCGCGGCCGAGGTCAGCCCCGAAGGTCTGTTCGTCGCGATCGAGTCCTCGCTCACGGTCGAGGGCGGCGAAGGCGGCATGTACGTCGCGACCCCGCAGGGCGTCACCCCGGCGACCCTCGATGGCGTGCGCGGCCTCGGCGTCGCGGTCGCCGACGACGCGGTCAACCAGCTGTTCGCGGGCGTGTGGGCGACCAACGTCCTCGACCGCACCCTGCCGATCGAGGCGACCGGCCCGCTCGCCGCCATCCTCGATGACGACGCCACCACGATCGAGATCCACCTGATGCTGCCGCCGTCCGTCACCACCGGTGCCGAGGCGCTCCGGCTCTCGGTCGGCGACCTGATCGTCACCACGCGTGACCCCGCCGGCCAGGAAGTTCAGCGTATCGCGATCTCGCTGCACTCGCCGATCTCGGCCGAGCCCTCGCAGTCCGGCAAGATCCTGCTGACCCTCGGCACGCCCGAGGTCAAGGCGCAGATCCTGACCCAGACCGACGTCGTCCAGCGCCCGCTCACCGACGAGGCCGTCGAGGGCATCATCGGCGCGGTGTGGAACCTGGTCGGCACGCAGGCGAGCGACGCGCTTGGCAAGCTGCCGCTCCCCGCGGTCGGCGGCATCAACCTCGGCGCGCCCGAGATCACCGCGAAGGACGGCTTCCTCGTCGCGGACATGCAGCTCAACTGACCTAGAACTGCAGATCCTAGAACTGCAGATCAAGCGCGACCATGTTGGCCGCGTCGATCGCGCCCGAGTCGAACGCGCCGCCCGCCGCCAGCCCGAGCTCGATCCGCGAGTACCGCGTGGGGAGCTTGTCGATCACGAACTGGCCGGTCGCGCACGGCACCGGTGAGAAGTTGAGGTCGTCGCTCGAGTCGTCGGTCTGGAAGACGATGTAGAGGTCACGGTCCGCGCAGCTGGTGGCATTCGCGGGCTCGCCGCCGATCGTCCATGTGGTCTTGACCTCGCGGACCCCCGACGCGTCGGTGCACGAGTTGTCGCGCGCGCAGACCTGGCCGTCGCACTGGCGGTCGTCGTTGCAATCGTTGCCGCGTCCACCGCGCGGACACGCCGCGAGCAGGAGCAGGGCGGACAGGGCAACGCAGCGCATCGGCAAAACAGTATTGCACCCTCGCACGCGGTGCGCGAGTCGCGCTACAAAGCCCTCGCCATGCGGACCCGCCTCGAACGCAGTTATCGCTTCGAAGCAGCGCACTTCTTGCCGAAGGTGCCGCCCGGTCACAAGTGCGCTCGCATGCACGGTCACAGCTACCTGGTCGAGGTCGTGATCGAGGGCGAGGTCGATCCCGAGCTCGGGTGGGTGATGGACTTCGCCGCGATCGACGAGCACGTGACGCCGCTCGTGCGCCAGCTCGATCACCAGGTGCTGAACGAGGTCGACGGGCTCGCCAACCCCACGAGCGAGCTGCTCGCCGTCTGGCTGTGGCACAAGCTCGCGGCCCTCGGCTGCCTGGTCGAGGTCGTGGTGTCCGAGACCCCGACGTCACGGTGCAGCTACCGCGGGGCGTGATGCGCGCGCGGAATCTGCGGGTCGTCACGCTGAACTTGTGGGGCACCGAGCCGCCACTCGAGCGCCGGATCGCGCTCGCGATCCGCCAGCTCGGCGCACTCGACGTCGACGTCGTGTGTCTCCAGGAGGCACGCCCGCTCGATGGCGTGGCGGGCCGCACGACCGCCGAGGCGATCGCGGAGGGGCTCGGGATGGCCGTCCACTACGCGCAGGCGGTCGCGTGGGCCGATGGCGTCCACGGCAAGCTGCCGGCGGGGCAGGAGGGGCTCGCGATCGTCGCGAAGCAGATCGTCGACACCCGCGTGTTGCCGCTCCCCGACGCGCGGATCGGCGACGCGCGGATCCTGCTGTCCACCCTGATCGCGACAACCGCCGAGCCGATCTGGGTCCACACCACGCACCTGCACTACCGGCTCGACGACGGGCTCGCCCGCGAGCGCCAGGTCACCGCGATCGACGCCGCGATCCGCGCGCTCGGTCGCGACCCCACGAGCGCGCCGCAGATCCTGACCGGCGACATGAACGCGACGCCCGACAGCGACGAGATGCGGTTCCTGCGTGGGCTGACCACGCTCGACGGCCGGCGCACGCACTTCCAGGATGCCTGGCTGCGGCTGCACCGCGAGCCCGGGCCGGGCGATGGACCGGCGCAGGGCATCACGTGGTCGTCGGAGAACCGCCACACCCGGCCGCTGCGCTCGCTCGATCTCGATCGCCGGATCGACTACGTCTACGTCACCAGCCGGAAGAAGGATGGCCGCGCGACGGTCCACGACTGCCGTGTCGTGCTCGACGAGCGGGAGGGCGATGGCGACGACTCGATCTGCGCGAGCGATCACTACGGCGTGATGGCTGACGTCCAGGTCGTCGCGGGCTGACTACTTCTTCGCGATCGCCTGCTCGACCGCGGCGATCACCGTCGGGTCGTTCGGCGTGATCTCTGGGTCGAAGCGCGTGATCTGGGTGCCGTCCGCGCTGACCACGAACTTCTCGAAGTTCCACCGGATGTCACCATCGTGGCCCGACGCGTCCTTGAGCGGCGTCAGCGTCTTGTAGACCTCGTGGCGGTTGGCGCCATTGACGTCGACCTTCTCCATCAGCGGGAACGTGACGCCGTAGGTGGTCGAGCAGAACTCCTCGATCTCCTTTGCCGTGCCTGGCTCCTGGCCGCCGAACTGGTTGCACGGGAAGCCGATCACCGTGAAGCCCTGCGGCTCGTACTTCTTCTGCAGCGCCTCGAGGGCGGCGTACTGCGGGGTGTTGCCACACTTCGACGCGACGTTGACCAGCATGAGGGCCTTGCCGCGGAAGTCGGCGAGCTTGACGTCCTTGCCTTGCAGGGTCTTGAGCGGGGCATTCCACATCGGGATCTCCTTGGTCACGGTGACGGGCGGGGGCGCGGTGCCGGCCGGGGGCAGGTCGACCGGCTTGTTGGCGGTCACGCTCGGGCCCTTGACCTTCTCGGTCCTGGTCGCTTCGGGCGCCGCTTCCTTCTTCGCGCACGCCGCGGCCATCACGAGGAGCACGAACGCGAGTCGGTTCATGCGCCGGACCCTAGCACTACCAGAGGGAGCCCGGCGTCGATCTTCCGGGGGCCCGCACCCTCGAGTCTGCTATACGTCACCGCGCCATGCGGCACATCTACGCAGACTTCGTCGATCGCGTCGCCAAGCCGATGCGTTACCTCGGCGGTGAGTACCAGTCGGTGATCAAGCCCGACCCGATCGACGCGCGCGTATGCCTCGCGTTCCCCGACGTCTACGACATCGGGATGAGCCACCTCGGGACCAAGATCCTGTACTCGCTGCTCAA
>JBBJLY010000328.1:0-8178 GCA_037720695.1 Kofleriaceae bacterium | reverse complement strand
CCACCGCGAAACTGGAGCTGCACCGGCTGGGGACCGGGTGGGACGGCGACGCCGATCATGAACCGACCATCCGGTGCGGTCACCGCCTCGACCAGCGTGTTGCCGATCCGGATCGCGACCGTGCGGCCGCCGATGCCATCGCCGGTCAGCGCATCGGTGAGCTTGCCGGTGACCTCGACGTCGCCATCGCCGCGCAGCCGCACCGCCTCGAGCTGGAGCTGGGTCTGCGCCTTGATATCGACGGTGGGCGCGGCCACCGCGAGCCCCGTGACGACGAGCAGGAAGGCAACCCAGCGCACGCGGTACGTGATAGCACGCCCCCGCCCGGAGTTTGGCGCCCGGAGGTTCGTCAGCCCGAATGTCAGAGGGTCGATCAAACCTGCGACCGCTCACGGAGCCCCATGCGAATCAAACGCGTCGAGATCATCGGCTTCAAGTCGTTCTGCGATCGAGCGGTCGTGCAGATCGGCGAAGCCATCACCGGTGTCGTTGGTCCCAACGGCTGCGGCAAGTCCAACATCGTCGATGCCATCCGGTGGTGCATGGGCGAGCAGAGTGCGAAGCACCTGCGCGGCAAGGCCATGGAGGACGTCATCTTCGGCGGCAGCGAGTCGCGAGGACCGGCGCCGATGGCCGAGGTCTCGTTGACGTTCGATGACGTCGGGTTCTCGCACGAGCGGCTGGAGCTCGCGCGCCACAGCGAGGAAGCGGAGACGGAGCGTGCGCTCGAAGGCCTCGCGCCGGATGCCGAGCTCGATGCCGGGCTCGATGCGGAGCCGGGTGCCGAAGGCGCAGAGGTCGCGACCGACGCCGCGGCAGCGCCGGCGCCGGCGGATCCGGAGCCCACCGCGGATGCCGGGGTGTGGCTGGACGCGGAGGGCAATCGCATCGCGTCGCCAACGGAGGAGGCCACGAGGATCCTCGCGGACGAGCCGCCCGCGATCGATTTCGGTCGCTACACCGAGGTCACCATCACACGCCGGCTCTACCGCGATGGCCTGAGCCAGTACTTCATCAACAAGACGCCGTGCCGGCTCCGCGACATCACGGACTTCTTTCTCGGGACCGGCGTCGGCACCAAGGCCTACGCGATCATCGAGCAGGGCCGGATCGGCCAGATCGTGAGCTCGCGCCCGCAGGATCGTCGCGCGATCATCGAGGAAGCCGCCGGCATCACGAAGTTCAAGGCCAAGAAGAAGGCGGCCGAGCGCAAGCTCGATCAGACACGCCAGAACCTGATGCGCGTGTCGGACATCGTCAGCGAGCTCGACAAGCGGATGGGCACGCTGCGGCGCCAGGCGCAGAAGGCCGAGCGCTACCGCAAGTACAAGGCGGAGGTCCGCGACATCGAGCTGTGGAAGGCCTCGCATCGCTGGCTCGAGCTGGCGGGTGAGTCGCAGCTGATCGGCGGCCGGCTCGGCGTCGCGCGGGTCGAGCTCGACGACGCACGCACGGCGTTCACCACCAAGGACGCGCATGTCGTGTCCGAGCGCGCGGAGCTCGGGCTCGAGGAGCGCCGGCTGGTCGGCATCCAGGATGTCGTGTACGAGCTCGAGAACCGGATCCGGCTCGGCGACTCGAAGATCGGGTTCGAGCGGCGCGAGGCCGAGGAGCTCGACGCGCGGATCAACGGCGCGCGGCTCGAGATCGAGGAGCTCGCCGGTCAGCGCGAGCGCGGCCAGGTCGAGCTGACCGCACGCCAGACCGAGCTCGCGGCACTCGAGGCCGACGTCGCGCGCGAGAGCGCGGAGGTCGCGGAGCGCGAGACGGCAACCACCGAGGCCAAGCAGCAGCTGTCCTCCGCCCAGCGCGAGCTCGATCAGGCGCGCGGGGAGCTCGGCTCGCGCCGTACGGAGATCGCGGCGGCGGATGCCGCGCTCGATGCGCTGACCCGCCGCAAGGACGAGGCCACGCGGCGACTCGAGCGCGTCACCGAGGAGACCGAGCAGCTGACCACGCGGGTCCGCGACCTCGATCGCGAGGGCCGGCGCGCGTCGGGACTGCTCGCCGCGCTCAAGCAGACGCGGCTCGATCTCGGCAGCCAGTCGGAGCACTTCGGCTCGCGTCGCGACCTGCTCGCCGACGAGGCCGCCCGCGGCGAGTCCGAGGTCGAGGCGTTGCGCACCGAGCTCCATCGCCGGCGCTCGCGCCTGACCTCGCTCCAGGAGATCCAGGATCGCTACGAGGGCTTCGCGCGCGGCACCCGCGCCGTGATGCAGCGGGCGGACGAGCTCGCCAACCAGACCGGCATCCAGGGCGTCGTCGCCGATGTCGTGCGCGCGCCAGAGCTGCTCGAGGTCGCGGTCGAAGCCGCGCTCGGCGATCGGCTCGGCGGCGTGCTGGTGTCGGAGCCGTCGGTCGGCCTGCAGGCGATCGGGTTCCTCAAGCAGGGCGGGGGCGGGCGCAGCGCGTTCGTCCCGATCGACACCCGCGTCGATCTGCGCCAGCTGCCGACGGAGCACATGTCATTCGCGACCGCGACCGCGGCCACGCCTTCGGCTCGGTTCGAGGGCGAGGGTGGTAGCGCGAGCTGGATGTCGCCGGCATGGGCGGACGGCGCGGACGGCGCGGACACCGACGCGGCTGAACCGCCCGCACACGGCCGCATCGTGGTGGAGGACCGCACGCAGCTGGTCGCCGCCTACGCCGCGATCGGTGGCGAAGGCGTGCTCGGCCGGATGTCGGACCTCGTCGCGTTCGAGGACGGCTACGAGGAGGTCGGTCGCCGGCTGCTCGGCGGCACGGTCGTCGTCGACGAGCTGTCCCGCGCGCTCGCGCTGCACGAGAAGGGCGTCAAGGATCGCCTGGTCACGCTCGACGGCGATGTCGTCGACGAGGACGGCGTGGTCGCCGGTGGCTCGCGCGATGCGCAGGGTGCCGGGGTGCTGGCGCAGAAGCGCGAGATCCGCGACCTCGGGGAGATCGTGGGACGGCTGGAGCACGACCTGTCCGAGGCGATGACGCGCCTGGTGACGGCGAAGACCGAGCTCAAGCAGGTGACCAAGGCGCTCGAAGGCCTGAAGACCCAGGTCCACGAGGGCGAGGTCGCCATCATGGGCCACGAGAAGGACGAGGCGCGGGTGCGTGGCGAGCTCGACCGCCTGCGCGACCGGTTGCGCGCGCTCAACACGGAGCAACTCGAGCTCGAAGACCGCCTGCGCTCGATCTCCGGCGATGACACCGTGCATCGCGACAAGCGCGGCCACGCGGAGCTCCGGATCGCCGATCTCGAGCGCGTCCAGCTCGACGTCCTGGCGATGGTCACCACACACCGCGACCGACTCGAGGAGCTCGCCGCGATCGTGACCGAGGTCCGGATCCGCGCGGCCCAGCTCGGCGAGAAGCGCGCGGCGGCCGAGTCCGCGACGCTGCGGCTCGCGCGCACCGATGCCGAGCTCGCGACGCGCTCGGATCGGCTCACCACCGAGATCGAGGACGCCGCGAGGCGCACGCTGTCGCTTCGCGAGGGCTGCGACCAGCTGACCGCCGAGCTCGCCACGGTGCGCGAGCAGCGCGAGACCGAGGCCCGCGCGCTGGAAGACGGACGACTCGCGTACCAGGCGCGGATGAATGCGCTCACCGAGGTCGAGATCGCGGCGCGCGAGCTGCGCACCACCACGGATCGCCTGGCGACCGAGGTCAACCAGCTCGAGCTCCGCAACAACCAGATCAAGATCACGCGGCAGGTGGTCGAGGATCAGGTTGCCGAGCGCTACCAGCTCGAGGTCCCAGCGATCCTGCACGACTTCCATCTGCGACCGGTGATCGGGGAGACCGAGGACGGCCGGCTGTCGGAGCTGCGCGAGCTGATCGAGCGGATGGGGACCGACATCAACCTCACCGCGATCGAGGAGTTCGCCGAGGTCAGCCAGCGATTCGAGTTCCTGTCGGCGCAGAAGACCGATCTCGAGCGCGCGGTGGATCAGCTGCAGCGCGCGATCGACAAGATCAACAAGACCAGCCGCAAGCTGTTCAAGGACACGTTCGCGGCCGTCAACGCGACGTTCAAGGAAGTGTTCCCGCGACTGTTCCGTGGTGGCCAGGCCGCACTCTCGCTGTCGGGCGGCGACGATGTCGATCTGCTGGAGGCCGGCGTCGAGATCATGGCGCAGCCGCCGGGCAAGAAGAACGCGACGGTGGAGCAGCTGTCCGGTGGCGAGAAGGCGCTGACTGCGGTCGCCCTCGTGTTCTCGATCTTCCTGATCAAGCCGTCGCCGTTCTGCATCCTCGACGAGGTGGATGCGCCACTCGACGAGGCGAATGTCGATCGTTACAACGAGCTCGTGCGCGAGATGACGGATCGGTCGCAGTTCATCGTGATCACGCACAACAAGCGCACGATGGAGTCGGCCGATAACCTGTATGGCGTCACCATGCAGGAGCCCGGCGTGTCGAAGCTGGTCTCGGTCAACCTGACCAAGCTCGGCGCGGCCCGCACGGGCGCCGCGGGCGCCACGCCCCGGCCCAGTGCCGGCGTCGCGGTCTGAGCAAAGCTCTCACGCGCGGAATGCTGTGCGTGCGATCGCCGCCGACCCCAGGCGACGCCGGCGCCTACCCGGGAGCGGGCCCGCGAACCGGCGGGCGAGGGCGGATCATGGATGTATGGACATCCGGCCGGACCGCACGTTCCCTCGCTACGCTCTCGATGCTGCGGTCGCGTTTCGTACGCCCGGTGGGATCTTCGGTGGCCGCACGCTGAACCTGTCGCGAGGCGGGCTGTGCGCCGAGGTCACCGCGGAGCTGATGCTCGGCCTCGAGCTCGAGCTCGAGATCGAGCTGGTGTTCGACGATAATGCGCACTCGGAGCCCCTACAGCTGTGCGGTCGCGTGGTGTGGTGCACGCGGGTCGATGACGTTCATCAGCTCGGGCTCGCGTTCTGTCATCTTCAAGCGGAGCAGGTCGCGTTCCTCTCGATGTTCCTCCAGTTCCTCGATCGCAATCAGCGCGACGTCGAGTGCTCGTGCTCGTCGCCGCAGCTCCACGCGCCGCGCTCGATCGACGAGCGGTTCCACTACTGAAGCTGCGGCTGGCGAGTCGCGTCATGTCGCACGCGCGTGCGCGCGCACGGCTGTAGGACCGCAACGCAGGCCGCGGCACCGCGCGGCACATGCGCGCGCAGGAATTGCGGTTCTTCGTCGAGAACCTGCGCGTGTCGCAGCCGAGACCCGCAGCGTTGTTCGTGACAGGTCCGGTTGGGGTTGGTAAATTTAGGTTGGGAGTCGACCGTTTTCTCCAGCAGGCAAGGTTTCCAAACCAAGGAGGAAGACATGAGCAACCTGGAGCAGATCAGGACGCGACACGGGCTCGAACGCTGGAAGGACGCCATCTTCATCGGGGGCGCGGTCCTGCTGACCGGCCTCTCGATCGGCCTCACGACCTCCGTGATGGTCGGCAAGGCAGATCCACCGCAGTGGTCGGTGAAGGTGATCGAGAGCAACCTCGAGATCGTCCGGTAGCCGCGGCGCACGGACAGTCAGCACATGAACAAAGGCCCTCGATCCTCGGTTCGAGGATCGGAGCGGGTCGAGCTGCACGTGGGATCCAGGTCCGTGCAGCTCGACGCCACTGCTACATTGTGAAGTGACTGAAGCGGCGCATCACACGACCGCGGTGACGATGCCGGCGCCGATCGTGCGTCCGCCCTCGCGGAGCGCGAACCGGACGCCAGCCCGAGCGCGACCGGGCGGTCGAGCGCGAGCTCGACCTCGGCCCTCGCACCGGGCGCGAGGCTGCCCAGCGTCGGCGCGCCGACGTCGTAGCTGCGCTGTGACGAAAAGCGAAGCCTCGCAGCAGCTAGTTGATGTCGCGCGCCACGATTGGCTGACCTTTAGCCGGCGCGGCGGACCGAGCTACCACCGATCAGGCGATCGAGGCTGTCGAACGGCGAGCCCTCGACGACCTGGATGCCGTGGCGGATCAGCAGCCGGCGGCCGGGTTCGATCGAGGCGCGCTCGTCGCGCACCATCAGCTCGCGGACGCGGCGGCCGTGCGAGGTGGTGGCGAGCGGCAGGAACGCGGGTGCCGCGGGGACCAGCGCGACCACGCTGCCGGCTGCCTTGCGCAGTCGCGCGATCGCCTTCTTCGCGCGGGCCTCGTCCTCGGCAAACCCCGCGAGATCGGAGATCAGCACGACGACGTCGGGCCGGCCTTTGGCAACCACGCGCTCGACCGCGGCGGCGAGCCCGCTCGCGCGGCGGCCGTGCTCCCAGGCGGTGCGGTAGGGCAGCTCGATGCCGCGCAGGCGGCAGAACTGACGGAGCGGCGCGAGCTGGTTGTCGGATTCGACGACGTTGGCCTTGGGCCGCGCATCGGGGCGCTTGGGCTGGGCGGACATCAGGTCGACCAGCCGGCGGCACAGGCGGCCGGTCGCGGCGACGTCGTAGAGCTGGCCGTCGGGTCCGGCCTGGATCGAGTGCCACCGTGGGTCGTCGAGCGGCGGGGCGAGCTTGACGCGGACGTCGATCGCCTCCTGATGCGCGAGGTAGCGCGCGACCAGCGCGACCAGCTCGCCGGCGGTGACGTCGGTCAGATCCTCGTCGACGATCGAACGGATATCGAGCAGCCGGTCGATCAGCTGGAGGTAGTGGTGGTGACCGGTGTCGGGCGCGAGCTCGACGACGGGGCGGGTGTCGAAGCCGACGAGGCCGACCCGGTCGCTGGTGTTGATCGCGGCCTTCGCGAGCGCGGCGGCGCTGTCGGACGCCCATCGAGCGGCGTCTTGCCGAGCGCGCCGCTGCGCATGCCGGTGCCGACATCGATCAGCATGACATGCGTGGTGACGATCTCGTTCTCGAGGTCGCGCACCATGAGCTGACCGCGGCGCGCCGTCGCCTTCCACGCGATGAACTTGAACGGATCGCCGTGCGAGTGCTCGCGCAGCTCGCGCAGCTCGCCGGACAGCCCGCGGCGGCGGACGTGGTGCAGGCCGACCGACTCGTGGAGCGCGCCACCGACCGCGCGCACGGCGTTGCCCCGGAGCGCGATCGTCCGCGGGAACACCTTCACCGCGATCGGGTTCGGAAAGTAAGCCTCGATGTCGAACAGCCCCAGGGCGTCACCGAACTTGAGCGCCGCGCCGTGGAGGACCTGATAGCCCGCGGCGAGCGGCTTGATCGTGGTGGTGACCTCGACCTGCTGGCCTCGGCTGACCGTCGCGCTCGGCCGCTCCTCCACCGCGAGCCCGCTTGCGGCGAGGATGTTGGTCGACAGGATGCGCAGCTTGCGGCTGCCGTGGTTGCGGAACGCGAGGTGGAGCTGGAACGGACGATCCGCGGCGAGCGCGCCGCCGATCTGATCGCCCGGAGGCACCCACCACGACAGCTCGATCTTCTTGCGCCGCAGCAGGATCGCGGTCGGGTAGAACCCGAGGTAGAGCGCGAGCAGCACGGTGAGCACCGCACCTGCGAGCCCGACCAGCGGGGGGGCGCCGTGCAGGGCGCCGACCAGCAGGAACATCAGCGCGGTCGAGAGCACCAGCTTGCCGCGCGTGGCGAGGCGCGGGATCATGGCCTGCGGTCCCCCCTGCGGTCGCCCCTGCGGTCCCCCCTGCGGTCCCGATGGTGGACTCGCGCCGCCGTCATCTCACGACCGCTTCGGCATCTTGAAGCCGACCTTGTCGACCGCCTCGGCGATGATCGCGGGACCCGAGCCGCCCTCGAGCTCGGACTCCGGCGTCAGGATGATGCGGTGGCCGAGCACCAGCGGCGCGAGGTTGCGCACGTCATCGGGCAGCACGAAGTCGCGGCCGCGCAGCAGCGCAAGACCCTTCGACGCGTGGACCAGCGCGAGGCCAGCACGCGGCGACGCGCCGAGATAGGCCTTCGCGTGACTGCGCGTGAACGCCACCAGCGCGAGCACGTAGTCGATCAGCTCTTCCGCGACGAACACGTCCTGGGTCAGCGCCTGCATCTCGAGCACGTCCGACGGCCCGACGACGGCGCGCACGGGCGGCGGCGGCCGATCGTACGTTGCGAGCATGCGCTTCTCGTCGGCGGCGACCGGATAGCCCATGCGGAGCTTGATCAGGAACCGATCGACCTGCGCCTCGGGCAGCGGGTAGGTCCCCTCCTGTTCGATCGGGTTCTGGGTCGCGAGCACGATGAACGGCTCGGCGAGCGAGCGCGTCTCGCCTTCGATCGTGACCTGGTGCTCCTGCATCGCCTCGAGCAGCGCGGACT
>JBBJLY010000005.1:0-78838 GCA_037720695.1 Kofleriaceae bacterium | reverse complement strand
GCGGTCAGCACCAGGATCGGGACATCACTGTGGCGGCGGATCTCGAGGATCAGCACCTGGCCGTCCCGGTCCGGGAGTCCGAGATCGAGCACGATCGCGCGCAGGCCGCCCGCGACGACCCGCCGCAGCGCCTCCGCCGCGGTCCCGAGCGTCTCGGTCGCGAAGCCTTCCTCCGAGAGGCCCTTGACCAGGCTCGCTGCCAGCCGCTTCTCATCCTCGACGACCAGGATCATGGGGACGTCCTCCACGGCCGGATCACGAACGTGAGCACGAGTGCCCCGAGCGTGAGGATCGAACCGAGCTGCAGCGCGGCTGCGGCCCCCGCCTGATCCCACAGCATGCCCGTCACCACGCTGCTGATCAGCGTCGTGACCGCGATCCCCATGTAGTAGATGCCAAGTGCGAGCCCTCGGCGGTCGCGCGGAGCCACGTCGGCGAGCAGCGCCTTCGCGACGCCATCCGTCAGCGCCATGTAGACGCCGTAGATCGCGAGCAGCGGCCAGATGCCGGTCGCGCCCACCAGCCCGAACACCGCGTAGACGCCGGCGTACAGCAACCAGCCCGCGATCAGCAGCGGCCAGCGCCCGACTCGATCGCTGAGGATACCCGCCGGGTACGACACCACCATGTAGACCAGGCTGAACACCGCGTACGCGAGCACCACCGCCCATGGCGGCAAGCCGACCTGCTGCGCGCGCAAGAGCAGGAACGTGTCGCTGCTGTTGGCGAGCGAGAACACGAGCAGGACGGCGAGCACGCTCCAGTAGCGCGTGGAGAACGCGGTTGACGCGTGGGTGATCCCTGCCGCCACCGGCGCGCTCGTCGGCTCGCGAAGCAGGAACGTGAACCCGACGGCCGCGAGCCCGAGCACCGCGGAGATCCCGAAGATGACGCGAAACGGTGCCTCGCCATCGAGGCTGAGAAAGCCTACCAGCAAGGCCGATAGCACCACACCCAGCACGGCACCCGCGCTATCCATCATGCGGTGAAAGCCGAACGCGCGACCGCGCGTCTCGGGCGTCGTGGCATCAGCGATCAGCGCGTCGCTCGGGCTCGAGCGAAGACCATTGCCGACCCGGTCGACCGCGCGGCCGACCAGCACCATGGGCCAGGCGACGGCGAACGCGAGGATCACCTTGCCGATCACTGGAAATCCGTAGCCGATGCGAACGTACGGCACGCGACGTCGCAGGCGATCGCTATGCCAGCCGGCCCACGCAGATAGCAGCGCGACGACCGCCTGCGCGAAGCCTTCGACCCAGCCGATCGAGGTGGCCGTCGCGCCGAGCACGACGACAAGGAACATCGGCACGAGCGGATAGATCATCTCGCTCGAGACATCGTTGAAGAACGACACCCATCCGAGGAGGACGACCTCGCGTGAAACCTTGGGTTGTCGTGCCATCAGCCAGGCTCACCTACGCTCCGAGAGGGCTCGGACCGCGGCTTCCACGAAGGTGAAGATTCGGTGAAGTCGTCGAGATGCTGCAAGCAGTTTCATCAAGTCTTCAGCCCGAACCGATCGGCGGCACGCAACGCTGGCAGCCCGTGCAGATCTCGCCTCGACAACACTTGCTGCTCCTCGCATCACAAGCGCTCCTCGTGACCATGCTGATGACGGGGGGCGCCAGTGCCGCGCCAGATCATAACCCCTGGTATCACGGCAAGTACGGTCGCAATCGCGTCGTCCATCTCACGTTGACCGCGACTGTCGGCACGGTGTGGCTGCTATCGAGCGTGCTCAAGGACCAGTTCAGCACGGGTTGCAGGTGGTGCGAGCCGCCGGGGTTCGATCGCTCCGTGCGCAACGCGTTGGTGTGGGACAACAATGGCCGCGCTCACATGTTGAGCAACATCAACGCCTACGCCGTCGGCCCGGCGCTCGGACTCGGGCTGTTGATCCTGTCCGATCACGACGCCAGCCCCAGTCGCCTGATCGACGACCTGCTGCCGATCATCGAGACCACGGTGTTCTGCCAGCTGTTCACGTCGGTGGCCAAGCTCGCTGTCGCGCGTAAGCGGCCGTACGTCTACTTCGATACACCAGGCATCCCATCCTCGAACAACGACAACCTTTCATTCTGGTCGGGACATAGCTCGTTCGGATTTGCGATCACCACGAGCGCTGGCCTGATCGCCCACTGGCGCGGCTACTGGACCGAGCCGTACATCTGGGGCCTTGGCATCACCGCCTCGCTGACGACCGAGTACCTGCGGATCGCCGGCGACCGTCACTACCTCTCGGATGTCCTCGTGGGTGGCCTCGTCGGCGTCGGCGCCGGGTTGCTGGTCCCCCGGCTCATGCGCCGCGATCTCAAGCTCGTGCCGGTGGCCAACGGCGCGGCCGTCGTCGGTCGATTCTGATCTGCGCCGGTCACAGCGCCGACGGCAGCCGCGCGGCCTCGCGGATCACACGATCGTGCTCGCGTTCCCACGAGGCGAGCCGGCTGTCGTCGGTCCGCGCGCGCGGGTGGGCGATTTGATAGTAGCCGGCGCTCGGACGTCGCAACCCGGCGCGCCAGACCATCGCGGGGAGCAGCGGGAGGTCGCGATCGCGGCACACGGCGGTCAGCTCGCCGAGCGCGGCGTGGAGCTTGCTGCTGCGCGGATGCGTCGGGATCTTTGCGCCAACCGCGGCCGCGAGCTCGCCATAGGTGATCGACTGGTGGTTGGTGCGCAGGTGGCGCACGAGCTGGCGGTAGATCTCGCGCGCCAGCGGGCTCGGGGCGGTGGTGTCAGTTGCTTGCACGGTGGTCACTCCTGGACTGGGGCCACGCCACCGCGGCGAGTGCTGTGGTGACGGGATTGACGTCGCGAAACGACGCGGCCTCGTTGAGGCAGCCGACGTCGATCTCGTCCTGGCCGATCAGGTCGGCGATCGTGCGCGCGACCCGGATCAGCCGGTTCACCGAACGCGCGGTGAACGACGGCCGCGCGGCGACCAGGTGCTCGAGCGCGCGCTCGCACTGGCTGTCGAGCTTGCAGGTGGCGCGCTGCACGCGATTCGACATCTCGGCATTGCAGCGTGCGCGCCAGTTTGCCAGGCGGTGCTGCTGGCGATCGCGGGCTGCGACGACGCGCTGGCGGATCGCGGCCGAGGACTCGCCGGACTCGGAAGAGCGCAGCTCGGCGAGGGGAACCGGCTGGACGAAGATCTGGAGATCGATCCGATCGAGTAGCGGGCCCGACATCCGCAGCTTGTAGCGCTCGACCGCGCCACTGCTGCAGGTGCACTCGCGAACACCGGAGCCGGCCCAGCCACACGGACACGGGTTCGCGGACGCGGCGAGCAGGAACGAGGCGGGCAGGGTGAGCGAGCCGCTGATCCGGTTGATGGTGACCGCGCGATCCTCGAGCGGCTGGCGGAGCCCCTCGATCGCGGATCGCGAGAACTCCGGCAGCTCGTCGAGGAACAGCACGCCGTTGTGGGCCAGCGAGATCTCGCCGGGGCGCGGCGGCGAGCCACCGCCGAGCAGGCCAGCGGACGAGATCGTGTGGTGAGGCGCGCGAAACGGTCGGTCCTCGATCAGGCCATGTGCGAGGCCAAGCGCCGAGTAGATCTTGGTGGTCTCGAGCGACTCGTCACGCGTCATCGCCGGCAAGATCGTCGGAATGCGGCGCGCGAGCATGGTCTTGCCCGTGCCGGGCGGCCCGGCGAGCAGCACGTTATGACCGCCGGCCACGGCGATCTCGATCGCCGCCCGCGCGATCGGCTGGCCGCGCACCTCGGACATGTCCACCGCGACGCTGTCCGCCGGCCGTGCACGCTTTGCCGACGGACCGCGCAGCACGGCGCGACCGTGCAGGGCTTCCAGCAGCTCGCGCAGGTGGCCGACCCCGTAGACCTCGACGCCGTCGACCACCGCGGCCTCGGCGGTGCAGCCGTCCGGCACCAGCACGCCACGCATCCCGTGCTGGCGCGCGAGCAGCGCCGCCGCGAGCACGCCGCGGACATCACGCACCGCACCGTCGAGCCCGAGCTCCCCGAGCACGATCAGCCCATCGAGCAGCGAGCGATCCAGCTGCTGGTCGCACAGCAGGACGCCAGCAGCGATCGGGAGATCGAGCGCGGAGCCAGGCTTGCGGAGATCCGCGGGCGCGAGGTTCACCACGACGCGCTTCAACGGCAGGTCGTGCCCGACGACATTCAGCGCGCTGCGGATGCGAACCGCTCCTTCCTTGACGGAGGTCGCGGCCAGCCCGACGACGTTGTAGCCAGGCAGGCCGCGCGTGATCTCGCACTCCACCTCGACGATCTCGGCGTCGATACCGACCAGCGTGCAGGACCTGAGTGACGTGACCACGCAGCCGGTACAGCACGTGGCAGACCACCGCCGGCAGCCCACGATCACGCGCGGTTAGCCCGCGCAGCGTCCGCACGTCGGACCGCTGTCCGGCCCTCGTCGGACAGCCGGACTGCAATGTTTCTTCACGTTGGACCACCCGGTCGCGAAACACGGGCGACCCATCCTGAGCTCGTGAAAGGGAACCTCATATGATCTGCTTCGCAATCGGAATCGGATTCCTCGGCGCGCTCGCGTTTCGTCGTGCCCGCCGATATCACGACCACGGGATGGGCTGGCACGGCGCGTGGCATGAAGGTCGACGGCACCGCCACGGACGGTGCGGCCGCGGTGGAGGGCGGTGGATGATGCACGCCGCCCTCGCGCGGATCGACGCCACGCCGGCCCAGGAGCGGTTCATCGTCGCCGAGCTCGACAAGGCGCGCGACCGCGTCCGCGCGGCACGCGGCAACCTGAAGGACGGTCGCGGCGACCTGGCGGCGGCGATCCGCGGGCCGGTGCTCGACGATGCGGCGCTCGGCGCCACGCTCGGTCGCGTCGATCTGGCGACCGGGGAGGCCCGCGCGGCCCTGATCGAGGGCCTTCGCAACATCCATGGCGTGCTCGACGACAAGCAGCGGGCGCAGGTCGCGGCCATGCTCGACTCCAATGGTGGCTGGTGGCGCAGCGGCCCGTATCGCTGAGATGATGCGGCCGTGCGCGTGCTCCTGATCGACGACGACGCGCGGCTCGCCGAGCTGCTCGACGACTACCTGAAGCCGCAAGGCGTGGCGCTCGTCCACGCCGGCGGCGGACAGGCGGGGCTGAGCGCGCTCGCGGGCGGCGGGTTCGACGCCGTGTTGCTCGACGTGATGATGCCGGGGATCGACGGGCTCGGCGTGCTCCGCAAGCTGCGCGATGCTGGTCACCGCATCCCGGTCATCATGCTGACGGCGCGCGGCGACGAGGCGGACCGCGTGGTCGGCCTCGAGCTCGGCGCCGATGACTACGTCGCGAAGCCGTTCTCTCCGCGCGAGCTGCTCGCCCGGATCCGCGCGGTGTTGCGTCGAAGCCAGCCATCGACCGTCGCGGAGAAGCTGTCCTCGGTCGGGATCACCGTCGATACCGGCACGCGCGAGGCGTGGCTCGACGGCGCTCCGGTCGAGCTCACCGGACTCGAGATCGATCTGCTGGTCGCGCTGCTCCGGCGCGCCGGCCGCGTGGTGCCACGCTCGGCCTTGCTCGAGCTCGCCGGGCGGGGTGATGTCACCGTCGGCGAGCGCGCGGTCGACGTCCACATCTCGCGTTTGCGCAAGAAGCTCGGCGACGATCCGCCGACCAAGATCCGGACGGTGCGAGGCGTCGGCTACGTGCTCGCCCGATCGTCAGAGGACGCATGAGGCGCGACCCCCGCGCGGGATGGCACGAGCGGCACGCCCGCTGGCGCGAGCTCCATGCCGAGCGCGAGATGTGGCGGCGCAACCGGCACCATCACCGGCACGCGCTGGGACGTCGCCTGCCGTGGTTCCTGATGTCGCGCACGCGGCGCCGGATCTTCGGCTGGCTCGCCGTCTCGCTCGGCACCGGATCGCGCTCGGGCACTACGTCTCGCATCCGCAGTGGTGGGCGGTCGTGATCGGATTCGGTGCGCTGTCGATGGTGTCGGGCGCGATCGCGTGGCGACTGACGCGTCCGCTGTCGATGGTGATGCGCGCCGCGCACGACCTCGGCGAGGGCAAGCTCGATACCCGGATGGATCCGGTCGGGCAGGGCGGCGAGATCATGGTGATCGCCACCGCGTTCAACGACATGGCGTCCAAGATCCAGCAGCAGCTCAAGGAGCAACGCCAGCTGCTCGCCGCCGTCAGCCACGAGCTCCGCACGCCGCTCGGGCACATGCGCGTGCTGATCGAGACCGCCCGGGAGACCAAGGATCTGACGCGCCTCGAGGAGCTCGATCGCGAGGTGCTCGTGCTCGACGATCTCGTGGGCCGTCTGCTCGCGTCGTCGCGCCTCGAGTTCGGTAACCTCGATCGCCGCCCACTCGATCTCGGCGCGCTGGTCAGCGATACCGCGCACTCATCGGGTGTCGCGCCCGAGACGATCGAGGCGATCGGCGATGTCCGCGCGCCGGTCGATCCGACGCTGGTCCGTCGCGCGGTCGCGAACCTGCTCGACAACGCGCGCGTCCACGGCGGCGGTGCGGTCGCGGTGCGGATCGAGCGCCGCGCCGGACAGGTGGTGATCGAGGTCGACGATGCGGGGCCGGGCGTGCCCGCGGATCGCCGCGCCGATGCATTTCGCGCGTTCGTGCCCTCGAGCGGCGGTGGGCTCGGCCTCGGGCTCGCACTGGTCGCGCGGATCGCGGTCGCGCACGGCGGTGGCGCGTGGATCGACGATCGGCCCGGCGGCGGGGCGCGGGTCGGGTTCGGGGTCGAGGTCGAGCCCGCTGTCGCCGGCTAAGCCGCGGGCCCGGGCGGCGGCGGCACGTGCGGCGCGTCGAGGCTGACGAACGCCGCGATCTTGGCCTCGGCGTGCTCCTCGACGTGATCCTTGCCGACCGTGTGAGCACGCGCGCGATCGAGGTTGGTCACCACGAGGTCGGCGCCGATCATCGTCAGGATCAGCACGTTGGCCTCGAACTTGAGCACCGCGAGCGCGACGTTGGTCCAGCTGAGGTGGAGCTGTGACACCAGGCTGCCGAGCGCGACCACGATCAACAAGCCCGACACCACCATCACGGTCATGTAGTAGGTCCGGACCCGCCGGATCTGGCGCAGCGCCTCGTCCTCGGTCTGCGGGTGGGCGAGCGAGAACCCGGCGCGCGCGAGGATCACCTGCCCGGCGATCACGCCGATCACGCCGGCGATGAACCAGCCACTGCCGGTGTACTGGTACGGGATGATCAGGACGACATATGCGATCAGCGCGTAGATCGGCGCGGTCAGCACGATCAACCAGCCCGGCGCGGTCGATCCAGGGAACAGCATCTTGATCACGAGCGATGCGCGGATCAGGCCCGGCATCAGCGAGATCGCCTTGGGTGCGAGCTGCAGCATGGCGAGCATCGCGAACATGAACGGCGCGACCTTGTTGTAGGCACCTGTGACGCCGAGCGCCGCGTAGTTGTCGCGGATCGCGATCGTCGATTCCGCGAACACGGAGCGCAGCGGATACAGGAACACGACGAACGGCGCGAGCATGAACAGCAGCCATGCCCACATCAGCTTGCGGCGCTGGGCGCGCCAGTTCGTCCACTCCTTGAGCTGACTCCAGCACACGTACGCAAAGATCATCTCCGCGATCACCGGCACGGCCTTGAGGAACCGGATCGGGCCGGCCATCGAGCCGGTGAACGCATCGATCGCCCCGACCAGCGCGAGCGGCACGAGCGCACACGCGACGAGGAACAGCACGGAGCGCCGCCCCGCGAGGACCGCCTGCAGGTTTGGATCGGCGATCGGCGGCGACGCGGCGTGCAGCGAGCGGCGCTCCGAGGCCAGCACCTCGCCCGGCTCGATGCGCAGCCGGAACGCGCGTTTCGACGAGATCTTGAGGAACTTGACGAACGCCGAGCCGGGCACTTCCTCGAGGGAATCTCCGGGCCCCACGCTGCGCATCGCCCACGCCGGATCGGCGAGGTGCGGATCGTGCGGGTGCGGGCTGTCGACGTGGAGGAACGACTTCTGGGCCGGGGCTGGAATCGGCGCGGAGGTCACAAACGTCGGCGCGCTCTGCGGGTGGGTCGGCTGGACCTCGATCGACTGCGGCGCGCCGTATGGATTGGACGGCTGCGTGCCGACCGGCTGCGGCGCCGCGTGCGGGATCGACGGCTCCGGTTGGCCGAACGGTGCGGGCGTGGTCGGTTGCGTGTGGATCGACTGCGGCACCGGGCCCGAGGGCGGCGGCGCGGTCGGGGTCGCCGAGCGCGGCACGCTGGGCACGCCGGGCAGCGGTCCGCTCTGCGTCGGCGGCGGCGAGGTCGTGCTGGCCGGGCGCGGCGCGGCGACCTGGCTCGCGGTCCGCGGCGGGAACGGACGTGGCCCCGTGGCCGGCGGTGGGATCGTGCCCGAGCCACGCGGCTTCGGCAGGGGCGCGCGCTCCTTGGGCGCGGGCTCCTTGGGCGCAGGCATCCCGGCGAGCGTCTGTGACGCGGGCGGGCCCGGCGGCTTCTCGGGCGGCTTGCCTCCGCCCTCGGATGAAGACATGCGCCGATGGTACCCGGCCTCGGCTCGATCGAGGCAGAGTGAAGCCATGATCGCAGTCCTCGGAACCGGCCTCCTGGGAACCGGCTTCGTTCGCGCGTTACGGCGCGCGGACCAGACCGTGCACGTGTGGAACCGGACGATCGAGCGCGCGCGTGCACTCGAGATCGACGGCGCGATCGCGTTTGCCACCGCGGCCGACGCGATCCGCGGGGTGTCGCGCGTTCATCTCGTGCTGTCGGACGATGCCGCGGTCGACGCGGTGCTCGAAGCCGCGGCACCGGCCGCGGGCACCCGCGTGTTCGATCACTCGACCACCTCGCCGGGCGGCGTGGTCACCCGAACCAAGCACTGGCACGCCCGCGGCGTCAGCTATCTCCACGCCCCCGTGTTCATGGGCCCGCAGAACGCGCTCGAGTCGACCGGCCTCATGCTGGTGTCGGGCGATCGGATGGTGGTCGAGAAGGCGCGCCAGCTGCTGACCCCGATGACCGGTAAGCTCGTCGACCTCGGCGCGCGCGTCGACGCCGCCGCCGCGTTCAAGCTGCTCGGCAACATGTTCCTGATGGCGCTGACCGCCGGGTTCGCGGACATGCTCGCGCTCGCAAAGGCGATGCACATCTCACCGTCCGAGCTCGCCACGCTGTTCGACTTCTTCAATCCCGGCGCGCAGGCGCCCGCGCGGTTCAAGCGGATGCTCGAGGCCGGGCACGGGCCGCCGTCGTGGGAGCTCGCGATGGCGCGCAAGGACGCGAAGCTGATGCAGGACGAGACCGATCGCGCCGAGCTCGTGCTCGCGTTCCTGCCGGCGTTCGCGGCGCGGATGGATCAGGTGATCGCCGACGGCCACGGTCGCGCCGACTGGACGATCGTCGGTAAGGACTTCCTCTAACCGGTCTGCGCGAGCCACCACGCGGCGGGATCGGCGATCGGCGCGCCTTGCCAGTCGAGCCACGCTGGCTCGTCGCCATCGAACAACACCCCGGCGATCTTCGACGGATAACCCTCGACCATCCACAGCCGCAGCCTGCCCGTGAAGTGTGACGTCGCCGCCAGCTTGGTGGTCGGGATGAAGCACGCGCTCGATACGATGTACTGCTGCTCCCACGGCTTGCGAGCGACGTGGAACGCGGAGCCCATCGACGACGGGTAGGGCACGAGTGGCTTGTCGAACAGGCTCGCGGTGTCGTCGCTGTGCGCGGCGATCATGCGGTTGCGAACACGCCTGACTCGAAGCCCGCGAACACGTGACCTCGCGCCATCCCGACGGCGGTCACGCCGGACTTCTCGGCCGGTAGCTCGAGGCGGATCGTCCGGGTCGCGAGATCCCAGACCTTGACCCGGCCCTCGGAGCCGGCGGTCGCGACCAGCGGCTCGACCGGATGCACCGCGAAGCTAAGGATCGGCTCGTGGCCGGTCGCGATCGTCTGCTCGTGCGTGCCGTCGTGATCGAACATCCGCAGATCGCCGCCGGGTCCGGTCGCAAGCAGGTGCACGCCATCCGCCGTCCAGCCGACGCGATTGACGAACGTGCCGGTGTCGTGGGTCGCGACCACGCGATTGTCGGCCGGCATCCACACCCGCACGCGCCCGTGCTCGTCGCCGATCGCGAGCAGCACTCCATCCGGTCTGGCGGCGATCCAGGTCAGCCAGGTCACACGACGACTCGCGTCTTGACGCGTCCCGCAGGTCCCGCGTCGACCTCGATCACGTCGCCCGGCCGGAGCAGGGCGCTCGAGGTCGCGTAGCTCGAGACCAGCAGCTCGACCTTGCGGAACCGATCCTTGACCATCGCCGCGACCTGCCGCTTGATCACCGACATCCGGAATCCGACGCCAGCGGGCGTCCCGGTCAGGATCACGTCGCCGCGCCCGAGCGGACGGCCGAGATGCTTGACCGCGGCGAGCGCCATCGCCGCGAGGTCGTACATCAGGAGCTTGGTCGAGGCGCGCTGCCGGGTCTCGCCGTTGACCCGCGTCTCGAGCGTCAGATCCGGCATCCGCGCGAGGCCCGCCGGCGGCGCCCAGATGTGAGACGCGACCGGCAGGAAGCCCGGGAACGACTTCGCGCACGTCCAGTAGGCGAGTGGATCTTCGGTGGTCTCGCCGAGCACCTGGCAGAACCGCGCGGTGAGATCGTTGGCGGCCGCGAGCCCGAACGGCTGCGCCATCCCGGCGGCGAGCTTGTCGATGTCGATCGTCCCGAGCGCGATTACCGCGAGCTCGCCCTCGTAGTCGAGCACCGCCGGGACGATCGGGATCTTGTCGCGCACCGCGGCGGCGATGCCGGGCTCGATCGCGTCGAGCGCGGCGAGCACGTCGCTGCTATCGGGGAGCCGCACGCCGCCATCACCCGGCCGGAATCCGCGCGGCAGCTTGGTGAACGACGTCGGTCCCGCCTTGGCATCGAGCCGCTGCCCGGTCTCGCGTGTGTGATCGCCGTAGGTCAACCCGAGCGACGTGACCGAGGCGACCTCGGGCCACTCGATCTCCTCGGTGCCGCGGGGCGTCGGCGTCACCGCGGGTCGCTCCGCGCGGCCGGTGGCATCCCACGCGATGTAGTCGACCTCGGGCAGCGCCGAGTGCAGATGGATCTCGACCGCGACGCCACCGGCCACGCGCCGGTCGTCGACCAGGTGCCACTGCGCGCCGGGTGCCGTGCGCGTGTAGACCTCGTAGTGCGCGGAGCCGATGTCGCTCTGGGCCACCATCAGATCGCGCTCGTCGGTGTCGCGATACACGTAGCCGACGACCTGGGACGGCTCGGCCCACGCGCGGGCGTGCACGAGTCTGCGCGTGCCGGCGACGGTCGCCGAGACCAGGCAGCTCGGATGCGCGGCCGTCGCGGGGCGACCTCGCAGCGAGCTCGGGGCGCGGCCACCGGACGAGTCCGGTGGTCCATCGAGCCGCAGCGTCGCGAACCCGAGCGAGAACGTATCGCGAAACGACACCGCCTGGACCTCGAGCGAGGCATCGCCCGTCCACGGTGCCCAGAACCACTGCAGCGTCGGGACGCGGCGCTTGCCCCACATGTGCATCGCGCTCGCACGCCCGCGGATCTGGACGGTCTCGCCGCCGATCGTGACCGTGCCCTGCGCGTCGCCGTCGTAGATGATGGGGTGGACGTGGGTCGGCGCAGGCAGCCAGGTCGGCACCTCCGAGTGGGCCTCGCGCCCGCCACTCCACGACACATCCCACGCGAGCTGATCGACCGAGCCGTTGGCTGCGGTCTTGGACATCCAGCTGTCGTCGATCCGGATCAGGGCGTCGTCCTCGCCGATCTTGACGTGATCGATCGACGCGTAGCGCTTGGCCGCGCGGGTGGGGTCGGGCGCATCGGCGTCGAACCACGCCGCCCAGATGGTGGCCCGCGCATCGCCCTGGCGGGGCACGAACATGGTCTCGCGGATCCACAGCGCCCGGCGTCGGTCCGCGTCCAGCACGACGGCGAACCAGATCTCGTACCAGGGTCGCTGGCCCTTCCACCTCGGCCGATCCGGGTCGCGCCCCATAGGAACCATGTACACCATCGCGCAACCTATGGAAATGCCCACGGATCCGCTTGCGCTTGGTTCCGCGTGTCAACCTGCGTGGTAACCCGTGGCTCTTACCCGCAGCGTGATGGTTCGGAGTCACATGTCCCTTTCCACCGGAGCTCGCCTAGACGTGGGTCAACGAGCGGATGCCAGGAGCCGGCTGCTCGCGGAGCTGGCCGCTGCGCCGGCGCGCAAGGGGTACGGCATCGCCTATGACTTGCTTGGAAATCGTGCCGAGGCCGAGGAAGCGGTGCAGGACGCGCTGGCCCGGGCGTGCGAATCGATCGGCGACCTCCGCGATCCCGCGGCGGCCCCGGCCTGGTTCCTGCGCATCGTGACCACGCAGTGCCTGCGGACGCTGCGTCGGCGGCGGCTCAAGCGCAAGCTGCTCGGCTGGCTGCCGTCGCGTGATGGCGATGGCGATGTGATCGCGGTCGCGCCGCTCGCGGACACCGGCCACGAGGACATCGCGGGACGCATGCACGGGGCCCATCAGCCGGCACCGCGCGACGCGCTCGTCGATCGCGAGGAGCTCGGTGCCCTGCTCGGCAGGCTCGAGAACCTCGCACCCCAGCAGCGGACCGCACTCGTGCTGCGTTACGGGCACGACCTGCCGGTGGCCCAGGTTGCCGAGCTACTCGGCGTCGAGCTCGCCACTGCCAAGACGCATCTCGTGCGGGGCCTCGCCAGGCTGCGCGATCTGATGGAGGAGCACCGATGATGAGCAGTTGTGACTACGTCGCCGAGCGAGTCGTGCTCGGAGAACCTCTGGAAGAGCTCGCGTCGCATGTCGCGGGCTGCGAGCGCTGCCAGCGTCTTGTCGAGGTGCCCGGCCACCTGCGCGGGTCGCATCACGCGGTCGATCCGGGGCTCGGCTTCGCGGCCCGGATGACGATCGGCGCGCAGCACCGGATCGTCACACGCCGTCGCCAGCGCCTCGCCGCCAGCCTCGCCGGCACGACCGCCGTGGCCGCGGTCGGTGTGTTCATGCTCACGCGTACGCCCGATCACGACCAGACCCCGCCGGCTGCCGCGATCGATGTCCCTTCGATCGAGCACAAGGATGATATCCAGCCCGCGACGCCGATCGAGGAGTCGCAGGCGATCACGCTCGTTCGGCTCGCAGATACCCACCGGTCGAGGCGGCTGTCCGCGCACTGGGCGCGCATTCAGCGCCCACTCGCACCGTACAAGAAGCTCGTCAAGGGAGTGACCCCATGAGTCGCCTCCGCACCACGTTCAAGGTTGTCGTGCCATCGATGCTCGTCGGTGGCGTGCTGTTCGGATTCTCGTTCGGTCACGCCGCAGCCGGCGGCGACGAGATGTTTGGCTTCTGGCCAGCCACCGCCGATGTCGGCGCCACGCAGGCCGCGCAGCGTGCGCCCAGGCCGCCGCGTCGAGCCCCGCCGGCCCCGCCGGCCCCGCCGGCCCCGCCGGCCCCGCCGGATACCTGGGGTGGTGGACCCGGCGCTGGCCATGGTGCCGGACATGGTGCCGGACATGGTGCCGGACATGGCGGCGGCATCTCGATCTCGGTCAACGGCAACAAGGTCCAGATCAACGGCGTCGACGACATGGTCAAGGGCCAGCTCGACGCCGTCCGCGAGATGCTCCGCAACAACCCCAACATCCCGAAGGACGTTCGCGACAAGGTGATGGCGCGGGTCGACAAGGTGCGGGCGATCGTCGACAAGCGGATCAAGAACCTCAAGATCACCGACCTCGACCAGCTCGAGTCGCAGCTCGAGGCGATGGGGGACGAGCTCGAGTCGGCAATGGAAGGCCTCGAGGAGGAGCTCGGGCAGCTCGGCGTCAAGCTCGGCAAGGACTTCGCGAAGCAGTTTGGCAAGCCGGGCAAGATCAAGATCGACCTCGGGCAGCTCAACCCCGATCCCGACGTCGACGTCGACGTCGACGTCGACGTCGATGTCGACGACCCCGATGTCGACGCGGTCCCGATGACACCCGACGTCGACGACGAGGATCTGCGCGATGCGATCGGCGAGCTCAAGGATCTCGCGCTGACGCCGACCCAGAAGGATCGCATCACCCGGCTCGCGGCCGACTCCGATCGCAGCGTGTCCGATGCCAAGCGCCAGCTCGACGTCAAATCGGCCCAGCTCGAGACCGCACTCGCCGATGCCAAGACCAGCGACGCGGCGATCTCGCGCATGGTCGACGAGATCAGCGGACACGAGGCCGCGATCCGCAAGTCGCGCCTGCTCGCGTGGGTCAACGCCCGTCGCGTGCTGGACGATGCGCAGCGCAAGAAGATCGAAGCGGCTCAGAAGCGAACCAAGTAGCGTGCTATATCGCTGGCGATGTCACGCACCGCGGCTTGTGCGCTGCTGATCGCGGCTTTCTCGTCGTCGAGCGCGCCACCGCCAGCCCCGGCGCCGGCGGTCGATGCCGGCGTCGTGGATGGCATCACGACGATCGGGATGCACGATCCGTCCTCGGGCCGTCACCTCGACGAAGGCGGTACGGGTCGCGTCCCGCCACGGCCCAAGATCAACCGGCCGAGCCGGCCGATCGAGATCACGCTGAAGACCCAGCCCCAGGGCGCCGACGTCCGGATCGATGGCGTCCTGATCGGCCAGACCCCGAAGTTCTGGTTCGGCGAGTCGGACGGCAACGAGCACGAGTTCACGTTCACCCGCTCCGGCTACGCGATCGCTCGGTTCCGCTTCGTCCCGGTGCAGAGCGGGATCATCCACGCGCAGCTGGTGGCGATCGGCGAGGACAACCCGGATGCCGGGATCAATGCCCAGGTGTTCCCGCCCGACGCCAGCGTGCCGCTCGCCATCCCGATCGACGCCAGCGTCGCGCCGCCGGAGACCGTGCTGTCTGTCGATGCCGCGCCAGCACCGGTCGACACGGCCCCCGTCGCGCCCAGAGGTCCCGAGCCGTGACTCGGGCGTCGCTCGCCAGCCTGCCCCACCAGACTCGTCCGCTGTGGGCGAAACTTGAGGGCCGATCTTGCGTAACACCCAGTTATCGCTTGATCGCGCACTTGATGCGCTCACCGCGGGCGATCTGGCGCGCGGGCGCGTCGAGCAGCGAGAACTGATCGTAGCTCGCGCACGTGCGCTTCGCGACCTCGGCGTAGGTGCCGCCGATACGCGCGGGGACGTACCGCAGACGGTAAGGCTCGATCGTCGCGCGCTCGGCCGCGGTCGGGGTCCGGATCTCGCGGAGCAGGCGGGTCGTCCAGCCGTCGAGGTCGTTGCCGGTCAGCTGGATCACGAGGTCGCGCCGCCCGCGGATCAGGATGACGTGCGCGCCCGCGACCGGCGTCTGCGTCGCATGCGCGATCTCCTCCGCGAACACGCGGTCGAGCTGTGACAGCTCGCGGGATGACACCGTCGATGCTTCTGGCATCAGCCCCGTGATCACGCGCTTGCCGGCGAGTTGGTGGACCCGGCGACGCTCGAGGCCGCGCTCGAGATCATCGCCGCGCCCGCGCTCGACGAGCGTGGCGTTCAGCGTGCCCTCCTCTTGCTTGTGCTGGGGGAGCTCGAGCGCGACATCGACGGCGAGCGAGAACAGGGTCCCATCCTGGTGCATCACGAAGCGCGGATCCTCGCCGAGGACGAGGCCATCGAGCCGGCGGCGGTACGGTTCTCGCCGGAGGGCTCGCGGAGGCGCGTCGCCGATCAAGAGTGCGGTGCGCGCCCGGCGTTGCAACGCGGTCGGGTGCTCGTCATCATCCCGGGTCGCCCCTCGCCCGATCGCATCGAGCATCGAGAGCATGGCGGTCGGGGCGTAGTCGGCGGCACGCAGGATCCCGATCGCGCGTTCGTCGGCGGCAGACTCCATGTCGAGCCGCCAGGTGACATCGTCGTCGACATCGAGCTGGCCCGGGTGATCGGCGTCGAGGTGGGCGAGCTCGTGCGCGAGGATGGCGGCAAGCTCGTCCTCGGAGTCGAGCGCGGCCAGCGCGGTGCGGTCCATGTAGACGCGGTCGCCGATCACCGCGGTCGCCGTGCTCCCGACCTCGGTGATCACGACCTCGGGGCGGATCGCCGTCCCGCTGGCCCGCACGAGGCGGTCCATGACGCCCTGGACGTAGGCGAGCAGGGCGGGGTCGTCGTAGGACAGTCGACCGGCGGTGCGCATCGCGCGGTCGCGTGCCCACGCGACGCACGTCAGGTAGTCGGCGCAGTGATTCCCGACCGGCTCGCCGAGGAAGCGACGCTCGCCGCAGGCGATCGCGAGCACGAGCAGCAGTGCGGCCTTATTGCGCATCGTGGCTCTCGATCCTGGACACCACGATGACGAGGTCGAGCCGTCCGAGCGGGACGTGGAACTTGGACTCGAGCTCGATCGCGTGATCCTGCTTTGCCGCCCAGGTGCGCAGCCGAGTGAACGCGGCCTGCAGCTCGCGCCGGCCGTAGAACGTGTGCGGCCGCAGCCCGAGAACCACGCGCCCGCGCTCGGCGATCGGGACGCCGCGCCAGGTCAGCTCGCCGAGCTGAAATCGCGTGCCCTGGTCGACCGCGATGCGCAACGTCACGCGTGCGTGTGCGCGATCGATCTGTGCGCGCGGCTCGTCGATCCGGGCGTCGAAGTAGCCGCGGTCCTGGTACTCGTCACGCACGCCGACGAGTGCCTCGGTGAGCAGCTCGGCGTGGTAGGTGCCGCCGATCGTGTTGACCGTGAACCGGCGCGCGATCCGCCGCCGCAGCTCCGCTGGGTTCATGCCGCCACCGCCGGTGATCTCGATCCGCGCGATCGTGTAGCGGCGACCGAGCGATCCGGTCGCACACACGTGGCCGCGCGCGACGCGGGCAACCGTGAGTGTGGCGTCGAGATAACCGTCGCGCCGCAGCTGATCGAGCACGTGCTGGGTGACATGCGCGAGCCGGCGCGGGCTATCGAGCCCCCCGGCGAGCCCGCGAAGCTCACGCAGCGCGCGATGCTCGAGGCCATGGATCTCGACCCGCTCGAGCAGGCCGCGAGGCGCCAGCTGATAGCGCAGCGAGACGCGCTCGCCGTCGGGGAACGCGGCGATCGTCACGTCGTCCGCGATCTCGAGCTTCGCGAGCAGCAGGAGATCGCGGCGCACGGCGCGCGTGTCGAGCGGCTGGTCGCGCTTGACCTCGAGCGCGGCGACGATCTTCGCGTGGACCGCGCGCGGCGCGCCGGTCAGCTCGACCGTCGACACCCGGTGCGCAGCGTAGGTCTCGATGTTGCCCGTGACCGGCGCCAACACGGCTGGCTCGATCGCGGGCGCGCACGTGCCCGACGCGGCCGGCGTCCGCGTACGCGGCGCACCACCGCAGGCAGCCGCGACCACGACGATCAAGCATCCGCGAACCACTGCTTCGATCGTGCGCGATCGGACGCGCCCGGGCTACGGCGATTTCAGGGCGCGCATCGTTTGCTGCTGATAGCGAGCGTCGAGGTCGCGGGCGGGCACGGTGCGAAATAGCTCGAGGATCGCGAGGTCGTCGTCGGGTTCGGGCGCGCGCGTGCGGGCCTCGCGGAACAGCTCGAGCGCGCGACGCAGGCGACCGAAGCTGGTCAGCGGGTCTCCCTTGGCCTGGTAGATCCGGCCCTCCTCCCAGCACACCTGTGCGAGCGCCCGGATCTTGTCGGGGTGCTTGAGCAGGCCGGCGAGCGTCGGCGTGTCCACGACATCGCAGACCTCGCGCGGCACGCCGAGCTCGTCGTACAGCTTGCCGGACTCGTCGAGCGCCTCCTCGTGCTTGCCCGCCTTGCGGAACCCCGCGATCCGGGCGAGGGCGACCCCGAGCTGGCGGATGATCCGCATGATGTAGTCCTCGCGGATCATGCGGGCACCATAACCATCACACACGCGCCGCCAAGGCCCAGCGTGACGCCGGGACCTGTACAATTGGCGTGTGCAGTCCCCGCGGTCCCGACCGAAGATCGGCTTCGTCCTCTCGGGCGGCGGATCGCGCGGGGCGTACGAGGCCGGGATCATCCACTATCTGCGGACCGACCTCGCGAAGCGGCTCGGCCGCCACGTCCCGATCGACATCGTCTCCGGCACCTCGGTCGGCGCGATCAACGCCGCGTTCATGGCCGCCACGATGTCGGATCCAGCCTCGCAGGCCGAGCAGATGGTCGCGGCGTGGCGCGCGCTCCGCATCGAGCAGCTGATCAGCCTCAAGGCGCGAGACATGATGCGCGCCGCGAAGCTGCTGCTCGGCGGTGATCCGGCGCTGCCGTCCCCGGGCAGCTTTCGCCACGGCGGCATGCTCGACACCAGCGGACTCGAGCGGTTCGTGCTCCGCGTGATCCCGTGGCGCGGGATCGACCGCAACCTGCGCGAGCGCCACCTGAGCGCGATCTCGGTGTCGGCCACCCACGTCAGCACGGGGCACACCGTCGTGTTCCTGTCGTGCGGTGAACCGGTGCCGCGCGAGTGGAGTCGCGATCCGTTCGTCCGCCATCGCGCCGCCCGGATCGGCCCGCGGCACGTGCTGGCCTCTGCCGCGATCCCGATCCTGTTCCCGACCGTCAAGATCGGGGACGAGTTCTTCACCGATGGTGGGCTGCGCCAGAACACGCCGATGTCGCCCGCCATCCGGCTCGGCGCCGATCGCCTGCTGCTGGTCTCGCTGCGCCACCTCAAGAAGACGCCCGTGCACGTCGAGCCCAAGCCGCCCGAGCCCGCGCCGAAGCCGTTGTTCCTCGCCGGCAAGGCGCTCAACGCCTTGCTCCTCGATCACACGGAGTACGACCTCCAGCGGATGCAGCGCATCAACCTCATCCTCGAGGCCGGGCACCGCTCGTTCGGCAACGAGTTCGAGACCATGATGAACCACGAGCTGGTGCGGATGCGCGGCGCGCCGCTGCGCCAGATCCAGGCAGTCCACATCCGGCCGTCCGAGGACATCGGTCACCTCGCCGCACGATTTGTCGAGACCGGCCGCGTGCGGGTGTCGGGCCTGATCGCGCGCAAGCTGCTCGACCGGCTCGCCGGCGGCGGGGCCGCGCACGAGAGCGACCTGCTGTCGTACATCCTGTTCGACGGCGACTTCGCCGCCGAGCTGATCGACCTCGGCCGCCGCGATGCCGCGAAGAAAGAGGACGAGCTCGCGGCGCTGTTCGACACCTCGACCGAGACCCGCCACACCGAGCCCACCGAATCGACCTGAACGTCACGTGCTACTACTGCGAGCATGATGATCCGGACGATCTTCGTCGTGGCCGCCGTGATCGCGTGCGGACCGAAGGCGGCTCCCACCATGACGACCAACGCCCCGCCACCGCCCGGTCCAGGCAGCGCCGCCTCGGTGCAGCCGCCCGTTCCGACCGGCGATGACGCACCGCTGCCGCTGTGGCCGCAGGTCAAGCGCGGCACGCTGCCGAACGGGCTGACCTACTACGTGCTCAAGCACGGCAAGCCGGAGAAGCGCGCGTTCATGTGGCTCGCGGTCAACGCGGGCGCGGTGCAGGAGGACGACGATCAGCGCGGGCTCGCGCACTTCCTCGAACATATGGCGTTCAACGGCACGAAGCGGTTCCCGAAGGCCGCCCTGATCGAATACCTCGAGAACATCGGGATGCGGTTCGGCGCGGATCTCAACGCGTACACCAGCTTCGATCAGACCGTGTACCAGCTCGAGGTGCCGACCGATAAGCCCGAGTTCCTCGACAAGGGGTTCGAGATCCTGCGCGATTGGAGCGCGGATCTCACGATCGATCCGGCCGAGGTCGAGAAGGAGCGTGGCGTGGTGCTCGAGGAGTGGCGGCTGCGGCGCGGCGCGGGCCAGCGATTGTTCGAGAAGCAGATCGCGGTGCTCTACGAGGGCACGCGGTACCCGACGCGATTGCCGATCGGCGAGCCCGAGATCTTGAGGAAGGCGCCGCGCGACACGCTCGCGCGGTTCTACAAGGACTGGTACCGCCCGGATCTGATGGCGGTGATCGTCGTCGGCGACTTCGACGACCCGGCGGCGATCGAGAAGCAGATCACCAGCAAGTTCGGCGACCTCACCAACCCGAAGACGCCGCGCGTGCGGCCCGGTGGTGGCGTCCCCAAGGCGACCGGGACGCGGATCCTGATCGAGACCGACAAGGAGCAGCCCGGCCAGTCGGTCGCGGTCTACAACACGCTGCCGCACCGTCCCGAGCTGTCGGCCAAGGACTTCCGGCGCTCCACTGTCGAGCAGCTGTATCGCGTGGTGATCACGGAGCGCCTCGGGATCGTGGGCCGCAGGCCCGATGCGCCGTTCTCGTCGGCGTTCGCCGGCCCGACCGGGCTCGTGCGCGACATCGACGCGTTCACGCGCTCCGCGCAGGTCCGCGCGGGCAAGGTCGAAGATGCGCTCGCGAGCCTGTTCCTCGAGGTGCTGCGGATCGAGAAGCACGGCATCCTCCAGTCCGAGCTCGATCGCGCGCGCACCAACCTGGCGCGCCGGGTCGAGCAGAGCGCGGTCGAGGCGAAGACCACACACGCCCGCGGCTACCTCGACGAGCTGACGCGCGCGTTCTTCGAGCACGAGTACGTGATCGGGCGTGAAGCCGAGCGCGACCTGACGCTCCGCGTGCTGCCGACGGTCTCGCTCGCGGAGCTGAACCTGATCGCCCGGAGCTTCGGTGGTGCCGACAACCGGGTCGTCGTGATCGTCGGGCCTGAAGGCAAGCCGCTGCCAACCAAGGACCGCGTGCTCGCGATCATGGACGAGGTCGGCAAGCGCGACGTTCTGCCGTGGGCCGACAAGGCCGCCGCCACGACGCTGCTCGCGAAGCCGCCCGTGCCGGGAAAGGTAGTGTCGGAGACCCGCAACGACGCGGTCGGCGTCCTCGAGTGGAAACTGTCAAATGGCGCACGTGTGATCGTGAAGCCCACCGACTTCGAGGCCGACACCGTGATCGTCGACGGTCAGTCGCCGGGTGGGCTCGCGACCGCGAGCGCGGCGCTATATCGCCATGCGCGGTTCGCGGACGACCTCGCGCGGGTCGGTGGCGCGGGCGAGCACGACGTCGAAGGCCTTGGCAAGGTGCTCGCGGGCAAGGACGTCAGCGTCTCGACGTCGATCAGCGAGACCGTCGAGTCGATCAACGGCCGCGCCTCGGTCCGCGATCTGGAGACCATGTTCCAGCTGCTGTATCTGAGGATTTCACAGCCGCGCAAGGACCTGGATGCGATCGCGGTGTGGCGCGGGAACCTCGCGGAGCAATACGAGAACCGCGAGCGCGACCCCGAGTTTCAGTTCAGCAAGAAGTCATCCGAGACGCTGTGGCGGGGCCACGTCCGGCGCAAGCCGCCAACGCCGGCCGAGATCGGTAAGGTCGATGCCGACAAGGCGCTCGCGTTCTACAAGACGAGATTCGGCGACGCGAGCGACTTCACGTTCGTGATCGTCGGCAACGTCGATCCGACGGCGTTGAAGCCGCTGGTCGAGAGCTACCTCGCGAGCCTGCCCGCAAAGGGCCGCAGCGAGCACGAGCGCGATGTCGGCGCGCGACGCATCGCCGGTGCGGTCACCAGGACGTGGGGCTTCGGCCAGGAGCAGAAGGCGCGCGTGTCGATGACGTTTCACGGGGACGAGGCGTGGACGCGTGACAAGGAGCGCGATGCCTACGTGCTCGGTCGCGTGCTCTCGATCCTGCTGCGCGAGAACCTGCGCGAGAACCTCGGTGGGGTCTACGGCGTGTCGGCCGGCGGCGCGGTGTCGCGCCGGCCTCGCCAGGAGCGCACGTTCTCGATCAGCTTCGGGTGCGATCCGGCGCGGATCGACGAGCTCGTCAAGGCGACGGAGGCCGAGGTCGCCGCGCTCGTGAAGTCGGGCGTCAAGCCGGAGATCCTCGACCGCGTCAACCAGACGTTCCTGCGCGAGCGCGAGACCCAGCTCCGCAACAACACGTTCTGGGCAAACTGGCTACAGACCGCGGCGCGCTACGGCGACGATCCCGCGCTCGTGCTCGACCCCGCGCCGACCACCGCTCGCATGACGTCCGACCTCGTGAAGGCGACCGCGAAGCGGTTCCTCGACGGGCGGCGGGTGTATCGCGCGGTGCTCGTGCCCGCCGGTGCGGCCAGGCCGACGAAGCCGGCCGCGCGCAAGCAGCCGGCCCCGCCCAAGGATCCGAAGCTGGTGCCGGGCGCCGAGGCCGAGCCGAACACCGTGCCGGGTGCCGAGAAGCCGTAGCGTCTTGCACTGGTTTGTCCGGACGCAACCGCAATCCTCGTCGGGTGAATTTCGCGTGAACACAGGAGGGCCCCTCCACTTCTGGCCCGGGACGTCGCGGGCCGCATGGTAAGAGTTCGCCCGATGCGGGTGGCTACCTACGTTTTGATCGTGGTGATGATGTGGTGTGGGGCGGCTGGTGCGCAGCCCAAGCGTGGACCGGTGCCGCGGAAAGCCCCGCCGCCATCGAAGGTCCCCGAGGGCAAGCAGGCCGAGATCGACAAGCTCGATCTCGAGCTGAGCACCCTCCAGACCAAGAACGCGTACTTCGCGGCGGTCAAGCTCGCCCGCAAGATCTACGAGCTCCAGAAGAAGCTGACGGGCGAGGACGATCCGCGCACGGTCGGCAAGAAGCAGCGGCTCGCAGGAGCACTGCAGACCGCGGGCGACTACGGCGAGGCACTCAAGATCTATCGCGAGATGCTGAAGGCGACCGAGAAGAAGCACGGCGCCAGCTCGCGCGAGGCGTCGTACGCGCTGATGCCGATGATCGGCCTGTACTGGAGCCTCCAGCAGTACGAGCAGCTCGAGCCGCTGTACCAGCGCTCGCTCGTGCTGTCGAAGAAGCTCGACGGTGAGAACAGCCAGGGCTACGCCAGCACGCTCGGCCAGTACGGCTCGTATCTGTTCTCGCGCAACGAGTACTCGGCGGCGCAGCGCACGTACGAGCAGGTGTTGAAGATCCAGGAAGCGCTGACCAGCAAGAACGACTACTCGACGATCGGCTCCGTCCAGATGCTCGGCAACCTGCTGTGGCAGACCAACCAGCAGCACAAGGCGATCGCGATGTTCGATCGCGCGATCGCGATCGCGGCGAAGGCGCCGCACATGACGATCGTCATGCAGGGCTCGACGATGATGGCGGTCTCGAGCATCTACCACTACGGCGGGCGCCCAGACCTCGCGAAGCCGCTCCAGAACAAGGTCGTCGATCTGTACTCGAAGGAGATCGCGCGGCTGGAGAAGGCCAACGGGCAGGACTGGGAGATCACCTCGCTGCTCGGTCAGCTCGGCTACATCCAGCGCCAGAACGGCGACCTCGCCGCGGCGGAGAAGACGCTCGAGCGCGCGATCGCGATCGACAAGAAGCGCGGCAGCTTCTCGGGCTGGTCGTCGACGATCGCCGAGATCAAGCGCGCCCAGGGCAAGCCCAAGGAGGCGCTCGCGCTGTACGAGCAAGCGGCCGCGGACCTCGCGAAGATCGCGCCGATGAGCGCGACCGCTTACAACTCGATCATCGCCGACGTGCTGCGCGACCTCGGCCAGTACCCGCGCGCCGAGAAGATGTTGCTCGCGTATCGCGCGCAGATGGAACGGCAGTACGGCAAGCGCCACCCGCTGATCGGCTACGCGATGCTGAGCCTGTCGTACGTCTACATGGGCATGAAGCAGCTGCCCAAGGCGGAGCGGCTGCTCGGCGAGAGCCTCGAGGTCGCGGAGCGCGAGCTGTCACTCGTGCTGAAGACCGGCACCGAGTCCGACCACACCGTGTACTTCAGCCGCAACAACTACCAGCTCGACACCGCGATCAACTTCCACGCGAAGCTCGCGCCGAAGAGTCCGGCCGCCGCGCGGCTGGCGCTGCAGACGCTGTTGCGCCGCAAGGGCCGCGTGCTCGACGCCGCGGCAAGTAGCCTGGCGACGGTGCGATCCAAGCTGTCACCCGAGGACAAGAAGCTGCTCGACGAGCTCGCCGCCGCGCGCGCGAAGCTGGCGAAGCTGACGGTCGCCGGTCCAACGGCGACCGGCGACGATGACTACGCCCAGACACTCGCGACACTCGAGGACGAGGTCCACAAGCTCGAGCTCGCGATCAGCAAGAAGAGCGCGGCGTATCGCGCGGCTGCCCAGACCATCGAGCTCGGTCCGGTCCAGAAGGCGATCCCGCGCGACGCGAAGCTGGTCGAGATCGTGAACTACCAGCCGTACACGCCGGGTGCGCCATATCAGATCAAGCCGGTCTACGACCCGCGGCGCTACGGTGCGTTCGTCGTCGGTCCGACGGGCGATCCGGTGTTCATCGATCTCGGCCCGGTCGCGCCGATCGAGGACGCGATCGCGAAGTTCCGGACCGCGGTCGCCGACCCGGACAACGATGGCGTCACCGAGCTCGGCCGCAAGCTGTTCGATCTGACGATCTCGAAGATCCGCCCGCACCTCGGGACGTCGTCGAACATCTTGATCGCACCCGACGGTGCGCTCAACATCGTGCCGTTCGCGGCGCTGGTCGACGACAAGGGCCAGTTCCTGGTCAAGAAGTACACGTTCACGTACTTCACCTCGGGCCGCGATCTGTTGCGGCTGAACCTCAAGAGCAAGCCCAAGGGTGGCGGCGTGATCTTCGCCGACCCGAGCTTCGACAGCACGGATGCCGGCAAGCCGGCACCGACCCCGGCTGGTGGAACGCGCGGCCGGCGGTCGCGTGCGCTCGCCTCGCTGTCCTGGGCCCCGCTACCGGGCACCGGCCAGGAAGCTGACGAGCTGCTGAAGGTCACGAAGAACATGAAGGTCTATCGCGGCAAGCAGGCGACCGAGAACGCGCTCAAGCTACTGTCGGGACCGCGCGTCCTCCACCTCGCGACCCACGGGTTCTTCCTGAGCGACGATGCCGCACCGGCGGGCACCACGGCCAAGCCGGACGCCTCGACACCCGCCAGTCCCCGGGCCCAGCCAGCCGGACCCGCCGGCGCCCCGGCACCGACCATGGAGCCCTCCCAGGAAAATCCGTTACTCCGCTCGGGTCTGGCCCTCGCGGGCGCGAACAAGCTGGAATCAGGAGAAGAAGATGGCATCGTCACCGCGATGGAGGCATCGGGGCTCGACCTGTGGGGCACCAAGCTCGTGGTGCTCTCGGCCTGCGAGACGGGAGTTGGCAAGGTTACCAACGGTGAAGGTGTCTATGGTCTACGCCGGGCGCTCGTGATCGCCGGCGCCGAGAGCATGGTGATGACGCTATGGCAGGTCGACGATCTCGCGACACGAGACCTCATGGCGGGTTATTACAAGCGGCTGGAAGCGGGGAAGGGGCGTAGCTCTGCGCTCCGCGACGTGCAGCTCGAGATCCATGGTCAAGCGAAATACGCGCATCCGTATTACTGGGCCAGCTTCCTGCCGGCCGGTGACAACTCTCCCCTCAAGGAGTGACTCGATGAGAAGCAGCTTGTTGGTGTTCGCCGTGTTGTTCGGTATGGGAACGGTCGCCGAGGCGCGCATCCCACCCAAGAAGGCCCCGAAGCCCGACTACGGCATCAAGAAGAAGTCGAAGAAAGAGCTGCAGGTCGAGAAGCACGAGGTGCTGGCTCAGTACTACCTGCGAAGCGCGAACGACACGAAGGGTGCGATCCGCGAGTACCAGTCGCTGCTCCGCCTCGATCCGGGGAACGTCCGCGCGGGCCTCGCGCTCGCGGCGCTCTACCAGAAGGACAAGAACGTCAAGGAAGCGACCAAGGTCCTCGCCGGGCTCGGCAAGAAGTCGCCGAAGAACGACGAGGTCTGGCTGGCGCTGGCCGAGATCCAGGCCGAGGCGAAGGACGACAAGGGCATGCGAGCCTCGATCGACAAGGCGCTCGCGATCGACTCGGCGAATGCCAGCGCGTACTGGCTGCTGTTCGAGCGTGCCCAGGCGCGCCTCGACGGTGGCGAGCCGGCCGCGAAGGCGGAGCTCGTGACCTCGGCGCGCAAGTACATGGCCCTGACGCGCCGCCAGAGCTACACGTACAAGATCGCCGAGCGCGCGGTGGTGAAGAACTCGGGCGAGCCGCTCGACCTCACCGTCTACGATGCCAAGATCGCGTTCGCATCGGCGTTCGAGGGCGCGTACATCGGCGACATCAACCGCAAGATGACCGACGCCCGCCAGGGCTTCGAGCAGTGCACGAAGGAAGCGCCGAAGAACGAGGACTGTCACCTCCATCTCGGTCTCGTGTACTCGTCCGTCAAGTCGTCCGACGCGTACGACCAGAAGAAGGCGCTCGCCGAGTTCGCGCTGGCGCCGGGCATGGCCAAGGCGTGGATCGAGACCGGGCGGATCTATCGCGCCAACGACAAGAACTCGGAGGCGCGCGCGGCGCTCGAGAAGGCGCTCCAGGTCGACAAGGACTCCGCGGTTGCACACATCGAGCTCGGCATCATCGACAAGGTGTCCGGCAAGCCCGATGCCGCCGCCACCCACTTCATCGCCGCGATGGACGCCGATCCGTACGGCTCCGACGGCGAGCGCGGTCTCGACGAGCTGACCAAGGTCAAGCCAACGCACCCGCGCGTCACCCAGGGCCTGCTCGAGGGCAAGCGCGCCGGTGACGTGTTCTCGACGGATCGCTTCAAGGCTGCGGTGTCGCTGATCGAGCAGCAGCTCGGCGGCGTCGAGAAGGACGCGCCGGAGCAGGTCATCGTCGAGAAGATCGTGCAGAAGCTGATCGACGGCAGCGGCATCAAGACGTCGGTCAAGGTGCAGCTCGTCGCGACCAAGCAGGTCAACGCGTTTGCGCTGTCGGACGGCAACATGTACGTCACCCGCGGCCTGCTCGAGATGATCGAGAAGAAGACCGGCAAGAAGGTCGACGACAAGAACGACATCCTCGGCCACATCCTCGGCCACGAGGTCGCGCACGTGACCCGGCGCCACGTCGTCAGCTCGTCGGTGTTCCAGGAGGCCATGAAGGATGCGTCGCGCCCGCTCGACCCGGCCGTGATGACGCACGTGACGCGGCTCCACGAGATCGACGCCGATCGCGAGGGCATGGTCATGGCGTTCCTCGCGGGCTTCCATCCGCGCGGTGGCATCGAGTTCATGGAGACCATGGGCAAGGAGATGGAGATCCCGTCGCACCTCGATCACCCGACGTTCGAGGAGCGCGTGTCGTACCTGACCGACTACTGGACCAACGACGTGCGCTACGCGTTCGTGTCGTTCAAGCTCGGCGTCGCCGCGATGGACAAGGGCGCGAAGCTCGAGTCGTCGGACATGCAGGGCGCGGTCGCCTCGTACAACGAAGCGGTCGAGGCGTTCAAGAAGTTCAAGAACACCCTGCCGTCGCAGAAGGAAGCCTCCAACGACCTCGGCGTCGCGTACACCAAGCTCGGTGTGCTCGCGATGTCGGCTGACACCTCGGCTCCGCTTGGACGGTGGCAGACGCGGTTCTCGCTCGAGCGTGACTCCGCCGTGAAGTACGTCGGGCTCGCCCGTGATGGTGCCGAGTCCGGTGGCGCGAAGCGTGGCACCGCTGACAAGGCGCGCATCCCGTGGCAGCTGCGCGAGGCGATCTCGATGTACAAGGAGGCGCTCGCGATCGACGAGACCTACTCGAGGGCGCGGCTCAACCTGGCGGCGGCCTACGTGGCGGCCAACCAGCTCGACAACGCGAAGACGATGCTCGGCAAGGTCGAGCTCAAGGGCGGCGTCGTCGCCGGTGATGTCGAGCTGATCAACGGCATCATCTTCGCGGAGGCCAAGGACTACGAGAAGGCGAAGGGCGCGTTCGAGAAGGCACTGACCAGCCAGCAGGGCCGGCGCGCTGCGGCGTACAACATCGCGAAGAACTACGAGCTCGCGGGCAAGAAGCCGGAGGCGAAGAAGGCCTACCTCGAGTACGCGAAGCAGTACCCAGGCACGGCGTGGTCCAAGGCCGCCGAGGCCGCGGCCGCGAAGCTGTAGCGAACCGTTCGAGGGCTACGGCGACGGGATCTCTGGGGCCTCCGGTGCCTCGGGCGGCGGTCGAACCGCAGCGAGGAACCGCGGTAGCACGACGTTGACGGCCATGCCGAGTAACGATGTCGGGATGATCATCCCGCTCTGGCCGGCGGTGAAGTCGTGCGCGAATGGGGACAGCGGCGACGTCCGCGCGATCGGTCCCGCCCTGTCGGCGGCGCGGCCCTGCACCAGGTCGTCGGCGGTGATCCCGAGCACTTTGGTCAGCACCGGATCCGGGTTGGCGAACGCGGTGCGCAGCACGATCAAGAACCGCAGGACGTTGCCGTCGAGCTTCGCGCCGATGCCAGCCTCGTCGATCAACGTGGTGAACCGGATCGCGACCGCAGCATCGGGCGTCAGCTCGGCTGCCGGTGGCGTCCCCTCGATCGGCGCGGGTCCGAACAGCGTGCCGCGGCCCCAGAACGCGAGTGACCAGTCCGCGCCGGCGAGCTCGCTGCCGATCGCAGACATCGGCACGTGCTTGCCCGTGATCTTCGCGCCGCGCTTGCCGACCCGCAGCGTGTTGCCGTCGACCCAGACCTCGAGATCGATCGCAGAGTCCGGGATCTTCACGTGGCACGCGCCGTCGAGCACCTTCGCGCCGAGCTCCGCGAGCGGGGGGAACTCGGTGCACCGGCCGACGACGGTGCGCATCGGCGTTGGATCGGCGAGCGGGAGCTCCATGTCGAGCGTGGCCTGCCCGGCGGGGACATTGATCGTGAGCGGCCCAGCGATCGTGGCGACCAGCTGCGAGAACGTCACGTCGCCGACGATCGGCACATCGGGCGTATCGGCCAGGTATGGCCGGAGATCGATCACCCCGAACCCCGAGGAGCGCGTCTTGTCGGTGCGCGGCCGTGACGGCTTACCGAGCTTCGCGGCGACGTCCGCAGGAAGCTGTTCGACCGCGCCGCGGATCGCGAGCGAGCCCCGCGCGAGCTGGATCACCGCGGCGACCCCGCCGTCCTTGGCATCGGTGAACGGCAGCTCGATCCCGACGATCTCGAGCTCGCCACGCGCACCGGCCTTTGCAAGCCGCGGCTTGAGGTCGCCCTTGCCGAGCGTGTCGAGCAAGGCGGGCGTGGTCGCGCAGGCATAGACGCCGCGGATCGTCTTGCAGGTGGTGTCGTCGATCGTATCGGCGTCGTGTTCGGTCGCCCCCTTCGTGCCCTGGACCTTCGCGAGGAACACATCGCGGTTCGCGAGCGGCAGGATCGCGACCATGCCGTCGTTGAGCAGGAACAGCGCCGCGCCCTTGTCGCGCGTGAACCCCCAGTCGGCGAGCTTCGTGCTGCCGCCGGTGCGCTGGAGCATCCCGTCGAGCTCGCGCTTGATCGGCGCGAGCTCGGGGGTGCCGTCGACGAACGCCCGCACCATCGCGAACGAATCCTCCACCAGCCCGATCGCCCGGGGCGAGGCCACGATGGCGCCACGTGCACCTGCTGGGGTCAGCGCCCACAGCGCGTCGGCCGCGGCGGTCGAGGCCGGCGCGACGGGGCCGACCGCGACCGGGCGTGGAGCATCCTCGCAACCGGCGAGCGCAGACAGGCAGATCACAACCGCGAAGGAGCGCATGCCCGCTTGTATCGCAGGTGACAGCCGCGAGGGAGCACGCTATGCCACCGGTGGTGAGTGAACCCTACGCCGACCCGGCAAAGTCCGACGAGGACAAGCCGCGGGATCGCCGCAAGCTCGGGGTGTTGTGGCGCTTGACGCCGCTCCTGCGGCCGCACCGCGCCCGGTTCGCCCTCGCGATCGCGTCGCTGTTTGCGGCGTCGGGCATCATGCTGGTCTACCCGATGGCCGCGCGCGAGGCGGTCGATGTCGGGATGGGCAAGTCGACCACGCGCGATCTGGATCTGATCGTGCTCGGCCTGGTCGCCGTGTTCCTGGTCAACGCGGTCCTGGTCTGGCTCCGCCACTACAGCCTGAGCTGGATCGGCCAGCGCGTGGTCTCGGATCTCCGCGGCCTGGTGTTCGATCGGATCCTGACCTTGCCGCTCGGCTGGTTTCACGAGCGGCGCAGCGGCGAGCTGGTCGGCCGGCTCGCATCGGACGTCACCGTCGTCGAAGGGGTGGTCAGCAGCGAGCTCTCGATGGCGCTGCGCAACGGCGTGCAGATGGCGGGCGGCGTGGTGCTGCTGTTCGTGATCGACGTCAAGCTGACACTGTTGATGCTCGCGGTCGTGCCACCGGTGGTGGTGATCACGATCTACTTCGGCCGCCGGATCCGGAAGATGACGCGCGCGGTGCAGGACGAGCTCGCGCGCGTGTCCGGGCAGGTCCAGGAGTCGATCGGCGCGATCGCCACGGTGCAGTCGTTCGTCCGCGAGGGTCACGAGGCGAAGCGATATCGCGACGGCGTCGATTACGCGTTCCACAAGATGCTGGAGCTCGTGCGCTCGCGGTCGTGGTTCTTCTCGACGTCGATGACCGCCGGCTACGTCGCGATCGCCGTCGTGATCTGGCTCGGCGGCCGCGCGCTGATCCGCGGCGAGCTCACCGCCGGCGATCTGACCTCGTTCTTCCTCTACACGTTCATCGTCGCCGGCGCGCTCGGGGATCTCGCGAGCCTGTGGGGCGCGCTGCAACGGGCGGCCGGCGCGACCGATCGCCTGTTCGCGGTGATCGACACCGTGCCCGACATCCGGGATCCAGAACACCCGGTACCACTCCCCGCCGGCAAGGGCGCGCTCAAGCTCGAGCACGTGTCGTTCGAGTATCCCGCGCGCCGCGGTCAGCCCGTGCTCACCGACGTCGATCTCGAGGTCAAGGCCGGCGAGGTCGTGGCGCTGGTCGGTCCGTCGGGCGCCGGCAAGTCCACGATCCTGTCGCTGCTGTTCCGGTTCTATGACGTCGATGCCGGGCGCGTGCTGCTCGAGGGCGTCGACATCCGCGACCTGCCGCTTGCCGAGCTACGGCGCTCGCTCGCGATGGTCGCGCAGGAGCCGGTGCTGTTCTCCGGGACGATCCGCGACAACATCGCGTATGGCCGCGCCGGCGCGTCGGTGGCCGAGATCGAGCAATCCGCGCGAGACGCCTACGCCCACGACTTCATCGTCGGCTTCCCCGACGGCTACGACACCATGATCGGCGAGCGCGGGACCAAGCTGTCGGGTGGCCAGAAGCAGCGGGTCGCGCTGGCGCGGGCCCTGCTCGCCGATCCGCGCGTGCTGATCCTCGACGAGGCGACCTCGAACCTGGACGCCGAGAGCGAGAACGCGGTGCAGGCTGCGCTCGCGCGGTTGATGGCCGGCCGCACCACGATCATCGTCGCGCATCGCCTCAGCACCGTGCGAGACGCCGATCGGATCGTGGTGATCGACGGCGCGCGCATCGTCGAGCAAGGCGATCACGACGAGCTGATGGCACGCCGCGGGACGTACCACCGGCTGGTCGAGCATCAGCTGTTCGGCGACTCGCGGGCCGCGTCGTGAAGCTGGCGCGCCTGGTTCACGGGCACGGGCGGCCGCTGGTCTGGCTGCACGGCTTTCCCGATCATCCCCCGACGGCCGAGCCGCTGTTCGCCGCGCTCGCCGGGCGCCAGGTGATCGCACCGTGGTTGCGCGGCTACGCGCCGTCGCCGCTCGCTGGCCCGTACGATCTCGAGACGCTCGCGCACGACGTGATCGAGCTGCTGGCGGAGCTCGACGAGCCCGCCGATCTCGTCGGCCACGACTGGGGCGCCGTGATCACCTACGCGGTGTGCGCGCTCGCGCCCGAGCGGGTCCGCCGCGCGGCGACGCTCGCGGTGCCGCATCCGCTGACCATGCTGCGCGCGCTGCGCTCGCCGGCCCAGCTGCGACGGAGCTGGTACATGCTGTTGTTCCAGCTGCCTGGCGCCGAGCGAATCGTGCGAGCGCGTGATTTCGCGTTGATCGACCGGCTGTGGCGCAGCTGGTCGCCCGGCTTCGTGCTCGACGGTGCGCGACGCGCGGCCCTCAACGACTGCCTCGCCGCCAGCTTGCCGGCCCCGATCGCCTACTACCGCACCATGGCGCGAGCGTTCGCGCGCCGCCACGAGCTCGCGCAGCTGTTCGCGCGCCCGATCCCGACGCCGCTCCTCCAGCTGCACGGCGCCGACGACGGTTGCATCTTGCCGCCGACCGCAAGCGACGCGCACCGGTTCGTCCATCGCGAGCTCGAGATCTTCGGCCACGCCGGGCACTTCTTTCACCTCGAGCGCCCCGACGAGGTCGCGGCCCGCCTTATCGCGTGGCTCGCCTGAGGTAGCATCGGGGGCCATGGCCTCCCGGCGCCGTCCAGAGGACAGCTTTGCTCGTCGCCGGGCACGGCGCGGCCAAGGCACGCTCGACGTCGCCGGGCTGCACACCCTCGGGCAGATCGGCGAGGCGCTGCTTGCGACCGGCTCCGCGTGGCAGATCCGGCGCCTCACCGCCGCGACCGGCGATCGCAACCTCGCCGATCGCGCGACCCTCAAGCGCCACATCGACGAGCTGGTCGCCGAGCCCGCGCGGGTCGCCGTCCTCGTCGTGCTGGGCTCGATCATCGACATCGGCACCGGCCCGGCGCTCGTCACCGGTGCGCAGGCGAAGCAGTACCCCGAGGACTCGAGCCTGCCACTGGCCTGGATCCGCGAGCGGCTGCGCACCGCGATGGCCGAGCAAGTCGTGGTGGCGCTGTCTGCCACGGGCGACGGCGAGGCCGCGTCGTGGTTCGAGAGCTTGGCGACCCACCGGCCCCAGCAGCTGATCGTCGTCGACTCGCCGCCCGCCGGCCATCGCGTGGCAGACGTGCTGCTGACCGGCCTGTGCGGCGACGCGCTCGATCACCGGACCGGGACGGTGACGATGGCCAGCCTCTCGGATTACATCGCGCAGCTCGCCACCGTCGCCCAGATCCAGCGCTCCACCGCGTCGGAGACCGTCGCCCAGCCGCCGCCGCTCGGCGGGATGTGGGACGTCCGGCGCTCGCAGCTCGCGACCCGCCTCGCACAGCCGCGTAAAGCGGGGCCGGTGGACCTGACCGGGAGCGTGCTGCCAGGACGGTTCCGCATCGATCGCCTGGTCGCGCGCGGCACGTTCGGCGCCGTGTATCGCGCGCGCCAGCTCGCGGTCGAACGCGACGTGGCCGTCAAGGTCCTGCACGAGGACATCGATCCGTCGTCGGAGGACGGCAAGCTGTTCGTCCACGAGATCCGCAGCGTCGGACGCATCGACCACACCAACGTCGTTCGCATTCACCAGGCCGACGTCACGCTGGACGGCCAGCTGTTCTTCGCGATGGAGCTGCTCGGCGGCCACGATCTCCAGGAGCTCGGTGGCCGCGGCCCGATGGCGCGCGCGCGCGCCATCGATCTCGCGCGCCAGTTGCTCGAGGGCCTCGGCGCCGCACATGACGCTGGGTTGGTGCACGCGGACGTCAAGCCGGCGAACGCGATCGTGGTCGAGGCCGCGAATGCGAGCGCCAATGCGACGACCGAGCGGCTCGTGCTCGTCGACTTCGGGCTCGCGCGCCTGCGCAGCCCGGATCGCGCGGCCGAATCCGCCGGCGGCACGCCCGCGTACATGGCGCCCGAGCAGCTGCACGAGGGCCGCGTCGATGCGCGGTCGGATCTGTACTCGGCCGCCCTGGTGCTGGTGTTCCTGTTGACCGGCTGGCGGCGTCCCAATGCGCGGACCCTGTCGCCGCCGCTCGACACGATCGACGCCGACCTGCGTCTCGTGCTGGCGCGCGCGCTCGACGCGGACCCGGCGAAGCGCTACCAGACCGCGCGCGAGCTCGCCGCCGCACTGACCGGCGTCGCCGCGCCCGCGATGATGGTGACGCAGCCGACGCCGGTGTTGCCGTTTCGCCACCTCGCGCCGCTCACCGAGCACGACCGGGGCAGGCTCTACGGGCGCGAGCAGGATCTCGCCGTGCTGATCGAGCACGTGCTGTATCAGCGCAGCGTCATCTACACCGCACCGTCGGGCACCGGCAAGACGTCGCTACTGCGCGCCGGCCTGTTGCCGCGCCTCGAGCTGCTCGGCGTGCAGTCGGTCTACGTCCGGTGCCGCGCCAACTTCGCGGCGGAGCTCGCGACCAAGATCTCCCCCGGCAAGAGCTCGATCGCCGAGGCGATCACGACCTGGCACACGCAGCGCGGCGGCAAGCTGGTGATCGTGCTCGACCAGCTCGAGACCTCCCTCGCCGACGCCGACTTCGTGCCCGCACTCCTCGCCTTCGATCAGTGGCCGCGCGATGCCGACGTCACCGTGCTGCTCGCGATCCGCGAGGATTATCTGGCTCGCCTCGTGGCGCGCACGCAGGAGCTCGAGCCCGGGATCCCGGTGGTGCGGCTGACGCCGCTGTCGCCCGAGGGTGCGCGTGCCGCGATCCTCGGTCCGCTCACCGAGGCCCGCCTCGCGATCGAGCCCGAGCTGCTCGATGTCCTGCTGGCCGATCTGCAGACGGCAGCTACCGCGATTGGACCCGAGATGGGCTGGGGGCGCGTACGCGCGGTGTTCCCGCCGCACCTCCAGCTCGCATGTTCCGTGCTGTACGAGGCGCTCGGTCCCGGCGAGGCCACGCTCGCGCTCGCCCACTACCGCCGGCTCGGTGGGTTCGACGCGATCGTCGGCGAGCACCTCGACCGCGTGATCGACGTCGAGCTCGCGGATGGCCGCGACGTGATCGCGCGTGACGTGTTCGTGTCGCTCGTCACCACGGCGAACGAGCGCGCGGTGCGGCCCGAGGCCGAGCTGATCGCGATGGTCGGCAAGCAACACGACCCGACGCTGGTTGCTGACGTGCTCGAGATCCTGCGCTCCCGCGGGCTCCTGGTCCGCGTCCGCGGCGCCGATGATGGCGAGCCGAGCTGGGAGCTGGTCCACGACTCGCTGGTGCCGCGGGTGCTCGCGTGGATCGACCGCCGAGATCTCGCGCGCCGGCGCGCGGTCGAGCTCGTGCGCTATCACCTGCGCCGCTCGCGGCCCGATGCGCCGTCCCTGCTCGGTCGAGCCGAGCTCCGCGAGATCGCGGCTCACAGCGCCGCGCTCGCCGAGCTCGATGTGGAGTTGAAGAGCCGCGGTGCTGACACGACCGGCTGGACGCCATCACGACTGGTCGCGCGCTCCCGTCAGACGCACCGTCGGACGCAGGTCACGCTCGCGACGTTCTTCTCGCTAGCCTCCGTCATCACGGGAATCGCCCTCTATCGCAACTATCGCGCGAACGAGCACGCACGTGAGGAAGCGTCGCTGCGTGATCGCGACCTCGGACGGTTCACACTCTCGCTCGAGCTGTTCGATTGGGACCCTGTGGCGCTCCGCGCGACCACCGTCCTGCCCGTCAAGGACCTGCAATGGCAGCTGCATGCGCCCGACGATACCGATCTCGACCAGTTCGGGAAGCCGTACAGCAGTTCCTGGCTCGTGCGCGGAACGCCGCGCGTCGAGGGCACTTGGCTCGTGGAGCATGTCGAGGCGCACGGGGGCCGTGCTTTCCTCTCGGTCGACCGCGGCACCTGCTCGCCGTCAGTCGTTCCGCTGCGACAGGTTCCTGGCTACGCCAGTCGTCGCGACAATACCTTGACCCTGAAGGTCCGGGTGCCGACCTGTAGCGCAACCCGGGCCGGCATGGCGGAGATTCCTGCGGGACTGGTGATCGATCGTGGAGTAGGGGAGCCGCCGTCGGCAGAAATTGCCAAGGCCGAGCCCGAATACCGAATTGAGCGCCGACTCAATCTGCCGCGGTTCTGGATCGACCGAACCGAGGCGACCAATGCGGAGTTCCAGACGTTCGCGTCGATGTCCTCGCTGACCGGCATCGCCACGCCCAACATCCCTCACACACCCCGCCTGCTACACGTCGGCGAGGCCCGCAAGCCGATCGTCGGGATCGACTGGTTCGAGGCTCGCGCATTCTGTCAATACCTCGGAAAGCGGTTACCGACGTCCCCGGAGTGGGTCAAGGCAATGCGTGGTGGTGTGCACCTTGCTGGAGGCGCGCTCAATCCGATGCCACGTCGCAATCTGCCATGGGGACTCTGGATCGAGCCGATTCCCGCACACATCGGCGCGACGGAAGGCAAAGGGGATCCGACCCGGGAAGTCGGCGCCTCGCCCGGCGATGTGAGCCCCTACGGTGTGATGGATCTGGCCGGTAACGTCGCCGAGTGGACTGACTCGCTGGGCAACAAGGGAAGCCGTATTGTACGCGGGGGAAACTGGAGCGAGACAACACCGGAGACGCTGGTCGATTTCATCGCAATCGAAAACCCTCGCCAGGAGCCATACCGCCAGTTCAGTCTCGGCGTCCGCTGCGTCAGCGAATGAGCGCGACCGGAGGCGTGACTGTAGGCAGCGCGGCGACCAGCGAACGCAGCGCCTGCGGGTCGTCGACGGGAAACACGACGCCGGGGCAACGGTCTCCGTCGGGATAGACGCGCACGAATTCGCCGTCGAGTAGCACCTGCGCGACGTGGTACCAATCGGGTTTTACCGAGGGCAGCGCGATCTCGCACGACGGCGCGGCGAGCAGTCCCGGCATTTGCGCTCCATGGCTTCGCCGGATCAGGCGCAGGATGTCCTTTGCTGCCGCCGATCCGGCGACCCGGCGGGGCCACGCGGGATCGGTGGTCACCAAAGGCGACGCCGGCAGGGCATCGATGTCGAAGATCCGCGGATAGGGGATACCGGTTGCCGGCTCGATTGCCAGCTCGATGTCATGCCGCAGATCGCTGGAGCAAACGAGCGCGTGGTTGCAGTCGTCGCGGAACCCGCGCGCGTCGTAGTGTGCCGAGTAGATCAGGTGTCGAGTCCCGAACACCTCGACGCCAAGGATGTTCGACAGCGCGCAGATCGTCGATCGGCCTTGCGGGGTCTCGGCTGTGTGGCAGCCGAGCAAGCGCACGGCGTAGATGCCGAGTCGTGGCAGCACGTTGTTGTCGTTGAGCTCGCGAAAGAACGCCGTCACCGCCACTCTGCTGGCGTCGATCACCCAGTCTCCGAGCTTGAGGAGGGACGAACCAGGCGCCGAGTGCCCGACGAGGTCGAGCGTCTTCGGCTTGCTCGTCATCGTGGTACCAGCGAGCAGCTGACCCAGTACGGCCTCGAGATCCCCACGCCCCTCCACCAGCACCTTGTGCTCGATGACGTCCTGGATCCGCGTCAATTCGTCGTCGGCGTGGCGCGTGACCACGGTCAGATGCGGTTGCGCGAGCAGGGGCGTGAGATCCATCGATCACCTCATTCTTGGGTAAAAGGCCGCGCCGGCCGCTGGCGGCAACTTGGGCGAGGCGAGCTGAAGATTCGTGATCGTGGGGGAGTCGAGAAACAGCGCGCCCTTCTTGGGATCGCGAGGACCGAGGCCGATCTCGGTGAACCCCTTCTCCATCGGATGCGCTGACGACTGCAGGTCGATCCACCACGAGCCCGCAGGCTGCGCGCCCGGTGCGAGCGACTTGCCGGCAGGCCAGATCGAGCACAGCGCGTTTTGGCTCTGCTCCGACGTGATCTCGGCGTAGAAGCCGTAGAACCGACGCGCGTTGTCCCAGTACAGGACGGTCGTCAGCTCGTAGGGGCGACACTGCATGTAGCTCGGCGGCCGCGCCGGCTTGTTCTGAAGCTTGTCGTAGTGGTTCGACTCGAGCCAGATGCCGTTGATCATCGAGCCGGTGGGGAACGTCGGGCCGAGCTTTGTCGGACCGCCGTTGCTGGGCGCGTCATCGACCTCGATCTCGTCCTGCTTGATCCCCTTGGTACGATGCGACTGCGGGTTCTTGCCGAGATCTGACTTGATCAGCTTCGCGGCGTCGAACCCGTGATTCGCGGGATCCTCCGCCCACCAGGCGCACTTCGTATGGCCACTCATCTGCCCCACCCATCCTCCGAAACCGTAAAAGATCGAACGACTCAAGCATCCCCCTTCTTGATCCCCAGATCATTGATCAACCGATAGACATGCGACCGCGCGAGGTCGAGCTCGCGCGCGGTCTCCGTGACGTTCCAGTCGTGCTTCTCGAGCACCTCGCGCAGCAAACGGCGCTGAAACTGCCGGGTCGCCGAGTGCAGCGTCACCGTCGTCTCCGGCATCTCTCCTCGCTTGTGGAAGATGTGGTGCGGCAGCAACGTCGGCGCCTTGTCGCCGAGCGCACGGATCACAGCCGCCTCGATCGCGTGCGCGAGCTGGCGTGTGTGCCCGGGCCACGGCGCATCTCGGCACGCCGACCGCGCGCTGTGCGAAACCGTGATCACCGGCAGCTTGTGCTTCCTGCAGGTCTCCGCCGCGAACACCTCCACCAGCTCGGGGATGTCCTCGCGCCGCTCTTCGAGGCCCGGGACCTCGAGCGGAACGACATGCAGCCGGTAGAACAGATCGGCGCGAAACTGCTTCGCGGCGATCCGCTCGCCGAGATCGGCGTTGGTCGCGCTCACGATCCGCACGTCCGCCTTGATCGGCGTTGGCGAACCGAGCGGATGGTACGTCCGCGTCTCGAGCAGCAGCAGCAGCTTTGCCTGCGCGCTCGCCGAGAGCTCTCCGATCTCGTCGAGAAACAACGTCCCGCCCTCCGCCGCCGCCACCTTACCCACTGCCCGCCTTGTGGCTGTCGAGTGTGCCCCACGCTCGGCGCCGAACAACTCGCTCTCGATCAGGGTGTCCGGGAGCGCCGCGCAATTAAGCTCGACGAAGGGACCTCCCGACCGAGGGCTGTTGTTGACGATCGCTCGCGCGAGCATCGACTTCCCGGTTCCCGAAGGACCGGTGATCAACACGTCGACATCGAGCGGCGCCACGTGGGATGCCGACTGCAGGAGCCGCGCCAACGCCGCCGATCTTCCGACGATTTCCGGACACCGCATTCGCTTCCGGACCTCGCGGGTGTGATCGACCCGATCCGGGTCCGCGTGGCGGACGAACCGGTCCGCCAGCGGCGCCAGCTGGCGAGCGAACAGCTCGGCGCGCTCGCGGTCCACCGTCGAGAACATCCCGGGCTTGGTGCGGCCTTGCAGGTAGATGACGCCGATCGGCGGCTGACCGACCGGTGCACACAGGACCGCCTGGATGTCGTGCTGCCGGACGCTGCCAAGGTCTGCGAACCGCTCGTCGAGGCTCGCCGACGGCGTCTCGATCGTTCGGCCCTCCCCGATCGCACGCCCGATGATGCCGCGCGAGATCTGGGCACGGATCGACGCGACCTCTCGATCGCTCAGCCGATATCCTTTCCAGAACCGAGGGTTCGTCGGGTCTTCATCGTGATCGTCATATAGCTCGAGGTAACCAACCGTCGCGCTGGTGACTCCAACGATCAGGGCGAGCGCTTCTTCGAGCAGCGGCTCGATCTCCTGCTTCGCACCCAGATCCAGCAATCGACGGTAGAAATCACGCTCGCTCGCGGTCCCATCCGGTCCGGGCATCGCACCGAGTATGATCCAAACCGGGAGCTGGCTCCGTCAGCGGGCACATCCCTTGTGTCTCGAAAACGAGACTCGACGACCCGGGAGTGTCTCCGCGGCGGGACGGAAGCGTTGAGCAGCTAGGCAACTGTCCCAGCTCCTATGCAGTTTCCGCCAGCATCCGACACAGCTCACATTCCTCGTCGGGCTCCCACCGCCCGGTGAAGTCGAGGTAGCGCCGCGGATCGAGGATCAACCGGTGCCACGCCCGGACGAGGATCGCGGCCGAGCGCTCGTGGAGCTGGTCCTGATCTGCCGCCTCGCCGAGCGCCCCCATCTTGAGCGCCACCATCATCTCGAGCTGCTTCATCCGGTCGAGGTCGACCAGGTCGAGCAGGTGCTCGAATACCAGGTCCTCGATCACCTGTTCCGGCGGCGTCAGCTCGAAGCCCACGGTGAGGTCGGCAGTCATGCGGCCGCGACCGGGGCGGGGGCGGAGGCGGCGGGATGTCCGTTGCCGAACGCCGAGGCGGGGGTGGCCGCGGCCAGCCGCGCCTGCTTGACCAGCGCGTCGCGCAGCTGCTGCTGGAGCGCCGGATGCTCGTCGAGGTGGGCGAGCATCTTGTCGCGTCCCTGGCCGATCTTGGTGCCGCCGTACGAGTACCAGGTGCCGGACTTCTCGACGAGGCCGAGCTTCTCGGCGGTGTCGCACAGCTCGCCGAGCTTGTTGACGCCCATCCCGTACAGGATCTCGAACTCGGCTTCCTTGAATGGCGGGGCGAGCTTGTTCTTCACCACCTTCACCTTGCACTCGCTGCCGATCGTCTCGTCTCCGCGCTTGATCGGCTTCTTGCGCCGGATGTCGAGGCGGACCGAGCAATAGAACTTGAGGGCGTTGCCACCGGTGGTGGTCTCCGGGTTGCCGTAGACGACCCCGATCTTCTGCCGCAGCTGGTTGATGAAGATCACGATCGTCCTGGTCTTCGAGATCACGGCGGTCAGCTTGCGCAACGCCTGGCTCATCAGCCGGGCCTGGAGACCCATGTGCGCGTCGCCCATGTCGCCCTCGATCTCGGCGCGCGGGGTGAGTGCAGCGACCGAGTCGACGACAATCAGATCGATCGCGCCGGTGCGGACCAGCGTGTCGCAGATCTCGAGCGCCTGTTCGCCGCAGTCCGGTTGCGAGACCAGCAGGTCTTCGAGATCGACGCCGAGCCGACGGGCGTACTCGGTGTCGAGCGCGTGCTCGGCATCGATGAATGCGCACACGCCGCCGGCGCGCTGCGCCTCCGCGATCGCGTGCAAGGTCAGCGTGGTCTTGCCCGAGGACTCGGGGCCGTAGATCTCGATGATGCGGCCGCGCGGCAACCCGCCACATCCGAGCGCAACATCGAGGGCGATCGAGCCCGTCGGGATCACCTCGACCTGCTGCACCTCGCTGCCGTCGAGTCGCATGATCGATCCCGAGCCGAACTGCTTGTGGATCGCGCGAATGGCCTCGCTGATACTCTTGTTCTTCTTGTCCTGAGACATGCCGCGCCACAGTCCATGGCGCGTGCCACGCGCAACTACGGCGAATCACACGCGCGCGTGTCCGTGGGGTCCGCAGCCCGGCCGCTGTCCGTCCGGTAGGCGGACTACCTCGGGCGATGCCGCTCGTACAACATCTCACCGACCCGGACGTGTGACAGAGTCGGCTGCGTGAAGCTGGACGCACGCCTCGGGCTGTTCCTCGCGCTCGTGTCCGTGTTCATGACCTGCCTGGTGGTCGGCAACCTGACCGGCAGCAAGGTGACGTCGCTGTGGCTGTTCGACCGCGAGTGGCCGTTCTCCGTCGGTCAGCTGGCGTTCCCGATCACGTTCATCCTGACCGACATCCTGAACGAGTTCTACGGTCGCAAGGTCGTCCGCCGGATCACGCTGCTCGGGTTCTGCATGATCGGTCTCATGCTCGGCATCGTCTACGCGTCGAGCTTGATGCCGTTCGCGTCGTTCGCGGTCGAGCCCCACTTCGTGACCGCGCGCGAGTTCGACCGCGTGTTCACCCAGGCGATGTGGATCCAGGTCGCGTCGATGATCGCGTTCCTGATCGGCAACTTCATCGACATCTCGGTGTTCTTCGTGCTCAAGCGGATCACGAAGGACAAGATGCTGTGGCTACGGGCGACCGGTTCGACCGCGGTATCGCAGCTGGTCGACACCGTCGTGATCACCGCGATCGCGTTCGGTCACACCATGACGTTCGAGATCTACCTGGTGACCGTGCTGACCAGCTACGCGATCAAGCTCCTCGCGGCGATCGGCATCACGCCGATCCTCTACGCGCTGCACGCCGTGATCGAGAACCGGTTTGGCCTCGCACCGGCGCCGGTCGAGGAAGCCAGCGCCGACATCGCCGGACGCGATTAGATCAACCGGCGGTCCGCCACTCGGCGGCGAGCGCGCAGCCGGCCAGCCCGACCCGCTTGGCCTCGGCGTCGAGCGCCCGGGCCTTGTCGTCGCCGACCAGCGGCTGGATGTGGACCAGGAAGTCGCGGGCCTCCTGGGTCTCGAGGTTGGCGGAGAGCCAGTTCGCGACCAGCAGGATCCGTTCGTCGCTTGCCGCCTCGGCGGTACCGGACCGCGCGACCACGTCACAGATCTTCTCGATGTCGCCGGTGTAGCCGGTCGCCGAGCCAGCTGCAGAACCGGGTTCCGTCACCGGGGCCGGGGCAGGAGCGGGCGCGAGCACGGCGCTCGGCTCTCGTCGAGCGTCGGAGTTGCATGCGATGCCGACGAGGAGGAGCACGGCGCACGTCTTTTTGCGTCCATGCCTTCCGAGCCGGTCACGGTTGTGGCTAGATTCGCCCATGGCCTATGTCGTCGCTGACCCGTGCGTGAAGTGCAAGTACACCGACTGCGTCGCGGTGTGTCCGGTCGACTGTTTTTACGAAGGCAAGAACTCGCTGGCGATCAATCCGGACGAGTGCATCGATTGCGGCGCCTGCGAGCCGGAGTGCCCGACGACCGCGATCTTCGAGGAGAGCGAGCTGCCCGCGAAGTGGGCGGTCTACAAAGATCTGAATGCCGTCGTCAGCGGCGCGAAGAAGCTCGACGACGACATCAAGAACCAGTGGCCGGCAAATCTGCAGGCGCAGGCCGGCAGCGTCGAGACCTGGCCGAACATCACCGAGCAGAAGAAGCCGCTGCCGGGCGCTGACGACGCCGCAAAGGAAGACGGCAAGCTCTCCGCGCTCACCCTCGAGGGTGGCGCCTAGCTCTCTGGCTTGACTTCGGGATCGCCGTGCACCACCAGCACCGAGCAGGGCGAGTGCCTGATCGTATCTTCTGCGACGCTGCCGAGCAGTAACCGGCGAACGCCGCGATGACCGTGGGCCCCGACGGCGATCAGGTCATTGCCGGCCTTTTCCGCCGACTCCGTGATCACCGACGCGGGCGGGCCCTGGACCAGCTCGACGTTGAGCGGGTGGCCGAGCGCCGCGTGCTCCGCGGACAGCTTGTCGGCTTGCGCCTTGGCTGAATCGAGCACGGCATCCCGCACCGTGTTCCACGGGAAGCGGGCCTGCCCGAGGAGCGATGCGCCCCACGATCCGGCCGGCAGCTGCCACGCGTGGATCACGTGGATCGTGACGCCCGGCGCGCACACGGTGGTCGTGTGGGCGAGCGTCTTGGCCGACGTCGCCGAGAAGTCGGTGGCGACGAGTGGGCGCTGGAACGCTGCCTTACCCTCGCCGCCGCGACACACCAGCACGTCGCACGTGGCCTGGCGGATCGTCGCCGCGGCGGTGCTGCCGAGCAGGAACCGCGTGATGCCGGTGTGGCCTTGCGTGCCGACGACGATCAGCTCCGCGCTGTACTCCGTGGCAGCGGCGGTCAGCACCTCACCGGCGGGTCCGACGCGGCTGACCAGCTCGACCGCGAGCCCGCGCGCCTGGATCATCGCCATGCGCTCCGACAGCCCGCGCGCCTCGACGACGCGGACCGCGGCCGAGACCTCGCCGATCTGGGCGAGCATCTCGTTATCGACCTCCTTGATCGGAGCGTCGTCCGCCTGTGCATGCACGATGACGATGCGGGCCTTGTGGAGCTCCGCGATCGCGATCGCGCGATCGAGCGCGGCGTCACTCGGTGGAGAGAGATCACAGCCTGCGATGATCGTCGTGATGGCCATGGCTAGTCCTCGTCTGGCACGGTTCCGATGGTCAACGTCAGCTCCCAGCCGCGATCCATCTGGACTCGCGGCTGGTGCTTCCACACGTCCGACCCAGGCGGGTCTTCTTCCGTGCCGAGCACCTCCGAGATCAGCAGGTGAAGCTGGTCCTGGGTCTCGTATTCAGTGCGGACCGTCGCGGTGATCCCGGCGATGCGTCCGTGCCGCACGATGGCGCGCAGGTGAGTGCTGCCAGCCCCGGTCCCGATCCCTCGCTCGGTCCATTCGATCTCTTTGCCTGCCACCCTCGCGCGGGCGCCGAGCTGGGAAACGAGCCGGCCGGCTGGCTTTCCGATCACCCACAGCGGGATGACGGATTTCTCGGATCTCGCGAACCAGGTCTCGAGGGGCGCGTATCTTTCGATCGCGAGCTTGCAGTCGCGGCTATCGTCGATGATCGCGCGCTGGGCGAGCTGGGGGTTGACCCAGATGTGCAGGTGCGGGCCCGAGCGCACACCCTGTCCCCACGCGTCGATCAGCGCGCCCCGCAGGTTCGTGCAGAACCGGCGGGTCTCCTCGGCGTCGATCATGGGCTGGAAGATGACGACCGAATCGAGGCTCGGGCGATCGTCACTCGTGACGACACTGAGCTGGTGCTCCTCGAGCGGTACCAGCCGCGCTCGGAGAAGCTCCTCCTCGGGCTGGGGCCCGCCGAGGGTGAGGCCCGCGAAGGCGCTGCCCAGCGAGGCGACCGCCGGGCCGTGCAGCGTACCGATCACCACCGCGTGCCGGGCCGATTGCGCAACCGCGAGCTCCGCTTCCTCGGCCGCAAGCTTGGCTTCCTGCCGCGCCCGGTCCTCGTCACGCCGCTCCCAGTCGATCCGGAATTGCTCCTCGGCGCTGAGCTTGATCTCGGGCCCCTTCACCGTGTCCCGCACGGCCAGCCCGAAGGGCACGCAGGTGAGCACCCCCATCACGACCGTGAACGTCGGCACCGCCATGCTCGGGACGCTACTACAGGCGCGCTTCGTACGACAGCCAGACCTGGAGCTCGGGGTTCGGGTCGCGCGCGTCGGTGGCCTTGCGGTCGTCGAGCAAGAACTTGCTGTCGAACCGGAGCCTGACCGTGTCGCGCCCGCGCAGCTTGAGTGCGCCATCGACCACCGCAGACACGGAGCGCTCGAGCTTGGAGTTATCGTTGATCGCCTCGTCGAGGAAGCGCACGCGCCCGCGTAACCGGACCGCCGGATCCGGGCGCCACAGCCCGATGAACCAGGCGGCGACGTCCTGACGAAACGCAGTCTCCGAGGCCGCGTTGTCGTCGAGCAGCTGGTACTCGAGCATCGCGGTGTAGTTCTGCAGCTTGTCGGGCGCGAACTTCACCTTCGCGATCGTGGTCAGCTGGCGACCCGCGCACGGGATCGGCTCGCCTTCCGGGGTCTCGTCGCTCGAGATCTCGAAGCACTGATCGTGGCCGCCGGCGCGCAGGTCCTTGTCCTGGTAGCGCACCCAGCCGCCGACGGTGACCTGGTCGGTGGTGCGGACGTCGCCGCGGATGTAGCTGTCGAGCTTGGGCTGGGCGCGCATCAGCACGCTGTCGTCGCGCAGCTGCGACGGGGGTAGCCACAGGTCGATCAGCCCGCGCACCGAGAACTGCTTCTCCGCGCGGTAGTAGCGGGCGCGAAAGCCGAGCTCGTCGCGCGCGCGCTGGCCGTCGAGCTCGTCGGGCTGCGAGATCGGTCGCGCGTACGGATTGACGTAGTCGATGCCGTAGTAGCGCAGCGAGGTCTCGAGCTCCTCCTTCTTGCGGGTCGCGGTGACGCGCAGGATCGCCCCGAGATCGCCGCCGCCCTCGCTGGGGCCCGGTCCGTCGGGTGACTCGTCGTAGCTCGCGGCGGCCTCGCCGAAGATGTCGAGCCAATCCCGGCCGAACGCGAAGTTCGCGCCGGCAGCGGCGAACTTGCCGCCCGTCGGCAGGCGCGACCACTCCTGGGTGTCGAGCTCGACGCCGTCGATCAGGTTGACCTCGTTCGCGCCGTAGAACGTGACGCCCACCGAGTTCCGCCGGTCCGCGAAGTACGACACGTTCATGCCCGCGAGCCGCTCGCTGAACACGTCGGGCAGGGTCACGAACGAATAGCGCGACGTCGGGGTCAGCAGGCTGCCGCCTGGCCGCACGTAGACGACGGGCGCGCCGCAACTGGGATCGCCATCGAGGTGGGGGTCGGCGCACTTCGCGCGGTCGACCAGCTCGTACTGATAGATCGAGCGCTTGGACACCGAGGCCCAGGCGTAGACCTGGATCCATCCGGTGGTCAGCTCCAGCCGCTTGAGCCCGGCACCGACGCCGAACATCCCGTCGCGCCAGTTCCAGTCCGGGGTGACGTAGCGATCCCCGCGCGGACCGTCGCACGGCGACACCGCGAGCTCCCCGGCCGACTCGCGACACTCGGAGACCAGGTCCGCCGAGTAGAACAGGTCGTCGTCGAAGTAGAGCCCGTTCGGCGTGTAGCGGCTCGAGTTGTCGAACACCAGGCGCTGGCCGAATCCGGCGCGGAAGCTGCCCGCGATCACCGAGGCCCTGTCGTCCTCGTACTTGATGAAGATCTTCGGCAGCGCGACGCGGTTCTTTGCGGGCGCGGAGATCAGCGCATCGCGATTGGGGTCGTAGACCGGTGCGCCGATCTCGTTGCGCGTGAACACGCCAGCGAACCCGGCTTGCACGTGCTTGAGTGCGGTGAACCGGCCGCGCAGGGCGAACGGCAGCACGTCCTTGTCGCGGTGGCTCCATCGCGTCATGCCGCGGACCCAACCTTTGACCGCGAACCGGTCCTTGGGCGTCGAGATCAGCAGGAACGAAGAGATCCCGAGCAGCTTGTCCTCGGTCAACGCACCCGCGGCGACGAGCGCGGCCGGGTCGGCGATGATGCCCTTCTGCTGATCGCGGTACGCGATGATCGCGTCGACCTCTTCGTAGGTCAGGTTCGGCAGTGCGTAGAGCTGCGCGCGATCGGCGGTGTTCAGGTCGACGCCCGAATTCAGCAGCTCGAGCAGCTCGTCGTAGGTGTCGGTCGTGATGTCACCCGACGCGAGCAGATCTTCGAGATCCTGCTGGTCGTCGATGTCGATGAATGTCTCGTACGGGGTCGCACTGCTCAGACGCGCTGTGCCAAGCACCAGGATGGAGACCGCAAGCGCGCGACGCACCGTCCCGAGGCTAACACGCTACGTCGTGCTGGACGGGGCCGCTGCGAACAACTCGGCCAGCCAGGGCTCGATCTGGCGAGCCGCCGCCGCCAGCGCATCGCGTTTGTCCTGGGCGATGGTCCGCGGCTCGTTGTCGTAGCAGCAGACGGTGCCGAACATCGAGCGATCGGCGCGGAACAGGGGCGCCCCGACGTAGCACGCCAGCTCGCCGCGCCGCATGTGTCCGACCGTCCGCGGATCGTTGGCCGCATCCTCGACGACCAGCATCTCGCCCGCCTCGCGGACCAGCACGCAATACGACGCGTGCACCGGCAGGCCGAGCGGAAACGGGTCGACCTTCGGGCGGTCCCGATCGTAGGTCCAGATGCTCGACAGCGTGCCGTCCTCGGCGAACCGCAGCACGGACGTGTAGCGACAACCGGACGCCTCGCCGAGCCGCTTCAGCACGCCGCGCAGGTCGGCACTCGGATGCGCGACCGGGGCGGTCTCGGACTGATCCGCCTGGTGGACGGTGGCGATCGCCATCACGATCTCGGTCAGCTTGCTCGGCTTCGCGAGCTGCTTCTCGAACGTCGCCTGCGGGATGCTGTCGCGCGGGGCGCCGAGCACGCCGCTCAGCGCGATCGCGGGGATCCCCCGGAGATGCGGGTTTCCACGCAGCAGCTCGAGAAACTTGTAGCCATCGACCCCGGGGAGCTGGAGGTCGCTGACGATCACGTCGGGACACCACTCGGCGAGCACGGCCAGGCCAGCCTCGGCGCTGTTCGCGGTGCGCACCACGGCACCGACGGCGCCGAGCCCCATCTCCAGCATCTCGAGCGTGTCCATGTCGTCTTCTACGAGAAGGACGGAGACGCCTTTCAACGCACGGGCCATCTGCATGGAATTCGAATAGCACACCGCGGGCGGTTTCCCATGACCGCACGCAGCCGTTCCTGACGAGAAACGTGATGTGCGACGATGCCACGGTGGAACCCGAACCTGTTCGCCCGCCCGCGATCCGAGTGGACATCACGCCCCGGACGATCGGGTACGTCTTGCTCGCGATCGCGAGCGTGTGGATCCTGTTCAAGCTGACCAGCGTCGTGCTCGTCGTGCTGGTCGCGCTGGTCCTGGTCGGCACGATCGAGCCGCTGGTCGGCTGGCTGGTCGAACGCCGGATGAAACGCGGCTACGCGCTCGCGCTCGTGTTCGTCGTGATCCTCGTGACCTTCGCGGGGCTGGTGCTGCTGACCGTGCCGCCCCTGGTCTCGCAGCTGTTCGGCCTGGTCACCGAGGCCCCCGCCACGCGGGACCAGCTGGTGCAGTGGTTATCGCAACGAGGGGGGACGGAATCCCTGGTGGCCTCGGTCAGGTCGCTCCCGGTCGAGGACCTCACCGCGCGCGCCGGCTCGGCACTCCTCGGCTACTCGTCCACGATCCTCACCGCGATCGGCTACGCGATCACCACGTTGTTCCTCGCGATCTACATGCTCGCCGACCCGGTGCGGTCCAAGGGTTTGGTCTACGCCATGGTGTCTCGCCGGCACCACGTCAAGCTCGCGCGGATCCTGATCGAGCTGAAGGTGATCGTTGGTGGCTACATGCGCGGTCAGCTGATCACCTCGGGCGCGATCACCGTGTTCGTGTTCGTGCTGCTCAAGGTCTTCGGGGTCGAGAACGCGCTGTCGATCGCGATCTTCGCCGGCCTGACCGACGTGATCCCGTTCGTGGGCGGCCTGATCGCGAGTGCGCCGGTGATCGCGTCGGTCGCGCCCTCGGGTCCCGTGACGATGGCGATCGTCACCGTGATCATGTTCACCTACCAGGAGTTCGAGAGCCGGCTGCTCGTGCCGCGTGTCTACGGTCGCGTGCTCCGGCTCGCGCCGTCGATCGTCCTGCTCGCCCTGCTCGTCGGCGGCACGCTGATGGGAATCCTCGGCGCGTTGCTCGCACTCCCGATCGCCGCGGGCCTGCAGATGCTGATTCGCGAGCTCCGGGTCTCACTCCCCGGCCAGGCCGGCGCGCACACCGCGATGATCGCGCGCGACGAGAAGGTCGAGCACATCTACGAGGAGCTGACGGAGGGTGCGACCGCTGCCGAAGCCGCGATCATCGCCGGCGATCTCGCGACCCAGATCAAGGCGACGTCCGATGACGATGAAGACCATCCGAAGGGGTCGCCCGATGGCCACGAGCGCCGGTGATCAGTTCAGCCCGCGCACGAAGGCATCGAACGCGCGGACCTCGTCGCCCATCGCGACGATGAAGTCCCGCTTGCCGCCGGCCTCGATGCTGAACTGGCCGGTGCCCTTGTTGCGATCTTCCTGGTGGAGCGCTCGATTGCCTTCCAGCGCCTCGACCTGCTGCCACAGCGTCGCCACGGTCGCTGCATCGAGCCGGCCCTGGCGCGGCGGTCCCCCGGAGTACATCCCGGTCGAGCTCTGCTCCTTGCTGACGGGGACGTAGTCGAACGTGGCGCCATCGCCATCGCTCTTGAAGTGGTAGGCGTTGGCGCTGCCATCGGCGTAAGCGATCGACCAGGGGGGCGTTGGCGTGGGCATGGCCGTGAGGATACCGTGCAAGGCCATGGCAAAGGCCAAAGCCAAGACACCGCAGTGCGTGAAGCTCTACAAGAGCAAGGACAAGGCGCACGAGTCGTTCCAGATCGTGCTCGACGGCAAGTCCATCACCACCACCATCGCCCAGCCGTTCACTTCGGGAAAACCGAAGAAGCAAACGCTCGCGACGCCTGACAAGGCCAAGGCCAGGTTCGACCAGCTGGTCGCGGACAAGCGCGCCGAAGGCTATCGCGTGCTCGGCGAGATCGATCCGCCGCAGGTCGCCGTCGCCCGCAACGAGGAGCTCGAGGCCGCGATCCGCGAGGACCGCGACGATCCCGCGCCCTACCTGGTCTACGCCGACTGGCTCCAGGGCCAGGGCAGCCCGATCGGCGAGATGCTGGTCTACGCCCAGCGCAAGAAGCCGAAGCAGGCGCTCGCGATCGCGCACAAGCTCGGGCTGCCGCTCAAGGAGCTGGCAACATTCGGCTGGAAGCACGGGCTGTGGCAGTGGCTGCGGCTCGAGAACGAGATCGACTGGAACGACGCCCGGTGGGACCCGGTCCCGTTCGCCCGCTCGCTGTTCAGCTCGCCGTTGTGCGTCGCGCTCGAGGAGCTGCGGATCGGGATCCTGCGCTGGGACTTCAACGACCAGCCGGCCGTGCTCGCCGAGGCTGGCAAGTACGGCTGGGCCAAGGACCTCCAGCGCCTTCACCTGGGTGATGTCCAGAGCGTCGACATGGACCACCACACGATCGGCGACGTCGGCAAGGTCATCACCAAGCACTTCCCGAACCTGATCTCGCTCAAGCTTCACTCGGGCTCGCAGAGCTGGCGAGGCAGCGGCGAGACGTTCGGCGTCGCCGGCCTCGAGCTGCCCAGGCTCGAGGAGCTCGTCGTCGAGACCTGCGCGATGAACGGCAAGCGGATGAAAGCGCTCGCCATGGCCAAGCTCCCCGCGCTCGAGAAGCTCGAGCTGTGGTTCGGCGCCCGCGATCGCGAAGGCACGGCCCGGATCGCCGACGTCGTGCCGGTGCTCGACGGCAAGCAGTTCCCCAAGCTGCGGCACCTCGGGCTGCGCAACACCGAGCTCGTCACCGACATCATCCGCCTGCTCCCCGACCGCAAGGTCGCGAAGCAGATCGTCTCGCTCGATCTTTCGATGAGCATCATGACCGACGAGGACGCCGCCGAGCTCGCCGCCGAAGCCGGCAAGTTCTCGGCCCTCGAGACGCTCGACGTCAGCGAGAACTACATCACCGCAGCGGGCGCGCGGGTCCTCAAGGCCGCGTTCAAGGGCGTCAAGATCGACCACTCGTCGGGCAAGGAGATCGACGAGGACGACGACGACGACGGCGGGACCAACCGCTACGTCTCGGTCCACGAGTGATACCGTGCGGCCGACGAGCGAGTCCAGGAGCGCGGAGCGCGCCTCGGCGAGGAGGCGTATAATATGATCATGACCGATGGCCAGATCTCCGACAGCGCTGACCTCACCGTCTACGACCTCGCCGAGAAGATGGCGCGCGGCCAGCCGCTGACCGACGTCGCCCATCGCGAGGTCGCGGCCGAGCTCGTGAAGCTACGCGATCGAATCCTCGCGATCGCAGGGAAGTCCGGCTCCGCCGAGCTGCCGGCGCTGCGCGAGCAGATCGCCGCGCTCGCCGCCGGCGTCGGCGGGTAGTTTATTTGTGACCTCCGCTGCTCCTCGGCCAGACGGCCTCGGAACGATGCGGTCAATTACACGGGATCGGGCTGCACGAGCCCCACAGGCCGCGGTCGGCGGCCTTCGCCGCGTCTTCGAGCGCGTCGAACTCGTCTGCGCGATCGTCGCCGTTCGGCGGGATGTGGAGCACGCAGCCAAAGCCGCGCTCGACCAGCAGCGCGTTGACCTCCTGGCCGGCGACCGAGATGTACGCGAGCGTGCGGCCGAATCGATCCTCGCACTCGACGTCGTACTCGATCGTGACCTGCTTGCCGAGCACGAGGTCGGTGTTGAACGTCACCGCGTTCTGGCCGTAGCACTCGTCCTTGCCGCCGGTGGTCTCGGGCGTGTTGACCAGCAGGTAGCGGATCGTCTCGCCGCTCTCGAGCTCGACGGTGTCGCCATCGATGATGCGCGCGACGACGCCCTCGGTCGGGCCGCACACCGAGCCGGTCTCGCCGCCGCAGCTCGCGAGCGCTGCGAGCAGGAGCACCCGGGTCACGGGCACTGCGGGTTCGCGGCGCGCGGCGTCCCGGTGTTGGCGTGCGTGCCGTACTCGCCGACCCCGAGGCACCACGGTGGCGCCGGGATCGGAACATCGTTGCCGGTCGTGGTCTGCGAGTCCGGATCGAGCGCGTTAGAACTGCCGTCGGTTGAACCAGTCCAGGTGACGGCATCGAGCGTGGTCGTGCCGTCGAGCACCTGCACGTCGCCCGCGCTGTTTGGCATCGTGATGCCGAATGTCGCGTCGACAGTTATCAGGCCGCCGTTGGCGATCAGATCGGCCGAGCGAGCGAACAGCGCGTAACCACCCGGCGCGACCGACTTGCAGAGCGGGTTGGCGATCACGTCCGGTGCGCGGCTGTCACCGACACGATCGAGGCCGAGCCCGTTGAGGTCGAACGCCGCGGCGCTGGTGTTCTTGATCTCGAACCACTCGGCGCCTGCCGGCGACTCGATGATCGGGTTCGACATCAGCTCGGTGATGACGAGCGCGCCGGCCGCCGGCTTGACGATCGCGCGAAGCGTGCCGCCGTCGTCGCACATGCCGGCGGGCGGCAGCAGCGTGCACTGGTCGTTGACCGCGCCCGGCGTGCCGAGGTTGGTGTCGGTACCGTACGGCGAGCTGCCATCGCAGAAGTTGCCCTCGGTGTCGTTGGCGATCGGATCGGCGAGGTCGGGGTCGATCGCGTGCGACTTGCCGCTGCGGGTGCTGGTCCAGGTGATCTTGTCGATCACCGTGGTGCCGACGACGAGCTGGACATCGGCGGGCTCGGCCGCTGTGCCATCGACGAGCGCGAACGAGAACGTGGACAGCACGGTGCCGGCGGGGAGGCCGCCGTTCATCGCGCTGTCGGCATTCTTCGCGAACACCGCGTAACTGCCCGCCGTGAGGTGGAGACAGTCGGCGGACTCGATCGGCTTGGCCGCGGCGGTGTCAGCCGCGCGGTCGAGGCCAACACCGTTGAGATCGAACGCGTTGACCGCCTGGATCTCGAACCACTCGCCGGCGGTGTCACTGACCACCGCGGGGTTGGGCATCACCTCGGTGATCACGGCATCCCCGGGCATCGGGAGGACGGCATCGCGCATCGTGCCGTTGTCGTTGCACTGGCCGAGGATGACGGGGGTGCAGTCGTTGTCGCTACCGGGCGTGCCGAAGTTGCCGGCCTCGAACTCGGTGTCGGCCGCCTCGCACCAGTTGACCTGGTCGTCGTTGAGCGTGTAGTCGGGCGGCTGGCTGCTGGTGAGCTGGCGAGACCTGCCGCTCTCCACGGTCTCGTAAACCGCCGAGTCGATCTCGGTCTCGCCGCACTTGATCGAGATCTTGCCGGACGTGTTGTTGAGGGCGCCGAGATCCGCGGCATAACCGTAGTCGACGTAGGCCGGGATCAGATCGGAGGTGGCGTTGCCGAGCGTGAAGTACTGGCCGGGTGCGATCGTGATCTTCGCCATCACGTGCAGATCGGGGTCGGTGTCGTCGAGCTTCGAGGTCACGATCGTGACGCCCTCGAGATCGACGGGCCGCTCGGTGGCATTGTAGATCTCGACCCACTCCTTGCCGGTGTCCTCGCCGGAGCCGCCCGGAGGGGGCTTGTAATCGGCGAACACCTCGGTGACCACCAGGTCACCTGGAAGGAGGTTGTCCTTGCAGGCACCTTCGTCCTCGGACGGGCTGCATGCTGCTAGCAGGCCTAGACTGACGAGGGCGAAGCGCATGACCGTAGATTCGCACGCCCCCGCTGGTTTTTGCGTGTGCTGGGTCACGGGTTGGCGACCGCAGTTGGGGCCTCGAGGCCCGGGATCCTGGACAGCTTGATCTGGCTGGCGCGGTCGATCTGGATCTGGAGCGTCTTCTTCTTGTTGAACCGGTTCTCGTAGAGCGTCGGCACGCCGACCACGACGACGAACTCGCTCTTCCACTCCATGATGCCCGAGGTGCCGAGCACGTCGCGATCGAAGAACACCAGTGGGAAGTCCGAGAACAGGCGGCGCGACAGCGTCACGCGCGTCGGGCCCTTCTCGCCGATCCGGACGTCACCGACGGTGCCGAGCACGTGGACCTCCTTGCCGACCTGGTCCTCGAGCTGCTTGAGCGCATCCCAGTGGGTGATGTCGATGTAGTTCGACTTGCCGGCTCCCTCCTCGCGGAATGCCTTCACGAACTCGGCGCGCGGTGTCCACCAGGCCTCGCGCTCTGGATAGTCCGGGTACTTCATGATGCCGGGTTGGGCAGACCAGATGCCGCGACCACCGGCCTTGGCCTCCTTCTGCGCGGCGGCCAGCTCGTCGTGATAGCGGCGCGAGTAGCCGTACTTGGTGAAGTAGGGGGACATGCCGGCACGCACGAGCTCGACGTTGTAGTTGACCCACACGCCGTTCTTGAGCGCGATCGCGTACGCGAGGTAGCGATTGAAGCGATCCCGGATCTCCGCCGGATGGTCGCGCTCGATGCGCACCTTCTCGACGCCGTCGAAGAACTTGAGCCCGAACTGCTTCGCAATCTCGCCGACCGGTGTCGAGATCCGGCCGGGGCGGGTCTTGCTGCGCTTCGCCGCGACGTAGGCGTTCCAGTCGGTCTCGACCGCGCGGCGATCCGCCTCGTTCTTGAACGTCTCTTCCGCGTCGACCCCGAGGAGGCGTAGCGAGCTGTCGAGCCCGTCGACCCGGATCGTGTCGCCGTCGACGATCTTGGTGATGCGGAACTCGCCGAGCACCAGGCCCGGGGTCTCGAGCTTCTTGAGCGTCTTCTGCGCTTGCTTGCGGCTGTACCGCGAGCCGCCGGCAGGTCCGCAGGCGACGAGGCATGCGACGAGGATGAGCGCGAAGCGACGGGTCATTGGACGGTCACTCGGGGCACCGGAAGTTTGGCGACCCCGGGGTGCCATCGAGGTCGGTGCACCAGTTCTCGGGCAGGTCGTTGGTCTCCGCGTTCTCGGGCCGAACGCCGAGCGAGTAGGTGCCGTCATCCGGCAACGAGTCGATGATCAGGCGATCGAGCGAGGTCTCGCAGGCCTCGAGATCGATCACGGTCGACGATCGCCAGGTCTCCTGATAGTCACCTGCGAACCCGTAATCGACGTAGGCGGGGCGGTCGTCGTCGGGGAACAGGCCGAGGACGGCGAACCCGCCTGCGGCGATGTCGAGGTTGCGCCGGATCAGGACCTTGACCTCGGAGGTGCCGTCGCGGCGGCGGAACCGCACGCGCGTTCCTTCGAGATCGAGCGTCTGGTTGCTCGTGTTGTAAAGCTCGACCCACGGGCCGGTCGCGTCCTGGTCGCCGCGGACCTCGGTGACGACGATCGCACCGGTGCCGGCCTCGGGACAGATCGCCTCGGCTGGTTCCCGGGTGCACCCGGCGAGCAGGGCGCACGTGACAAGGCCGCGAGCGAGCACGACGCATCGTAGCCCAAGTGGGCCACTCCCGGCGACGCCTTACTCGGGAGGCAGCAGGTCGACCACGGCGAGCTGGACATCGGGGAACCGCAGCATGGTCAGCGTGTCGCCCCGGCCGTGGCGGGTTTGCTGGCGCCACGTGCCCGCGTGACGGTCGCGGTAGACCTCGACGACACCTTCGACATGATCGACGACCCAGTACTCGTCGACCTGCGACAGGCCATAGAGCAGCGCCTTCGGGCCGCGATCGCGGTCCCGCGACGTCCGCGCGACCTCGACGATCAGGAACGCCACGTCGGGGTGCGCTTGCCAGTATGTGCCGTTGGGCACCACGAAGACATCGGGCTCGGGCTCCGAGTCATCCGATGCAGCGAACGGGCTCCGGCTGAGAACTTTGGCGCGGTCGCGAACGCGGTGCTCGAGCTGCCTGCGAACGCAGTAGACGGACTCCGCGTGCGCCGGATCGATCGGGGTCATCTCGACCACGGTCCCGAACAGCAGCTCGACCCGCTCATCCGCGAAGCAACCGTCGGCGGCGAGCTTGTCGTACTCGACCCGCTTGAGCGGGCGGATCCGTTCGTTCGCGAGCAACGCGGCGTGCGGCGACAACATCTCCATGATCGTACTCCTGCACGCGCGAGCACGCACGGCTGGCGAGTGTGCTGGCCAGTGGTGCATGATCGCGAGCGATGCCTGACCGCCCGCCGCCGCCGGATCCACGGAGCGCGGCGATCGTCCTGCTCGGCGCGATGCTCCCGCTGCTGCTGTCGCTCGTGCTGAAGAGCTGGGTGTCAGGCTCGCGTGGTGGCGTGGATGCCGGCGTCGGCCTCACCGGGATCGACCTGTGCTTCGGCGGCGTGTGTGAAGGCGCGCCGTGGTCGAAGTGGAAGCTTGACGGAGACGTCAGCACGTTCGCCGTGTTCTCGCTGCTGCTCGGCATCAGCTCGCTGGTGGTCGCCGGGATCTATGGAGGGCTCGCGCTGAAGGGGCTGGCGTACAAGCTGCCGTCCCCGAAGGTCGCGCTCGCGCTGTTCGCGGCGACCGGGTTCGTGATGGTGCTGTTCTCGATCCGCGTGATCACCGAGAGCCCGGGCGGGATGGGCCCCGGGCTCGCGATGGGGATGGGCCTCGTGGGCGTGATCGGTGCGGCCGTGGGGGCGCGGCGGCTCGCGGCTGCCGATCTGCGCCCGCAGGCGTCGATCGAACCGGCAGCTCCGATCGCTGCGGCTGCGACGCCCTCGAGTTGCCCGCGGTGTAGCGCAGCGCTGACGTTCGTCGCGCAGTACCAGCGCTGGTTCTGCGAGCGCTGCCGCCAGTACCCCTGATATCGTGGGGGATGCGAACGCACGGTGCCATCGGTGGCGACCTGGTCGACAGCCTCGCGGTCGTCGAGCGGTTCCGCACGCTCGAGGACGTGATCGCGTGGAGCACGGAGATCGTCGAGATCGTTGTCCAGGACGAGTACACCCACGACGTCGTCGTGCGCGGACCGCGCCCCGCGTTCGTCGTGTTCGACACCACGTGACTGGGCGGCATCCAGGCGGTCTCCGTGTGGGACCATCAACCGACCGCCGACGAGCTACTCGACGCGCGGATCGCGCGCGGCTGGAGCCCGACACCCACCGGCACGGTCGACGGTCCGGTCGTCCTGGGCCACGCAGCGTGCCGATTCTCGCCTAATCTCCGCCCATGATCCGGTGTGCTCGTGCTGGCCGTGTTCGCGGGATGCAGTCGCGCGGATGTCAACCCGAAGCTCGATGACGGCGCGGTTCCGATCGACGCGCAAGGCGATGACGCAGCCGCCGACGCGCCACTCGACGGCATGGCCGCCGCGTACAGCCACACGATCACGATCGATGGCAACGACGACTTCGTCGCGGCCGACACGTTCACCACGACCTCGGCCAGCTACACCGCGAAGGTGTCGTGGGACAGCGAGCACGTGTACCTCGGCTACGCCGGCCCCGACCTCGATCCCGCGGCGCCGCAGGCCGCGACCAAGTGGTTGTTCGCGTACGTCGACGTCGATCCCGGTGCCGCGACCGGCGCCATCACGAGCCAGCTCTACCGGACGCAGCGCGCGGCGTTTCCGTCCGGCTTCGGCGCCGAGTACTACGCGCGCTGGAAGTGCGACGCCAGCCTGGTCTCGCTCGAGCAGCACCAGGCGGGCGACACCTGGGTCAGTGCGGCGACGCCCGCATCTGCGCGCACCGGCACGTTCGTCGAGCTCGCGATCCCGCGCGCCGTCCTCGGCCCGGCAACGACGATCGGCGTCGTGACCTGGATGATCAACGAGCAGGACGGCGTCGAGGCCAGCTATGCCGGGCTCTACACCGGCAACTTCACCGACGGCTACACTGCGAGCTTGCCGATCACGAAGTATCTCCGGATCGACTTCGCGTCCCCGCGCGCGCCGAATGACCCCGCGAACCAGGTCCCGTAGCCCGTCACTGCGCGATGATCTCGCGCGTCGCGGTCAGCGTGCCTGCACGGGCCGTGACCGCGACGGGGCCCGGATTGCCGATCGCGATCACGAGCTCGCCTGACTCCTGCGACAGCGAGCCATCCACGATCGAGACGGCGGGCGTGACGTTCCACGTCGCCTGCACTCCGCTGACGTAGCGCCCGTCGGCGGTCTTCGCGATGACAGCGATTCCGACGAACGTCCCGGTCGCCACGGGACTTGGCGCGGGGACCAGCGTCCAGTTGTCGAGCACCATCGTGACGAGCTCGAGCGTCGCCGGCGCGGGCACGACCTCGATCGGGAGCACGCGCTCGATCCCGCCGGCGACACTGGCGACGAGCTCGGCGTTACCGAGCGCCGCGAACTCGAGAGCGACGGCCGTGCTGCGCGAGAAGAACGAGTCGGACAGTCGCCGCGGGCTCGACTCGATCATCGTGACCGCCGTGCCTCGGACCGCGAACTGGCCGCGCCCGCGCAACAGCTCGCCGCCGTTGCCGCGATAGATCACCTGGACCGAATCGGCGTGGCCCCGCAGTCCGGCGAGGGCAACGACCGGCCGGTTCGCGCCGGGTGCCGCGCGGTAGCGCAGCTCGATCGAGGCGACCGGTGCCGCGATGACCTGCGCGGTGGCGACCACGCGATCCGACTCGAGACAGCGCGCGGTCAACGTGACCGCGCCGGCACGGCCCCCGGTGAGCTCGAACGCCTCGCCGGTGGCAGCCGGTGCGATCCCGACGATCGCGGGATCGCTGGAGCTCAGCTCGAGCCCATCAAGCGTCGGGACCTCGAGCAGATACGTCGTGCCGGCTGCGAACCGGAGATCGGCGAGCGTTGGCGGAAACGCCTCGCAACGTGGTGGAGGGTCGACGACGTCGTCGGACATCGAACACGCTGAAGCCACCAGAGCGAGCGCGCAGAGCGGGGCGATGGTCATGCCTCGTGAAGCAGCACCTCGTGTGCCACGCCGAGGTGCGGCTCAGCGCGTGCTGATGTAGATGTCGTTCTGGCCGCCGGCCGCGTTGCTGGCGAGCACGAACGTGCGCTGGTCGGGCGAGATCCACGGATCCTGCTGATCCCCACCAAGCGCGGCAAAGTCTGTCACCGGCGTCGGCGCGGGCCACGGATCGGTGACCGCGGTGCGGGTCGACAGGTAGATCTGGTTCGTGCCGCCGACGTTGGATGCGAAGTACGCGGTCCGGCAATCCTTGGTCACGAACGTGCCGGTCTCGCTTGCCGCGGAGCTCAACGACGTGACGACGGTCGGCGCATCCGGCACCGTGCCTTCGGCGACGTCAGTGCCGAGGATCACCAGGTAGCGGCCGCCGTCACAGGGTGCGAACCACTTCTCGACCGCGCCCGAGGTGAGGCCTGTCAGGCTGGTGCCCTGACCCGTCCACGGCGTTCCGGTGGCGGGGCGCGCGACGCTGTAGACGTCGAGGTTGCCGTCGCGGCTCGACGAGAAGTACAGCGTGAGGTCGTTGTCGGAGAACCGCGGCGTCTCTTCCGCAGAGCCGGTGAGGCTGAGCGCGAGCTTGATCGGGATGCCGAACGTGTCTTGCGGCGTGGCGCGTGCGGCCCAGTACAGATCCTTGCGGTTGTTGTCGGCGGCGTTCTGGCGCGCGAACACGATCTCGCGCTGCGAGTAGCTGAGTGTGCCGTCGTCTTCCTGCAGGGTCGGATCGCTGGCGCCGCCGACCGGCGCCGGCATACCCCACGCACCGAGGATGAGCGCGTCGGGGGTGTCCCGATCGATCGTGCCGTCGGTGGTCGACCCGTCGATCGGGGTGCCGCCCTCGACCTGCGCCTTGCAGCCGACCCATGCGAGGAGAAGCGGAAGTGCCAGCTTGCCGCGCATCGGGTGATGGTAAATCATGTCGGCTGGTAGCGCACCGGCGCATCGGGGCATAGTGCCCGCTGTGGCGCGGGGCCCCTGCGGAGCCGTGCCACGCCGCCTTAACTTCTGGCGCCTTGAATGGTCGGTCCGGTGCTCCCGTCGAATTGATCTGGAGGAACTAAAATGCAACTGAAGAGAACACTAGGTAGCTTGGCACTCGCGACGCTCATGGCGCTGCCTGCCGCTGGATGCGTCGTGCGCGCGCGGGGGAATGCGCACGTGGCTGGTCCGACCGTCATCATCGAGGAAGAGCCGCCGGCGCCGCGGACCGTCGTCGTCGAGTCGCGCCCCGGCTTCATCTGGATCGAGGGACGCTATCAACGCCGCGGTCGCGAATGGATCTGGCTCGATGGCCGGTGGGACCGCGAGCGGGCGAACCAGCGCTGGGAGCAGGGCCGCTGGGAGCGACGTGGCCGCGGTCACGTCTGGGTCGAGGGCCGCTGGCACGCAGGTGCGAGCTCCGGTCCGGTCATTCGCGATCACCGCCCGCAGCCGCAGCCGGGTCCGGTCATTCGCGATCACCGCGACCCGGAACCGCGCCCGGCGCCCGGTCCGGTCATTCGCGATCACCGCTGACGGTGGTATAGCCACGACGTGCTCAGGTTCGTCGTGCTGACGCTCGTCCTTGGCTGTACCGGTTCGAGCTCGAGCTCGAACCCGCCGGCTCCGAAACCACTGGCCACCAAACCGGCAGACGCCGCGGTCGTGGCCACTGCACCCGTCGATGCCGACGTGTCCAAGCTGCCGGCGGAGGGTCAGTACATGGCCCTGTGTGCGCCGTGTCACGGCAAGGATGCGAAGGGCTACGGGGCGGACAACTCGCCATCGCTCGTGAATCCGACGTTCCTCGAGAGCGCGAGCGACGAGTTCCTCAAGCGCTCGATCGTCGAGGGCCGACCCGGCACGTCGATGGGTGCCTACGGCAAGGCGCGCGGCGGACCGCTCGACGACCGGGCAGTCGACGCGGTCGTTGGCTGGATCCGCGCGCAGGGACCCGCGGCCAAGCCACTCGCCGCGGTCGGCAAGGGCGACGCGGCCGGCGGCACGAAGCTGTACGCCGAGTACTGCAAGACCTGCCATGGCGACGCCACCACGCGCGGCACCGCTCCCCACCTCGCCAACGTGGCGTGGCAGCAGCAGGCGAGCGACGCGTTCATCCGCTACGGCATCGCGAACGGTCGCCCCGAGACCAAGATGGCGGCGTTCGGCAGCGTGATGTCGGCCAAGCAGATTGACGATCTCGTCGCGTACATCCGCGTGCTCGGTGGCGCGGCACCCAAGATTGGCCAGCTCCCCGCGCCGACGGGCAAGGAGCCGCTCGTGCTTCACCCCAAGGGCAAGGACCCGGTGTGGAAGCCGCGCGACGGCCGGTTCATCGGCGTCGACGACGTGATGAAGGCGTACAAGGAGAAGCGCCGGATGATCATCATCGACGCGCGTCCGCCGTCCGAGTGGATGCGTGCGCACATCACGGGCGCGGTCTCGATCCCGTATCACGAGCCCGCGCGGCTCGACGCAATACCGAAGGACGTCTACGTGATCGCGTACTGCGCGTGCCCGCATCACCTGTCAGGCGTCGTCGTCGACGAGCTGATCAAGCGCGGCCACACAAAGGCGCTCGTGCTCGACGAGGGCATCAACGCCTGGCACACGAAGGGCTATCCGATCACGGCGGCTGAAGGTGTGAAGGCGCCGGCGCTCGATCCTGCCCTCGATCCTGCCGCGCAGGATCACACCGGCCACGGCCACTGAGGTCACGCCTCGCGGCACCCCAAGGGCACTGGCTCGCGCCTTACAGCTCGCTGGCGCACCCCAAGGGCACTGGCTCGCCTTACAGCTCGCTGGCGCACCCCAAGGGCACTGGCTCGCCTTACAGCTCGCTGGCGCACCCCAAGGGCACTGGCTCGCCTTACAGCTCGCTGGCGAACTTGAGGCCGAGCGCCTCCTCGGCGAGCTCGTCGAATGACATCTGCTGGGAGCGCACGAGCTCGGCCTGCGTGAACAGGATCTTTGCCGCACGCGGGTCGGCACCGAGCGCACGCAGCAAGAAGCGGCCGAGCACGCGACCGATGACCGGGTGGTTGTACGCGGCGAGCGCGCCGATCATGAATCGCGAGAACGGCGTGCGTGCGACGCTTGGCTTGTGCAGCACGAGCTGGATCCGCTTGAACGCCTCCTGCACGCGCCGGCCGCTCGGATCGGTGCGGTCCATCGGCGCGAGGAACACCTGCTGGAGGAACGGCTTCGCGTGCCACATCATGGTCGCGAGCGCGCGCACGCCAGCCGCCATCTGGCGCACCGTCGGGCGGGGGCGCAGCTTGATCTCCGCCAGGTAGGCGTCGGAGCAGTAGGTCTCCGTCATGTAGAAGTCGATCGCGATGTGGCGCGACTCGTCGCGGTTGATCAGGTGCATCGCGGCGTGGCTCATGTCGTCGGCGACGTAATCGTCGAGCGAGCGGAGCAGGGCAACGTCGAGGATCAGCTCACCCGCGGTGATGTATGCGTTCGCGATCTCGGGAGAGGTATTCTCGACCAGCGCCATGAAGTGCGGACGGAACTGGCCGAGCGACTCGCTCTGCTGGTACGCGCGGTAGTGATGAACGTCGTAGTGGCTCGCGAGCCGGGCGGCGACCGCGGAGTGGCGCTTCTCGTCGGCGACGAACGTCGAGAAGATCTTGCGGAGGGTCGGATCCTTCGTGACCTTGCGCTGGACGTCGAACAGCGCGCCGGCGAGCAGCTCGATGCCGGCCATGTCGGTGAAGTACTGGCAGACCGCCTCCTCCTTGTCGCGCGGCATGGTCGGTGGTGGGATCGACCAGTCGAGGTCGTCGATCGACCACTGGTCGCGGCTGCACTTGTCGAGCATGCGACCTAGATCCATGGGGCAGATCTTAGCGCACCTGGTCGATGGTCCGGCATACTGCCGGCGTGACCCGCCCGGCGCTGGCGCTGATCCTGTGCCTGATCGCGACCGCTGGGTGCACAGACGGCCCTGGGACGGCCCAGACGCTCGCTCGGATCCGCGATCACAAGGAGATCCGATGGGGCGCCGACGTCCAGGGCGGCGAGCCGTTCGTCTACGAGGATCCCGCGAACCCGAGCCGGCTGATCGGGTTCGAGGTCGAGATCATGGATGCGATCGCGAAGCGGCTCGGCGTCAAGGCGACGATGGTCCAGTACTCGTGGTCGAACCTCGTGCCCTCACTCGAGCGCGGCGACTTCGACGTGATCGCGAATGGCCTCGAGGCGACCCCCGATCGCCAGGACCGGATCCTGCTGTCCGATCCGTACTACGTCTACGCCGAGACCCTCGCGATCCGGCGTGGCGATCCGTATCGCTCCCTGTTCGATCTCGCGGGCAAGCGCGTCGGCAGCCTGAACCAGACCTACGCCTGGGACATCCTCCGCATGCTGCCGCTCGTCCAGGTGCCGTACGAGGGCAACCAGGAGCCGTACGACGACCTCGAGCGCGGCCGGATCGACGGCGTCTTGCTCGACAACATCATCGCGGATCGCTACGGCTGTATCCCGTCGCGCCCGGCGCTCGTGTGCATCCCGCACGACAGCGCGCGCGGTACATTCGTTATCGGAATCCGCAAGGGCCACCCGGAGCACACGCGCGCGCTCGACGATGCCCTCGCCGCGATGCGCAAGGATGGCGAGCTCCAGCGCATCCTGACCAGGCACCGGCTGTGGGACGTCCGGCAGACCGAGGCGCTCGGCATCACCGGCAGCTCGTTGCGGGCAAGAACGTTCGATGCCGAGATGCTGTGGCAGTTCATCCAGGCCACGCTGGTCACCCTGCAGCTCGCGGTGCTCGCGTTCCTGATCGCGGTGCCGCTCGGGGTGGTGCTCGCGGTCGCGCGCGGCGATGGATCGCGACCGGCCGCGATCCGCGCGCGCGTCTACATCGAGGTGTTTCGCGGCACCCCGGTGCTGCTGCAGCTATTCGTCCTCTACTACGGCGTCGCCGAGTACGTGAACCTCGGGCCGGTGCAGGCCGCGGTGATCGGGCTTGGCCTCAACTACGCGGCCTACGAGGCCGAGGTCTATCGCGGCGCGCTGCTCGCGATCCCGCGCGGCCAGACCGAGGCGGCACGCGCGCTCGGCATGGGGCCGGCGCAGACGCTCCGTCACGTGCTGGTACCGCAGGCGTTGCGACTCGCGCTGCCACCGATGACGAACGACTTCGTGTCGCTGCTCAAGGACTCGTCGCTGGTCAGCGTGATCACGGTGATCGAGCTGACCAAGCGGCTGACGATCGCGGCCGTCGACATGCGGAGCTGGTTGATCCCGGGATTCGCGTGTGCGGTGCTCTACCTCGCCTCAGCTTCCCGCTCTCGAGCTGGCGCGCCGACTCGAGAGGAGGCTGGCGCGTGATCAGGTCCGCTCGCTCTGTAAGCGCCACGGCGAGCGCCGCGTGCTCGAGCGCGTGAGTGCAGAGGTCGCGAAGGGTGAAACCGTCGCGATCGTCGGGCCGTCGGGCGGCGGCAAGTCGACGCTGCTTCGGTGCCTCAATACCTCGAGAGCTTCGACGAGGGCGAGGTCGAGATCGCCGGCATGAAGCTCGTGCCGGGCATGGTCGGGCGCGAGGCGGCGAAGCTGCGCGCCCTGCGCGTGCGGGTCGGGATGGTGTTCCAGCAGTTCAACCTGTTCCCGCATCTCACGGCGATGGGCAACATCACGCTCGCCCCGCGCATCGTCCGCCGCGCCACGCCCGCGGTAGCCGAGGCCAAGGCGCGCGCCCTGCTCGAGCAGGTCGGGCTCGCCGATCGCGCGGGTGCGTACCCGCACGAGCTGTCCGGCGGCCAGCAGCAGCGGATCGCGATCGCCCGCGCGCTGGCGCAGGAGCCCGACGTGATGCTGTTCGACGAGCCGACGAGCGCGCTCGATCCCGAGATGCGCGACGACGTCATGCGCGTGATCCGCGATCTCGCTGCCGGTGGCATGACGATGCTGGTCGTCACGCACGAGATGCAGTTCGCGCACGACATCGCGACGCGCGTCTGGGTGATCGATGCCGGCACGATCGTCGAGGATGGACCACCGTCTCAGGTGGTCGATGCCCCGGTGACCGCCGTCGCGCGCGAGTTCTTCAGCCGGCTGCGCAGGTGACCGCTACCTCCGGCCGAACTTGTTCCCCGCACCGGTGACCGCCCAACGCGCTCACTCGCCGGCGGGAATCGCCGTGCACTTCGTCGTGTCCGGATCGCAGTACGAGTCGATGCTGCACTCGTAGTCGACCGCGCAGGTCGCGCCATTCGCGACCTTGCCGACCATCACGCCATCGCACGCAGCCGGATAGCTCGGCCCGTTGTCCCAGTAATTCGCGCACACCGGCGCGCCGATGCCGGCGATGCAGGTCTGCGCCGCCGCGCCGTCGAACTCGATCCGCCCGGCCGTGATCGCGGCTTCGGTCGCGGCAGCATCGAAGTACTCGGCAGCGCCGGTGTAGCACTCGGACTGCGTCGCCCCGAACGCCTCGGCGAACGTGACGCCCTCGTCGGTCGGAAAGCTCGCCTTGCAGGTGAACGCGTCGTCGCAGTCCTTCATCCCCATCGCGGTGACGAACTGCGTCGCGGTCATGCCACCGCCGCCTCCGCCGCCGCCACCGCCACCGCCACCGCCGCCACCGTTTTCAGAGCCATCATCTTCGCCATCGGCGGGCGGATCGCCCACGCAAGCGGTGGTCCACAGAGCGGCGAGCAAGAAGGTAGCGAGGCGCATGATCATGAGCTCCTGTTCGAGGTTGCTCGACGACGATTGCAACCGCCCGGCCAGCGCGTGGCGGACGGCGATCGTTCGCACACGCGCGCGTCCGGCGATGTTCGGTGCGCGAGTGGTGCAGTGCGCTGCGCGAACCACCGCCGCATGCCGCCGATTCGAGGCGTGGCGACTGGACTGGCCATGGGGGCCCGCGTGTCGAACCGTCTACCGCGCGTGACGCCTTACGAGCGCTGCAGCGGACCCCACGAAATCGGCGTGGTTGCCGATGTCGACCGACCTCCATGGTGGCCATCGTCGGGGTCTGATCAGGTCTGTCGAAGGCGCGTTCCACCCGGTAGGTAGCGTGGGGGGCAACCGGTGCGGCCGTCCACAGAAGTGACAGCGTCGTCGCGTGTTCTGCGCGATCGGTCGTGGTCGTGTCGCGGTCGTTGGTTCACCCGAGGGGCGTGCTCGTCAGGTTTCGCCGCCAGCGCGTGGACACTCGCGCAATCCTCGCGATGCCGGCGCCAGTTGTTCAGCACGTAGGCGAGGGCATGCCGCGCGTGATACGGCGTGCGGATCTGCGTCGCGTGATAGCGATAGGCGAACACCTTGCCGTGGCTGCGCATGCTGCGGCGGATCGCGCGGGCGGCGTTGATCGCGAAGCTCTGCATTGCACGCGACAGGGCGTACTGGTCGGCTGCCTCGACGAGCAGGTGCAGGTGGTTGTGCTGGATCGAGACGTGGACGACGCGGAAGTCGTCACGGCCGAGATAGCGCAAGAGGACCCGCCGGATCTGCCGGTATGTCTGGCCTTCGCGAAGTCGTGGCATCCACTTCACGACCCGCAACACGACATGGATCGGATGGCGGCTGGACAGCGCGGGACGCGGCGCGTGCGCGATGTCCTGGCCTCTCTCGTTCCGCTTGCGACCTGCGCCGGGACGGGCACCGCCGCGACCGGACTTCACAACAACCTCATTCTGCACTTGAATACGGCATTAACACAATACTCTGACATCGAGTGAGAGTGCGAATCGTAAGGAGAACCATCGACCAGACAGAACGCGGGACCGCGGTGTGGACTTGTGGAGCGCCACCATCGCGCTCGACGTGGTGATGCGCGGGCTGGTCGTTTGCGCCGCCCCACAGGGTCCACACCGCCCGGCCACGCGCGAGCGCCGCCTGCCTCGAAGTAGAGACGACGAGTGGCCAATGGCCATGGGCTATGTTCCACCCAGTAGGTAGCCAGGGATGACACCCGGCCGTCTCCATCGTGAGCGCATCGTCGGCGCTGATCAGGTTTCAAAGAAACCTCTTCCAAGGAGCGTTCGCGCGGGGCGTCCGCGCTGTCAGATCTGTGGTCGGGCGCGCACGGCCTGATGTTGCAACTGGTGCCGCCGTCCACAGAGGTGACAGCGTCGTCACGCGTTCTGCGCGATCGGTCGTGGCCGGTCGTGGCCGGTCGTGGTCGTGTGATCGCCAATCCTGAGACGCGGTGTTTGAAATCGGCAGCAATGCCGTCGGCGCCGATGGGGCAGTGATCGGACCATCGAACAGACGAGAACGCGGGACCGCGGTGTGGACTTGTGGAGCGCCGCCATCGCGCTCGACGTGGTGATGCGCGGGCTGGTCGTTGCGCCGCCCCACAGGGTCCACACCGCCCGGCCACGCGCGACGCCGCCTGCCTTGAGATTTCATCTCAACAGGGAGAGCAGAGACGATGAGTGGCCAATGGCCATGAGCTATCGAGCTCCGTCGACCCGCGGTGGAACCAAGTTGGCCGCCGACACCCTCTAGGGCCCGAGCCTAGAGTCGCTCCGCCTGCGACGGCGCCGGGACCGGCTCGATGCAGCGCGGCTCATCGTTGGCCGCCGTGTTGACGACGGTCGACACCGGCTCGCCGATCCAATCGCCAACCGGAGGGATCGCGAGCAGCTCGCGTGCGTGCTCGCCGTCGATCGTCGGGTCGAGCCACGCCGCGTAGGCTGCCGGATCGAGCACGACGGGCATCCGATCGTGAACCGGCTTGACGAGGTCGTTCGGCGGGCCGGTGATGATCGTGAAGCTCAGCTGGGTCGCGCCATCGTCGGTCTTCGCGCGCGCCCACAGTCCGGCAAACGCGATCAGCTTGCCGGAGGCCGGGTGGTGATAGACCGGCTGCGGCTTGTCGGACTTCGATCTCTTCTTCTTGTCCTGACCCGGGCGCAGCCACTCGAAGAACCCGTTCGCGGGGACCAGGCAGCGGCGGGTGGCGAGCGCCTCGCGGAAGAACGCCTTGGCATGGAGGTTCTCCTTGCGGGCGTTGATCATGAGCGGCGCCTTCTTGCCGTCGGGGCCAGCCCAGAACGGCACCAGCCCCCAGCGCATCATCTCGACGGTGCGCACGCCATCGTGCAGCGTGACGACCGGTGCGGGCTGCGTCGGCGCGACGTTGAATCGAGGCTTCCACCACTCGGACTGCACGACATCGCCGAGCGCCGCCTCGAGCTCCTCGGCGACTCGTTCCTGGCGCGTCAGCGTGTAGCGGCCACACATGGCTGCAAGTCTGTCACGCGATGCGGAGTAGGCACACCTGCAGGTAGCGATCGACAGGCTGCACGGCCGCGGTCGGGTATTCGGGCGGCAGGCCGCCTTGTTCGAGGATGGTGCCCGTGCGGCCCGCGGCGCGCAGCCCCTTGTGCGCGAGCTTGCCGAGCGAGCCGAGCTCGTGCGTGTTGGCCGCCAGCCACAGCAGGCCATCGGGCGGGATCGTGGCGGCGGCCTTTGCGATCAACTCGGGATAGTCGCGGCCGAGCGCCCACGACACGCCGCCGGCCGACGACGTCGACGGAGGATCGATGATGACGAGGTCGTAACGCTCCTTGTCGCGCGCGGCGCGCACGAGGAAGCGCGACGCGTCGCCGGTCTCGAACCGCCAGCGCGGATCTTTGCTGAGGCCGGAGCGTCCGAAATTCCCGCTGGCCCAGGCGAGCACGCCGGCGGAGGTGTCGACGCTGGTGACGCTGGCCGCGCCGCCGTCGCAGCGGCCCGAAGCTGTACGCGAACAGGTTGAGCACGCGCGCCCCGCGGCGAAGCGCCAGGCCGCGACGGTGCTCAGCATGTCGGTGAACAGGCCGACGTTCAGGCCGCCGAGCGGATGCACCGAGGGGACGCCATGCTCCGTGACCACGCCGCTCGGGGACCTTGCCGACACTCCTGCGCGACCTCGGCGCGGCCCGCGCGCGCAACGACGACCGCACCGTGAGCGGCGAAACCGGCGATCGCCTCGGCCAGTGTCTTGCCAGCACGCGGGCGCGGCGTAGGCGTAGACACGGCGGTGCCGAGCACGTCGCACGCGAAGCCGGGCAGGCCGTCGCCCGCGCCGTGGACGAGGCGGTAGGCGTGATCCGGACCAGGCAAGCCGAGCCGCTTGCGCCAGGCGAGCGCGCGCTCGACGCGCAGGCCGAGCAGCGCGCCGTCGAGCTTGGTGAAGCCGTCGCTCGGGACCGCGAGCACGCGCAGCTTCTTGTTCTCCGGATCGGCGACCGCCATGCCGACCTCGGCGCCCTGATCGTCGACCAGGTGAACGTGGACGCCGGGCTCGATCGCGGCCTCGTGGTTGACGTCGCGGCCACCGCCGGCGACGAAATTGGCAGCGGCGCTCGGGACCGTGACGATCACGCGCGCACTACTCGTCGCGCTTGCGCGGACGGGCGATCCCGTACTCGTCGAGGCGGTTGATCAGCGTGCGGCGCGAGATGCCCAGCATCTCGGCGGCGCGCGTCTGGTTGCCGGCGCACTTGTCGAGCGCCTCGAGGATGCGTTGCTTCTCGAGCTCGGCGACCGTGGCGCGGACCTGGCTGGGCATGTCGGCCGCGGTGGTCGGCGGGTAACCACCCGGCGGTGGCGGGATGGTCGCCGAGCTGCGGAACCGCTGGCCGGGGATCGGGCGCAATGGATCCTCGATCGTGAGGTGGTGGCGTTCGATCATCGCACCGGTCGCGAGCAGGACCGCGCGCTCGCATGCGTTGCGGAGCTCGCGGATGTTGCCCGGCCACGCGTGGGTGGTCAGCCACTGCTTGGCCTCCTCGGTCAGCATGAACGCGCGGCCGAGCGGACCCGCCGCCGAGGCGACGAACTGCTCGGCGAGCGGGATGACCTCGTCGCGGCGGTCGCGCAGCGGCGGCACGGTGAACGATGCGCCAGCGAGCCGGAAGTAGAGGTCGCGGCGGAACCGTCCGGCGTCGACCTCGGCCGCGAGATCGCGAGCCGTCGCGGCGATGAAGCGGACGTCGACCGTGCGGGTACGTGCACCACCACTCCGCCGCACCGCGGCGTCCTCGATCACGCGCAGGAGCTTCTGCTGCAAGCCAGCCGGCAGCTGCTCGATGTCGTTGAAGAACGCGGTGCCACCCTCGGCGAGCTCGATCTGGCCGGGCTTGTTCTGGGCCTCGTTGCCGAACAGCTCGGCCTCGAGCTGCGGCTCGCTGATCGCGGCGCAGTTGATGCGAACGAACGGGGCGCCGCGGCGCGGCGACATCTCGTGCAGGCGCTCGGCGAACCGCTCCTTGCCAACGCCGTGCTCGCCGATCACGACCACGCTGAGCTTGCCGACGGCGATCCGCGCGGCGGATTGCTCGAGCGCGGCGAGCTGGCTGGCTTGCGGCGTGGTCTCGCGGCGCGAGCCGGCGCGGGTCTGCACCATCAACGTGACCGCGCCGACAAGGAACGGGACGCCGACGGTCAGCTGGACGCGCTTCTGCGCGGGGAGCCTGCCAGCATCCACGAACGTACCGTTCGAGCTGCCCACATCCTCGACCTCGACCTCCGCACCGACCACCAGGTTGGCGTGGTGGCGCGAGACCGATCCGGAATCGATCACGACATCACACTTGCTCGCGCGGCCGATCGTCAGCGTGCCCGCACCCGGCAGGGGCATCACCTGCAGCGCGGCGCCGTCGATCACCAGCAGGACTCGGTCTCCGAACGGAGCTTCGCGGTCGATCTGCTCCGTCGTCGAACCGGGTTCGTCTTCGATCACGGGCGTAGGGTAAGCGGTCCCGCACACGCGGAGCAAGTCAGCGCGCCGGGGCTCGCGCGCAATCTCCGACCGCCGCCGGCGATCCCACACCGACAGCTTGCCGCGGCTGCCCCGGATCACGAGCTCGCCGTGGTGGTCGAACATCGGAGCCGCGCCGGTGGTGTCGGCTGGCGCGAGCGTGCGCACCAGCTCGCCGGTGTTGCCGCCGGACCTCCTTGCCGCCCTGCCCTGCACGAGCGCGAGCCCGCCGTCGATGAAGTCGACCAGGACGCCGCCCGCGACGACGGCGATCGAGGTCGCCTGCTGGAGGCCGGGGGCGACCCGCTTCCAGCGGTTCGTCGAGATCGTTGGCGTCGAGGATCGCGAGGCTGGTGTCCGAGCCGAGCGCCGCGATCACGTTGCCGCCGCGCACGAGCTCGTGGATGTCGGTGAGGCGGGCGGGGATCGAGGCGGTGAGATGCTCGCCGACGAAGTGGCGCACGATGCCATCCGCGGTCGCGACCCAGGTGTGGTCGCCGCGGAGCTGGATGATCGGGTGCTCGCCGACCAGCGTCACGGTGTGGAGCTGCTTGCCCGTCGCATCGAACACCACAACGTCGTTGTGCGAGATCGCGCCGATCCGATCGCCGGCATCGGAGAACACGATCGCGCCCGGGTGGTTCGGCGCGCGAAACTCGCGCAGCGGCGCTCCGCGCCGAACGCATACACATGCGCCGCATACGGATGATCGAGCCGCGATGCGAGCTTTGCCTCACGCAGGAACCGATCGACGCGCGTCGCCGAGTACGCGAGGTCGCGGCGCAGGACCTTGATCACGGCCGACCGCCCGAGCTGCGCCTGCTCCGCGCGGAACACCTCGCCCGAGCCTCCCCGTCCCAGACGCTCGACGACGACAAACTTCCCGAGCGTGCGCCCGATCACCGTCGATTCTGTGTGTGCGGGTGCGGAGGGTAGGACCTCCGTCGCAGAATCACGCGAACCGGACACGCCACCGATGGTAGCAGCGCGCCGCGGTCAAGCTGTCGGTGTACGCTCGCGTCCATGCGCATGGCTTTGTGTTGTGTAGGGGCGCTGATGTTGACCTCGTGCGGTGAGGTCCTGGGCGACCGGCCAGACGCGGCACCCGCCCCGAGCTTGGCCTCGGTCACGCCACCACGAGGAATCGTGTCAACACGCCTCACGATCACCGGCTCGAACTTCGGTGAGGTGCAGGGCGACTCGGCCGTGACCATCGGTGGCGCGACCGCCGCCGTCGAGAGCTGGTCGGCGACGTCGATCGAAGCGACGATCCCCGATGTCATGCCAAGCGACGCACCGGTCGTCGTCACCACCGCGGGTGGCGCCAGCGATTCGCAAACCGTGCGCGTGATCTTGCCACCGCGCGTCTATCTCGAGAACAACGTCGATGGCGCGGACACGTTCAATTCGATCACCACGCTGTCCTACGACGAGGCCACCGGCGCGCTCACCGAGGCCGCGACGCTTCCGCCTGTCTCGACGGGCGTGCCGTCGATGAGCTATGGTGGCTGCGCGCAGAATCTGACGATCCACGAAGCGACGCGGCGCCTGTTCGTGAGCGGGACGACCGGCATTGCGGTGTTCTCGATCGATCCCATCACCGGCACGCTGATGCCGATCCCGGGTTCTCCGTTCGCGCACGGCAACACCGGCGGTTGGGGCATCGATATCAATGCCGCGGGAACGCGCCTGTGGTTCTCGGGCTACACGGTCGGCATCAGTGCGTTCGACATTGCCGACGACGGTACCCTCACGCAGGTCAGCGGATCACCGTTTCCGGTGACCCCGAGGACGGTCGTACTGACTGCTTCGAGCGACGGTGGTCATGTCTATGCCCTTGCCCAGAGCGGAGCGACTGGCACGGATTTCGGGGTGATCCACACGTTCAGCGTCGCGGGGAACGGCGCACTGGCGATAGTAGGTGTCCCGGTCGAGGCTGGGAATGGCCCGTTCTCGATGACGCGGCGTCCAAACACCGACCAGCTCTATGTTGCCGACCGCGTTTCCCTGCAGGTCTACCAGCCTGGCGCGGACGGCGTCCCGGCCCAGATCAAAGGCTCGCCGTTCGCGTTGACCACGATGGCTATTCCACATGTCGTTGCCTTCACGCCGGACGGCAGCCGTGCGTACCTCGGCATTCGCAATGGATCGGAGATCCAGGGCTTCACCGTCGAAGTCAGCGGCGCGGTCACGGCCATGCCGACTTCCCCATTCAGGTTCGACGATACGCTGTTCAACCCGACGTGTATGAGCGTGAGCCGCGACGGGCGGCACCTGATCTCCAACAACGAAGGCGGCAAGGAAATCGCGGTGCTGTCGCTCGCTGCCGACGGCGTCCCGACACACGTGGCGGGTAGTCCGTTCACACTCACGCCAGACGAAAACGCGAGCGGCCTCGCGATCACGTTCTAGCGCGGCCAGAACGTCGTCGCGAGCGCGGTGTCGGAGGCGAACACCTGCTCGCGCTCCACCAGATCGTAGAGCTGCGGGTGGCTGCCGGTGCGCGAGCTGGCGACCAGCAAATAGCGACCTCGTACCGCGAGCTCGACGAGGTCATTGCTGTCGAGCGGCGGGCCGGGCAACGGCGTGACGCCCTCGCGCGAACGCCACGCAAGCCGGCGCGTGGTGTACGTGAATTCGCCGGTCATCATCCAGACGTAGAGCGGGCCGTGCGGCGTTGCGAGCACGGTCCAGCCATCGTCCTCGGCATCCGGGCTGGTCACCGCGATCGCGTCGAGCGCGGTGCGCGTCGCGGCGTCGGTGATCGGTTGCGTGTCGGCGTGGCCGTCGAGCAGGTCGAACGATCGAGGGCCGAGCGTCTGCGCCTCCGGGGCGGCACTCCAGCCGGCGGCGTAATCCCAGCCCGTGGTGGTGCGGGTGACGGAGGTCAGCTGCCAGCCCGCGCCAGTGCGACGGAACGCGAGGGCGGCGGCGGGCATGCCGTCGCTCGGATCGCTGAAGTCGAGCGGGTGACCGCGGACCGTCATCTTGCCCGCGGCCTTGGGCACCTCTTGCTCCGAGAACACGTCGAGCGTGCCGTCGGCGGCATATGCGATCTCGCGGGCGGGGTCACCGGTAGGGAGTGTGACGGGCTTGATCGCACCGCTCGCGAGCGCGAGCTCGAACACGCGCTCGCGCACCTCGCGGGTGTCCTTGCCGAGGCCGAGCACGTTGCCCGGATCGAACCACACGACGGCGCGATCGAGCTGAGGGTGCCATGCGATGCGCGCACCGCGACAGGTGCCGGGGATGCGCCCGAGCTCGTCGCTGGTGCGGGCCACTGGATCGCGTCGCCGCACCACGCAGGCGTCGGCCTCGGGCTCGAACAAGACGAGCGTCGAGTCCGTGACGCGCTCGCGCTGCGTGGTGGGCGTGCTCGCGATTGGCTCGCGGGCGGGTGGGTTGCCACAGGCCACGAGCACGGCAAACGCGAGGGACGACTTCACGCCCTCGCGTTACCACACGCTGGAGATCAGTTCACGAGGTCGTTCTTGAACGTCGTGTTGATCAGGATCAGCGTGAGCAGCGGGTAGACGGCGAGCAGGATGCTGCCGATCCCGATGCCGCCGGTCGCCGCGGTGGCCACGGTGCCGCCGAGCGACACCAGCCCGTACAGCGTGCCGAGCGTGCGCCCGCTGAACTTCGCCTGCTTGAGGTAGCCGACGCCGGACACGATCAGGAGCAGCGCGCCGAACGCGGTCAGGCCGACCACGACGGTCGCCATCGTCAGGCTCGGACCATCGTACTTGCCTCCGTGCGCCTCGGCATTCTTGATGCCCTCGCGGACGAGCGCGAGACCACCGAACCCGATGACGGCGACGATCGCGCCGATGCCGCCGAACACGAAATTGAGGACTGCGAGGGCGGTCAAACCGCCGGGACGTTTCATTGCCATGTCGATCTCCTGGGTGAAGGTGGGCGCCTGTAGTGCAACGCCTCGGCCACCGGCAAACCCCGGATCTCTCGTCGGGAGAGGGTGGTGAGTCGGCCGGGTGGACCCAGGTGTGGACCTGCGATCGGGTGCGGGTGGACCCGGCGGGACGCGGCTTGACCGGGCAGGGTGAGGAACCCAGACTACGAGCTTGATCGGACGGGTCGTCGGGAACTACCGGATCGTCTCCGAGCTCGGGCAGGGCGGCATGGGCATCGTCTACCGCGCCGAGCACGTGCAGCTCGGCCGGCCGGTCGCGATCAAGATGCTGCTGCCGGCACTCTCGAACGACGCCGCGATCGTCCAGCGATTCTTCAACGAGGCGCGGGCCGCATCCGCGATCGATCACCCCGGGATCGTGGAGATCATCGACTTCGGGTACGCGGAGGGCCGCGCGTTCCTGGTCATGGCCCTGCTCAAGGGCGAGAGCCTCGAGCACCGGCTACAGCGTGGTCCGCTCCCGCCGCTCGAGGGCGCCACGATCGTCGCCCAGATGGTCGCCGCGCTCGCGGCCGCCCACGCGCGCGGGATCGTCCATCGCGACCTCAAGCCCGACAACATCTTCCTGGTTCCCAACGAGCTGATGCCGAACGGTGTCCAGGTCAAGCTGCTCGACTTCGGGATCGCGAAGCTTGCCGGTGAGCGCAACGCCGAGTTCAAGACCCAGACCGGGATGTTGATCGGGACGCCGGCGTACATGAGCCCCGAGCAGTGCATGGGCAAGTCGGATCTCGATCATCGGACCGATCTGTACTCGGTCGGCTGCATCCTGTTTCACGTGCTGTGCGGGCGGCCGCCGTTCGTCGGCGAAGGCGGCACCGGCATGATGATCGCGGCGCACCTGCGGGATCCCGCGCCGCATCCGCGGAGCCTCGTTGCTTCGGTCCCGGAGCCCCTCGCCGCGATCGTGATGCGGCTGCTCGAGAAGGATCCGGCGGCTCGCTACCAGACCGCGACCGAGCTGCGGCAGGCGCTCGTGCACGCGGGCGCGTCGTCCCCGACGACGCTGCCGGGCCACCCGATCGATCCCGTCGGCCAGACCGTGGCGTCGATGCCGCCGGTCGTTCGCACGCGCGATGCGTACGCGCAGACGACGGCCTCGACCACGGGTGCTGGCTCGGCCGCACAGCTAGTGGCGGCACCGACCCCGCAGACGCGTGGGCGGGTGTTGCCGTTCGCGATCGTCGGCGTGGTGGTCGCGGCGATCGCCGGCGCCGGCGTGTTCGTCATGCTGACCCGTGAGCCGGCCAGCGGTGAGCAGGCCGCAGCGCCGCCGCCGCCAGCTCGCCCCGCCGGATCGGCGACGACCCGCGTGCTGGTCGAATCCGAATTACCGTGTCCCGCGGGCCAGGTGCGGAGCGATGACACCCGCGGTGAGTGCTGCTGGCCAGCGCAGGCGTGGTCGAGCGCGACCCGCCGGTGCATCGGCAAGCCGGACTGCCCGGCTGGCACCGCGGTGAAGGGCGAGCAGTGCCTCGCCACGGTCGCGGCGGCACCGACGCACGTGAAACCAGATCACAGGGTGGACGTGCCGCGGATCTCGCTCGGTGCGAAGTCGTACGCCCCAGGCGCGAAAATCGCGATCACGTTCGCGAAGCCGGTGCACGCCACGGCTCCCGACCGGATGTGGATCACGATCGCCGAGGCCACGAGCCCGCCGTCGAGCTACGGCACGTGGGAGTTCGTGCCCGATGGCGCGACCGAGGTCGTGCTCGCGGCCCCCGCCACGGGAGGCGACTACCAGGTGCGCCTCCACGGCAACTACCCGCGGAAGCCGTTCGACGTCCGTGCGATCGCGGCGTTTCACGTCGGGGCGACCACCGGGTCGCCGGTCGCGACCGTGACGCCGCTCGGGCAACAGAAGTTCAGCCTCGCGAGCCGGACGTTCAACGCCGGAGGCGAGCTCGTCGTCAGCTTCCCGGTGGCGATGCACGCGCCGCCGGGCGAGAAGTTCTGGGTCACCGTGGTCGCCGCGGGGGTCGCCGATACCGCGTGGGGCAGGTACGTGTACGTCCCCGACGGCGCGCGCCACGTGAAGCTCGTCGTCCCTCCCACGGCGGGCGACTACGAGATCCGGTTGCATGCGAACTATCCGAAGCTCACCACCCACGTGGTGCATCGCGCGCAGATCACGGTCGAGGGCAGCTGAGCTACTCGAGCGGGAGCTCGGCTTCGCGCGCCTCGGGCTCGAGTCGCTCGCGCTCGATCACGCGCACGCAGCTGTTCCAGCGCAGCACGGCGTCAACGTTGCCCGGCGGACGGAGCGCCTCGGCGCGCTCGTACCACTCCATCGCCTGGCGGAAGCCGTCGTAGGCGGCGGAGCGCACCACGTTCTTGCGCTCGAGGTACGCGCGGGTCTCGCGCTCGTAGACGATGCCGGTGAAGTACGCGCGGTCGTATTCGTCGTCGAGCTGGAGGACGTACTCGCGTGCCTCGCGGGCGGCACCGCCGGCCCCGTGCGCCCCGAACTGGTCGGTCAGCGTCAAGATCAGGACGCGCAGCGCCGTCTGGTTGTCGGAGTCGACCGCGAGGATGTCTCGGCAGATGCTCTCGGCTTGCGCGGGATCGTTGAGGAGCCGGTAGCGTTCGGCCTTCTCGAGCGCGTGCGGGATCCCGTCGGCCGAGATCGCCTTGAGCTTCAGCTGCTCCGTCACTTGCCGGCTTTCTCCTCGGCCAGCGTCTTGGTCCGCTTGCGGATGCCGAACAGCTTGCGGCCGATGATCGCCAGCGGATCGTAGAACCTGTCGACCACGCGCTCCTTGAGCGGGATGATGCCGTTATCAGTGATGTTGATGTGCTCGGGGCAGACCTCGGTGCAGCACCGCGTGATGTTGCACAAGCCCGAGCCGAACTCCTTCTTGATCTCCGGGATCCGATCGTCGGAGTCGAGCGGGTGCATCTCGAGGCTGGCGAGCCGGATCATGAAGCGCGGCCCGACGAACGCGTCCTTCCTGTCGCGATCGCGGATCACGTGGCAGACGTCCTGGCACAGGTAGCACTCGATGCACTTGCGGAACTCCTGCACGCGATCGACGTCTTCCTGATACATCCGGTGCGTGCCGTCCGCTTCGCGCGGCCGCGGCTTGAACGGCCGGATGCGCTTGTTCTGGACGTAGTTCCACTGCACGTCGGTGACGAGGTCCTTGATCACCTTGAACGTCTTCAGCGGCTGGCAGGTGATCGTCGCGGTCTCCTCGTAGGAGTTCATGCGCGACATGCACGCCAGCTTCGGCTTGCCGTTGATCTCCATGCTGCACGAGCCGCACTTGCCGGCCTTGCAGTTCCAGCGCAGCGCGAGGTCGTTGGCCTGCGTCGCCTGGATGCGATGCAGGACGTCGAGCACGACCATGCCCGGAGCGACGTCGACCTCGAACGTCTTGAACTCGCCGCCCTCCGTGTTCCCGCGCCAGACCCTGAACGTGCGCTTTGCCATGACGACTCCTAGGTGTCCGCGCCGACTTTGCCGGACTCGAGATCTTCGATCTTCGCGTTCGCGATCGCGACGAGGTGGGGCGGTCCCTCGGGCTTGGGCCGCTTCTCGACCTCCATCCCGCTGGTGCCCTTCTTGATGATCACGTTGTACTTGACCCACTCCGGGCTCTCGCCCGGGTGATCGAGCCGGGTGTGTGCACCGCGGCTCTCCTCGCGCATCAGCGCGGCGCGCGTGACCGCCTCGGAGGTGACGAGCAGCGATCGCATCGAGAGCGCCTCGTGCCAGCCGGGGTTGTACTGGCTCGCCCCGGGCGCCTTCATCGTCTTTGCCTCTTCCTTCAGGCCCTCGAGCTCCGCGACCGCGGTCTCGAGCTCCGCCTTCTGGCGGACGATGCCGACGCCCTTGCTCATCGTGTCCTCGAGCTTGCCGTGCAGGAGGTACGGGTTGGCGCCGGTCTCGCGGTTGAGGACCTCGGTGGCGCGACGGATCGCGTCGGCGACCTGGCCGTCGTTGACCCCGGGCGCGGTGGCGAGCCCACCGATGTATGCCTTGGCACCGTCGCCGGCAAGCTTCCCGAACACGATCAGATCCGACAGCGAGTTGCCGCCGAGCCGGTTGGCGCCGTGCAGGCCCGCGGCACACTCGCCACATGCGAACAGGCCAGGCACCGTGGTCTGCTGCGAGTCGGCGTCGACCCGGATGCCGCCCATGAAGTAGTGCAGCGTCGGGCCGACTTCCATCGGCTCCTTCGTGATGTCGACCTCGGCCAGCTCCTTGAACTGGTGATACATCGACGGCAGCTTGCGGCGGATCGCCTCGGCGGGCAGCCGCGACGCGATGTCGAGGAACACGCCGCCGTGCGGCGAGCCGCGACCGGCCTTGACCTCGGCGGTGATCGCACGCGCGACCTCGTCGCGGGTGAGCAGCTCGGGTGGGCGGCGCGCCGTCTTGTCGCCGGCGAGCCAGCGATTGGCTTCCTCGACGGTGTCGGCGGTCTCGGGCGCGAAGCGCTCGGAGATGTAGTTGAACATGAACCGCTCGCCCTTGTTGTTCTTCAGGATGCCGCCGTCGCCGCGCACGCCCTCGGTGACGAGGATGCCGCGCACCGAGAGTGGCCACACCATGCCGGTCGGGTGGAACTGCGTGAACTCGACGTCCATCAGCTCGGCGCCGGCATCGTACGCCATCGCGATGCCGTCCCCCGTGTACTCCCACGAGTTGGACGTCACCGGCCACGCCTTGCCACCACCGCCGGTCGCGAGGATGACGGCCTTGCACTTGAACACGACGAACCGCCCGGTCTCGCGCCAGTACGCGAGCACGCCTGAGATCTTGTCGTCTTCCTTGAGCAGCTCGAGGGCCGTGCACTCCATGTGGAAGTCGATGCCCTGGTGGACCCCGTGGTCCTGCAGCGAGCGGATCAGCTCGAGGCCCGTGCGATCACCGACGTGCGCGAGCCGCGGGTAGCGGTGGCCGCCGAAGTTGCGCTGCGAGATCAGGCCTTCCTTCGTGCGATCGAAGACCGCGCCCCACTCCTCGAGCTCGCGGACGCGATCGGGCGCCTGCTTCGCGTGCAGCTCGGCCATCCGCCATACGTTGAGGAACTTGCCGCCGCGCATCGTGTCGCGGAAGTGGACCTTCCAGTTGTCT
>JBBJLY010000116.1:0-24399 GCA_037720695.1 Kofleriaceae bacterium | reverse complement strand
ACGTACCCCGGCGAGCGGATGCCGAAGTAGCGCTTCGAGCGGTAGTACGGGACGGTGAACGTCTTGCTGATCTCCTCGTTCGACGGTGCGGTGACGCTGGCGCGGATCAACAGATCCGAGTCGCGATAGACATCGTCGGGGCTGACCGTGACCGACACCGCCGCGTTGCCCTTGTCGTCGAGCGCGACCTTGTCCTCGGTGACCAGGGTCTGGGAGTGATCCGACTCGTCGGAGTACGACTCCTCGTTGCGCTCGTCACGGAATGCGAACTCGGGATGTTGCGGGAAGCTCACCCAGCGCGGCCGGCTGTGGACCGTGATGTTGACGTCGCCCGCGCGCAGCGGCGCGCCGTACAGGTAGTTCGCCGACACCGTCGCCTGGATCGTCCCGCGGCGTACGACCTGCGCGACCTTGACCTTGCCGGTCACCTCGAACGTGGCCGGCCGATACTCCTCGACCGTGAACTCGCGGGTGAACGTGCCGTGCTCGAGCTTCGCGTGGATCCGGTAGTCGCCCAGCCGCGCGTCACCGGGGAGATCGAGGTCGAACCAGAAGCCACCAAACGCCGAGAGCTTGGCAAAGGTCTCGATCACCGTCTTACCCTGCGGGCCGTCGACCGTGACCTTCACCGGCTTGCCTTGCCCCGGCGCCGCGAGCGGCTCGCCGAGCTTGGTCACGCGCGCGATGCCCTTGACGTGCACCTTCTCGCCGGGTCGATACAACCCGCGATCCGTGTGCATGAAGCCGCGCAGTCGGGTCGGCGCCGGATCGCGATCGTAGTCGACATTGAAGTTCCACGGCGCCAGCCCGCCGACGCGCGTCGGGTTCACCATCGTGAAGTCCTGCTGGTGGGCGACGAAGATCCGGAACTCCGCGCTCTCTCCCCCGCCGTGGCCGCTCTCGTCGTCGCCGCCCGCCCCTCCGAGCTTCGCCATGCCGGGCAGGATCGCGACTCCGTCGGCATCGGTCGTTCCCGACCAAGTCAGCTTGCCGGCGCGATCGCGCACGGTGACCGCCGCACCCGGCAGCGGCTTTCCGGTCGACAGCCGCGTCGTCCACACGAGCCCGCGCGTGCCCGACAGCTTGCTGACGACCCCGATGTCGGTGAAGTTGACGAGCACCTTCTGGCGACCGTCATCGACGTAGGGCGCCCGCTGCACCTCCTTCGAGCCGAGCTCGACGTAGAACATGCCCGGCCCCGGCGTCGCCGCGAACAGCTCGGCCGCGCCGATCGAATGCTGCCCCCACTTGTTGGTCGTCCCGGCGATCGGGAGCTTCAGCGCGCGCGGCGTCAGCTTGGTCTTCGACAGGTCGGCCGGCTTGGCATTCCACCAGTCGATCAGCGGTGCGAGCTCGTGAAAGTTCGCCGGCGTCAGCCGCACTGCGGTCACCGCGAGCTCGCTGACATTGCGGGTCCAGATCGGGATCACCGGCCGCGCGAGCTCCGCGACGAAGTACCCCGACTCCATCGAGATTGTTGGCTGGGCATCCGCGGTGCGGAACGCGAGGGCCTGCGGCTTGTCGAGCTGCTGGCCGAACACGTCCTTCTGCCCGGCGGCGATCGTGATCGTGTACGCCGTGCGCGGCTCGAGCTGCGCGCCGCAGCTGAGGCCCGCGGGTGCATCACCCAGCGCGTGGCAGCGCTGCGGGAACCCCGCCACCGCCGGCGAGATCTTGATCTGGTACGGCGGCGCGAGGGGGTTGCTGAACGCCAGCGCGATCTTCGTGCTCTCCTCGGGCACGATGTCGTTGCCGCTCGGGTCGAGGGTGACGAACCGGAGCGGGCCATAGGTGTGCAGCTTGTCCTCGAGGTTCGCCGCCAGCCCGAGGTCACCGATGCTGCCGCGTAGCCCGGCACGACAGCCGACGGTCCAGTCGGCATCCATCGTCAGCTCGGCGACCGGCACGATGGTGAACGTTTCGCCCGGGCCGCTGGCGCTGTCGGGCGCGAGCTTCACCCGCAGCTTGTGGTTGCCAGCGGAGAACCCGCAGTGCTTGTCGATCTGGTCAAACGCGACCTCCTGCGTGAACGTCAGCTTCACCACGGGGATCCGCGGCGCGCGCAGCTTCGAGCCAAGGGCCTCGACCGTGCCGGTCAGCCGATCCGCGAAGAACTCGAACCGGTGTGGCTTGCCGAGCTGGTTGCCGTCGAGGGCGCGCGTGGTGCCCGGCACCGTGGCGACGAACTTCGTCGAGGCCGGGAGCCTGGCGGTCGGGACGAAGGCGAGCGTGCGGTCGTCGACCCAGGTCGCCCGACCGGCGAGGTTCGGGGCGATCACGAGCGGCGGGGATGCCGTCGGTCGACCCACCTGGTCGGGCGCCACCATCGGCTTCGAGAACGTGAGCACGACTCGCATCGGCCCGGTCGGTTGGCCCTGGCCGCCCCTCGTGACCGTGATCTCGCCCGTCGGCGACGCGGTCACCGACAGGTCGGTTCGCGTGCTGCTCGGCTCGCTACCGCACGCGGCAGCAAGCATTCCCACCAGAACCAGACCGTAGCTGCGCATGGCTTTCTCCGCCTACGTCCCGGGGCCCACCACTATTTCCGGGATCTGCGTCACGGTACATCGTCGACCCGCGTCCGACATGGGGGTTTCGTTCGCGGTCAGCGATCTACGGCTTCAGCTTGTCGATGTAGCCGTCGGCCTCGCGCATCGTCGCCATCCCGCGCTTCATCGCGTCGCCGTCCTGGCTACGCAGCGAATCGGCGATCTCGACGAACGCACGCTCGCGGGTCTCGACATAGGTCCGGAGGTTCATGGTCAATGTCGGCGGCAAGCCCTCGATCGCGAGCGCCGAGGCCTTTGCCTGTCGCCACACCGGCAAGATCTCGGTCTCGATCGTGTTCAGCATCTCCGCGTCGGGTTTGTTGGCCTCCGCGAGCCGGTTGTAGCGATCGAGCGCCTGTTGCTCGAGCGCAGCGAACTGCGCGAGCTCGCGCTTGGTGTGGCCGAGGACGACGAGGCCGCTCGGCTCGGGTGCCAGCTGAGACCCCACGATCAGCAGCGCGCTGCCGACGACGCCGACCGCGATCGACCTGGCGACACGCGCACGATCGGAGCCGAGGATGAGCCCGGCGAGGAAGCCGGCGCCGAGGCCGCCCAGGTGAGCGAGCAGGTCGATGCCCTTCGCCTGAAGCCCGAACCAGATGTTGAACGCGAGGAAGATCACGAGGCCGCGCGCCTGCCGTGACAGCTGCTCCTTATCGAACCGATCGCGGTGAAGGAGGAGGAACGCGCCGAACGCGCCGAACACGCCGAAAATCGCACCCGAGGCGCCGGCCGAGACGGCCTTGCCCGACAGCGCCGACGCGAGGCTACCCGCGAGCCCGGCGAACACGTAGAGCGCGATATATGCCGCACGCCCGTACATCCGCTCGACGTGCCGACCGCCGTCGAGCAGGCCGATCATGTTCATCGCGAGGTGCATGACGCCGTAGTGGAGAAACATCGAGGTCAACAGGCGCCACGGCTCACCGGCGAGCGTGACCGGCCCGAAATTCGCGCCGAGCTCGAACATCTTGTCGGGGTCCGGCGTCATCGGATCCGCGCCGGCGGCGACCGCGATCCCGAACACGATGACGTTCAGGACGGCGAGCGCGACCGTGACATAGGGAAACGCGAGTGCCGGCTGCGCGGGTCGAGGATCCTGGTCCATGGCAACGGCATCATAGTCGGAACGAGGTATCAACGCCTTCGAACCGATGACCGAGCGCACCCTCATCGTGGCTGCCAGCAACGTGCTCGCGCGTGGCTTCTTCATGGTGCCGACGGACCGCATGTCCGTCGATACCGGAGAGCCGGTGAACGCGCTGTTCGCGGTGACCCGCGCGATCACGCGCGCGATCGCGTTCAAGGTCCCCGCGCGCGCGGTCGCGGTGATCGACGCCGCTGCCCCACACGCGGGCTGGCACGCACTCCTGGCCGCGCAGCTCCCAAAGCTCGGCCCGCTGATCGAGGCCCTCGGGATCCGCGTCGTCACGGCGCCGGACGAGCTCCACGTCGTCGCCTCGTACGCGCGTACCGCGATCGAGGCCGGCGATGACGTGGTCGTCGTCGGGGTCGACAAGCGCTACGCCCAGCTCGTGGCGGATCGGGTGTGGTGGTACGACTCGAACAAGGACGCGCGCTACACGATCGACATGGTCGAGAAGCGGTTCGACGTGCCGCCCCCGCAGGTCGCCGAGTGGCTCGCCCTGGTCGGCAACCCCGACGACGGCCTGCCTGGGATCGCGGGCATCGGCGCGAAGGGCGCGAGCGGCCTGTTGCATGCGCATGGCTCGATCGCGGCGGCGCTCGAGGCGATCGACTCGATCAAGGGTCGCCCGGGCAACGCGCTGCGCGCCGCTCTCGCGCAGATCCCGATCGAGCTCGCGCGCGCCCGGCTCGATCCCCAGCGGCCCCTGCCCGTGCCGCTCGCGGCACTGGCGTACACGCCGCCCGAAGCCCCGGTGCGCAACGAGCTGTATCGCGGGCTCGGCTTCGTCGAGTACCTCGCGGCGGAGGCCGGGGACGACATCGAGCTTGTCGTCTGCGAGTCTGCCGGGGCGATCACCGCGGCGCTGTCCGCGCTCGGCAGTGGGCCGGTCGCGATCCAGGCACTCACCGAGGACCCGTCGCCGACGCGCGGCGCGCTCGCCGGGCTGGCACTGTCGGCAGGCGATCACCGCGCGTACTACATTCCGTTCGCGCAGCGGACCGTGGCCCTCGACGCGTGGCTCGCGGATCCCGCGATCCCCAAGCTCGGGCACGACATCAAGGTCGCGACCGTCGCGCTCGCGCGTGAAGGCATCACGCTGGCGGGCATCGCCGGGGACAGCATGTGCGCCTCGCACCTCGCGCAACCGAGCAACTGGGCGCCCCACGATCTGCCGCTCGTGGCCAAGCACGTGCTCGGCCGCGCGCTCCCCGCCGAGGACTCGGTGCGCGGGGTCGGTCAGAAGCGCAAGTCGTGGGCCGCGCTGACCGTCGATCGTGCGGGGCAGTACGCAGGACAGCTCGCCGATACGACGGTCGCGACATGGCACGAGCTGGCACCGGATCTCGATCGCGCGCTCCACGCCGAATACCTCGCGCTGTCCGACACGCTCGTGCGGATGGAGCTGCGCGGCATCGGGGTCGACGGCGAAGAACTGGGACGTGCAGAAGCTGCGTTCGCGCCGATCGAGGCCGAGCTCGAGCGCGAGATCACGAGCCTCGCCGGGCACGCCTTCAATCTCGGCTCTGCAAAGCAGCTCGGCAGCGTGCTGTTCGAGGAGCTCGGGCTCCCCGTGGTCAGCCACACGAAGACCGGCTGGAGCACCGCGACCGAGGCGCTCGAGCGGATCGAGCACGCGCATCCGATCGTCGCGCTCGTGATCCGGTGGCGGACCCTCCGCCGACTCCGCGACAGCTGGATCACCGCGCTACGCGCCTGCATCGACACCGACGGGCGCGTGCGGTCGTGCTTCCATCCCGCGCGTTCGTTCTCGGGCCGGATCGTCAACTCGAACCCGGATCTCGGGCGCGTCCCGGGACGCACGCCGGAGATGGCGCGGATCCGGCGTGCCTTCGTCGCGCGCCCCGGCTGCGCCCTGATGTCGGTCGACTATAACCAGCTCGGGCTCCACGTCCTCGCGCACCTGACGCGGGACCCCGCGCTCGTCGAGCCGCTACGCGCGACGGCGGACGTCCACGCGCAGACCGCCGCCGCGGTGCTAGAGCGACCGCAAGATCAGCTGACGCGCGACGAGCGCCAGCTAGGCAAGGTCGTCAACTTCGCCACGTTTGCCGGCCAGGGATCGAGCGCGCTCGCGCTCCAGCTCGGGATCCCGGCGGCCGAGGCGAAGGAGCTGATCGTGCGCTTCGATCGGAAGTACTCGCGCGTCCGCGAGTTTCAGGACGAGCAGTTCCGGATGGCCAAGGAGCGCGGGTACATCGTCACGATCGCCGGCCGCAAGTGGCCGATCGGCGGGCTCGAGTCACTCGACTCGCACGATCGCTCGTATGCCGAGCGGCTCGCCCGCCGCGCGACGCACGAAGGCTCGGTGTCCGATGTCTCGCGGCGCGGTCTGCTCGATGCCGAACGCGAGCTCCGGCGCGCGGGCCTCGCGGCGGCGCCGCTCGCGCAGATCCTCGACGAGGTGCTGTTCGAGGTGCCGGAAGCGGAGGTTGCCGAGGCGGCGCGGATCGCGGGCGCCGCGATGCGCGAGGCGTTCGCGCTCGAAGCGCCACTGCAGGTTGGCATCAAGGTTGGACCGAACTGGGCCGACCTCGTGCGGATCTAGCGCCCGACTAGCACTAAGCGAGTCAATCACTCTGCTTGGTACTCAGTATCGTACTGAGTCATTCGCTATCACGCGCTCAACGTCGCGACGCCGCTCGTCGGATCTACGCCGTCGCGATATCAGGTGAACGCACATCCGAGCACCAGGTTCGGGCGGAGCTGGATTGGTCAGGGTTGCGGGCGTAACCGGTCGTACGTCTGGTCGCCCTCACGATCGCCAACACCTGACATGTCCTCTGGATTTCGATACTCGATCGATCGCTCAGGTAAGCATCACCACACGTGTGGCTGCTCCCGTGTCGCCGGTCATGTAAGGCGCGTTGTGCTCCGCGGACCGGCTGTCTCGAATTCGCACGCGGGGGGAGTGTTCGAAGGGCGGATGCTGTGCCGCCAGCAGTTCAAACGTGATCGTCAGTAGTCAATATAATCCAACACATAGTTGCGAATTTGCTCTTTGCATATTGGCTTCCGAGCCCTATTGTCACGTCGATGAAAGATATGAGCGTGACCGCGGATGTTGCTGGCGGCGGCGGGAAGAGGATCGACATCGCCAATGCGCTATCCATCATTCGCCCCAAGCTCGGCGACCAGGCCGGCGTGGCCTTGTATCGCCTCCTCCGGCTGGTCGCGCTCGAGGATATTATCGGGCGCGGCGCAGGAGCGACGGCCTACGTCGCCGGCAAGAAGCTCGGGCAGAACCTCGGGATCACGAAGCTGGAGCAGTTTCTCGAGCTATGCAGCGCGATCTCGCTCGGCATCGTCGAGGTCCCCGTGCTCACGGCAAATCGCATTTACGTCGATGTCTACGAGTGTGTGACGTGCGCCGGAATGGCTCCGGTGGGTCGAACGTTGTGTCAGTTCGAGGCGGGAATCGTGGCGGGTGTGGTGCAGGCCATCGTCGGCAAGCCCACGAAGGCGAAGGAAATGACGTGCATCGGCGGACTGGGCCACGACAGCTGCGGTGTCGAGGTTCTGATCTGATTCAGATATGGAGTCCGGACAAGTCATAGGTAAATATCGGCTCGAGAGCCGACTGGGTCGTGGAGGGATGGGCGAGGTCTGGCTCGCACAAGCTTCAGGACACGGTGGGTTCGCGAAGTCGGTTGTCGTCAAGACGCTCCTCCCCGAGCTCGCGAACGACCCGCTGTTCGTCGACATGCTCGCGCACGAGGCGCGCATCTGCGCGAAGCTCAGCCACCCGAATCTGATCGAGGTCTTCGACTTCTCGGTCAGCGACGGCGTCTACCTGCTCGCGATGGAGCACGTGGTCGGCCGGTCGCTGTCGCACATCATCAAGGTCGCGCAGCAACGCGGCATCAAGATCCCCGTGTGGTTCGCGCTGCGGATCGCCTGGGAGTGTTGCCGTGGCCTCGAGTGCGCGCACGACCTCGGCGTGATCCACTGCGACCTCAGCCCGAGCAACGTCATGGTGACGTTCACCGGCGTCACCAAGATCCTCGATTTCGGCGTCGCCCACTCGACCGCTCGCGGCGACAAGGCCGACCGGCTCAAGGGCAAGTTCTCGTACATGGCACCGGAGCGCATCAAGTCGCTCTCCACCGACGCGCGCACCGACGTCTACGCGCTCGGAGTCATGCTGTATCTGCTGTTCACCGGCCGCCTGCCGTTCATCGCGGAGAACGATCAGGATCTACTGTCCATGATCATCAACGCGGCACCCCGCCCGCCCAGCGTGTACTGCGACATCGACCCGATCACCGAGCAGATCATCCTGCGCGCGATGCAGCCCGAGCCGTCTGCGCGGTATCAATCGATCGAGGAGCTGCTCGGCGAGCTGGCGCGCCGGCTCGACGGCCTGCTCGGCACGTTCGGCCAGCACGACGTCGCGGAGTTCCTCGCGACCCTATTCGATCCGGTCGAGCCGAGCCGCCGCCTCACCACGTCGGCAGCAAACCGCGACGGAGGCAGTGAAGCCCTCACCTGGCAGCCCGACGAGCCTGACGAGCTCGGGTCCGTCGATGTCGTCATCGAGTCCTCGGAGATCGAGGTCATCCGCGAGCCGGTGGCGCGCCCGGGTGCGGCGTTCGTGTCGCGCGCGCGTGCGTCGTCGATGATCCAGCCGCTCGAGAAGCCCGACAACTCGCAGCTGTTCATGTCGCCCGAGCGCGAGCGCACCAGTGTCCAGAGCTTGTTCGGCGATCGCCCGTCACTCGCCTTCGGCCCCTCCGGGGTGTTCGACCGCAGCGAGCTCGGGACGCCGCCCGCCCATGTCGAGTCGACGCCGACCGAGCCGCATGATCATGGGACCGGGACCGAGAGTGAGTCTCGGTCCCTGCTCTCCCGGCCGACGCCGGCCGAGCTGACTCCCGAGCCGTCGACCACCACCGTCGCGCGCGGTGGGTTCGGCGGCTACTCCGTGGTCCGACGCATCGCCGAGACCGCCTGGCCGTGGGCGAGCTCGCGCACGAAATCAGATTAGCCCCAGTTCCGAAACCGAAAGGGAATCCCCATGCCTGCGACCCAAGTTAGCCGCGGAAACCGCATCACCGACGCCCTGCGCGTCCTGCGAACCAGCACCCCCGAAGTTGTCGGTGCGGTCGTGGTCAACATGGAGGGCTTCGTGGTCGCGTCGCTGCTGCCTTCCGACGTCGACGAGGAGCTGATCGCCGGTATGGCGGCGTCGCTGCTCGGTGTCGGCGAGCGGATCTCCGCCGACCTCATGGGCGCGAACATGGAGCAGATCTACACGCGCTCGCCCAAGGGCTACATCGTGCTCCAGGCGATCAATCCCGAGGCCGCACTCGTGCTGCTGGTGACGCGCGAGGCCAAGCTCGGCCTGATCTTCCTCGAGGTCAAACGCGTCTCGGCCGAGCTGGCGAGGATCGTCTAGCAAGCATGGCCTCGGTGTTCGCATTGCGCGCGCTCCTCGGAGCGAGTCTGGGCCTCGGGGCACTCGACGTCGCGTGGCTGAATCTCGAGCTCGCACCACGCCTGGTCGAGCCCGGGGAACCGCCGCCGGCGCCGAGCCTCGTGACGGCGACCGCGACGGAGCCACCTCCGGCCCCCGTTCCCGTTCCCGTTTCCGTTTCTGTTCCCATCCCAGCGCCCGCGCCCCCGCCAGCGATCACGGCCACGAAGATCGTCGAGCCCCAGCCCGCGGCGGAACCGCCAGCGGAACCCGCGCCCCGCGCGGTGATCCGGGACGGCGTGTTCTTCGAGACCCGGAGCGCGCGACTCGATAGCGCGGCCCGCGACCTGCTCGCGAAGCTCGCGCGCGACACGAAGGCCGACCAGATGTTCGTGCTCGAGGGGCATGCCGACCACCGCGGCGACGACAAGCTGAACCAGCTGCTCAGCAAGGCCCGTGCGGTCGCGGTCGCCGACAAGCTCGCGGAGCTCGGGATCCCACGCGCCCGGATTCGACTCGATTTCGTCGGCGAAGACCTGGCGAGCACGACCGATGCCCTGTGGCGCGATCGCCGCGTCGACATCCAGATCACCGGAGGTCATCCATGACTGCCATCCATTGGTTCTGGCTCGCGAGCCTCGGTGGCGCGCTGCTGTTCTTCGCGGCCGGTGCCGCGACGATGGCGCTGCGCCGCCAGCCGCCGACCCAGATCTATCCGCAGGCCGCGGTCCAGGCGCCGGAGCCCCCGCGCCCCACGCCGTCGCCGCTGCCAATCGATACCCGCGAGCTCGACGGCTTGAAGCAGCAGCTCGAGACCATGCGGTCGCGTGCGGACCGCGCCGAGGCCACCGCGCGCGATGCCCAGGCCGCCGCACGCGAAGCCATGATCGCCGCGCGGGACGCCGAGGCGAATGCCCGGCATGCCGAGTCGAGCGCCCGCGACCTCGAGGCGCTGCGTGCCAGCGACGACAGCGCCCAGGCCGCCGCACACCTCGTCGAGCGGGTCCAGCGCGAGCTGGCCGCTGCGGAGGAGAAGGCGCGCCACCTCGGCAAGGCGCTCGACCGCACCCGGAGTGATGCCGCCACCGCCGCGAGCGACCTCGAGCAACTGCAGGCGCGGCTGCGCGAGAGCGAGGCCGAGCTGGCCGAGCGCACGCTCGCGCTGCGCGACCAGTCGACCAAGAACGAGCAGCTGATCGGTCGGATCAACGACGCCGAGGGGCTCCGCGCGGACTACGTCCGCCTGCGTACGACCGCGACCGAGTCCGAGTTCCTGAAGAGCGAGGTCGCGCGCCTCGAGGAGGACGTGCGATCGATGAAGATCGCCGCGATGAACGGCACCGCCCGGCCCCGCCGCCCGGCGCGCGGTAGCAGCACCCGGATCGCGACGGTCCCGGGGCGCCCGATCGGCGAGTCCCTGGCGACCGTGATCGATCGGTTCGCGGATGCCGGGAGCAGGTCGATCGCGATCGCCGATACCCTTGGCTTCCCGCTCGCCAGCCACGGGGAGGATGGACAGGCCCTCGCGGCGTATGCCGCGCTGCTGATCGAGTCCGCCAACCGCGCGAAGCAGTTCCTGCCGATGGGTCGGCCGACCGCGATCGAGGTGATCGACGAGCACGGCGCACGGGTCTCGGTGTGGACGTTCGATGTCGAGCCCGATCGCCTGATGCTCGCGGACCTCGCGGTGTCCCCTGTCGATCATGTCCGCGTCGAGCACGCGCTCGCGGACCTCGCCACCATCCTCGCGCCGAGCTCGACCACGCTCCCGAACTTCACCTGATCCGCCATGAAGTTGGAACGCCGCCGCGGAATCGGAATCGCCACCGGACTGACGTTCGGGGTGGTGATGGTCACGTGTCTCGGCGCATCCGGCAGCGAGCAGTTTCATGCCAAGGGACCGATGAACAGCGGCCACGCGGACCTCGCGTGCGAGTCATGCCATCGCGAGGCCGCCGGGACCTCGCGCCAGCAGCTCCAGAATGCCGCTCGCGAGTTGTTCGGCCTCGAGTCGGTGGCCGTTGATGTCGGGTTTCGCCCGGTCGAAAACGCCAACTGCAACACCTGCCACGAGCAGAAGGATGACCGCCACCCGAGCTTTCGCTTCCTCGAGCCGCGGTTCGCCGAGGCTCGCGCCGCGATCCATCCCGAGACCTGTACGTCCTGCCACGCCGAACATGCGGGCAAGCGCGTCACGATCGCGGAGACCACCTACTGCCGCAACTGCCATACCGACACCGTGCTCGAAAAAGATCCGCTCGACGTCTCGCATCGCACGTTGATCGCCGACGGTCGCTGGGAAACCTGCCTCGGGTGCCACGACTACCACGGCAACCACACCTTCGAGCCACCGCACCGCGTGAAGGATGTCATCCCTCACGTCGTGATCGAACGCTACTTCGAGGGCGGTGTTTCGCCCTATCCGCCCCCACGAACCCGAGCCAGGCAACCGGAGGTCCCATGAGGAAACCCGTCGAACGCTCGCGATGGAGATCGGTACTGGTCATCAGTGCCGTCGCCATCACCCTCAGCAGCTATCTGTTCATCACGGCGCCACCGCCGCTCGCAGCACCAACGCCCCCGACGGACACGATCCCGACGCGTGCGTTGTTCTCGATCCTCGAGCTCGAGAACGATGCCGCACGCGCGCTCTATACCGAGGAGATCGTGAACCGCGGCAAGCAGGCCGGGCTCAAGTTCGACGAGCACTGGCGCGATGACGCGGTGAAGGCCGGCCCGTTGCCGGCGCTGTTCCTGCGCGAGACCGCGAAGCACCTCGAGGGCAGCGGCTCGCAGCTCGGACTCTTCCTCGGCTCGCGATTTCCGATCAACCAGGCGAACCGGCTGACCGGCAACCAGGCCGAGCGGTTCGTGATCCTCGAGAGCACGAACACGCCCCAGTTCTTCTACGAGGCGTCCACGCAACGCCACACCGCGATGTTCACCGACCGCGCGGTCGCCGAGGTCTGCGTGAAGTGCCACAACGAGCACAAGGACTCGCCGAAGACGGACTGGAAGTTCGGCGCGATCATGGGCGCGACGACCTGGATGTATCCCGAGGAGCAGGTCACCCGCACGCGTGCACTCGAGCTGGTCGGGACGCTGCGCGCGAGCGTCCGCGCGGCATACACGGCGTATCTTGCCGAGGTCGGCACGTTCGTCGACAAGCCCGAGGTCGGGAACCGGTGGCCGAAGGACGGGTTCTACCTGCCGAGCGCGGACGTGTTCATGACCGAGCTGGAGCGCCGGGCATCGGCGACCACGCTGCACGGGCTGATCGACCCCGACTCGGCCGAGCGCGCCGCAACCGCGGAGCCGCCGCGGGTCGAGGTCTCGTCGCGTCCCCCGATCAGTGTGCCGGCAAACCCGACCCTCACGGTGCGCAGCACGAGCGAGACCCGTGTCACGATCGAGAGTGAAGGAGACCGGATGATGGTCGCGCGCCTGCCCGCTGGTGGCAGCACGTCGCTGAGCGTCCAGCCACCGCTGGTGGTCAAGCTCACCGAAGGCCGCGGCGTGGAAGTCGAGTACGACGGTAACGTCCTCGAGCTCCCGAAGCCCGACAGCAGCGGTGAGGTCGAGCTGAAGCTCGGCTCTCCCCCCGGGAAGTCGTGAAGCCGCCGAACGAACGCACCATCCTCGTTCTCGGCAGTCTCCTGTTCGCGGCGTACGTGATCCAGGGCCTCGCATTCGAATGGCCGTGGCTGCTCGAGATCCAGGCGACGGACACCTACAAGGTGGTCAGCGGCCTCGGGCTGACGATCTACCTCTACTTCCAGTGGTCGATGCGCCGGCACCGCCAGGTCGTGTGGCACAAGCTCGGCGGCGCGCTCGCTCCCTTGGTGCTCTACGTTCACGCCTCGAAGTTCGGGTACGGCTACCTGCTCCTACTCGGCCTGATCTACCTCGGTACCATGCTGATCGGCCTGTTGCACAAGCCGGTGGTCGAGCTGAAGTCGCGCAGCCTGTTCACGACCTGGTTCATCGTCCACCTGTCGACGTCAATCATCCTCGTGATGCTCGGCGGTTACCACGTCGTGATCGCGCTCGCTTACGAGTAGGCGATCCCCGCCGGGAGTCGCTACCCGGCCACGCCCCCACACGTATCGCGGTCGTGTGCCCGCGCTCGCTATGATGGCTGGTGATGCGCGAACGGAATGCTCGTGAAGAGGATGTGCCGGTAGGCCCACGACTGCTGACTGAGCTCGCACGCGCGTCGTCGGTCCCGGCGGTCGTCGGGCGGTACCAGATCACCGACCGGATCGCGACCGGCACCACGTCGGAGATGTTCAAGGGGGTGCTGTTCGGCGAGCATGGATTCAAGAAGCCAGTCGCGATCAAGCGCCTGATCCCGAAACTCGCCGGCGATCCCACCGCGGTCGAGCTGTTCCTCGACGAGGCCCGCATCGCCGCGCGACTCAGCCACCGCAACATCATCGAGGTCCTCGAGCTTGGCAGTGACGGCGAGACCCAGTTCCTCGCGATGCAGCACGTCGACGGACTCGATCTCTCCGGGTTGTCAGCCGAGTGCTCGCGCACGCGGATGCGAATCCCACCCGAGCTCGCGGGCTTGATCGTGCGCGAGATCCTGGAGGCACTCGACTACGCGCATCACGCGATCGATCCGGCGGGCCAGCCGCTCGAAATCCTGCACCGCGACCTGTCGCCTGGCAACGTGATGGTCTCGTGGACCGGCGACGTCAAGCTCGTCGACTTCGGTCGCGCGGTGGTCGCCGGTTCACGCCACGAGGGAGGTGGTCAGTCGCTACGCGGCAAGTGCGGCCACATGTCCCCTGAGCAGGTCGGCGGTAGCCGCGTCGATGCGCGGTCTGACGTGTTCCAGGCCGGCATCCTGCTCGCCGAGCTGGTGATGGGAAAGAAGCTGTTCGGTGCCGAGCGCGAGCTCGACATCCTGATGATGGTGCGCGAGTGCGACCTGTCGATACTCGACGTCCACGCGAAGGAGTTTCCCGTCGAGCTACTCGCGGTGACGATGCGTGCACTCGAGCGTGATCCTGCCGATCGCTGGCAGAGCGCGGCGGAGTTTCGCGACGCGATCGACGACGCGATCGAGCGCAAGAGGCGCGTCACCCGCCGCGATCTCGCGGCCCTGCTGTCCCGGCTCTCGATCGAGCCGACCGCGACCACCCCCGGTCGCCCCTTCCGCGCATCGGCTCTCGGCTCCGGTGCGATCCCACCGCTGGCCAACCTGCGCGACGACCAGGAGGGGGACACCGTGCTGTCGGGTGCGCCGATCGCGATGGCTGACGACAGTCAGACCTCGCGCATGGACGTCGCGGACGTGCTGGCCGCCCTCCACGTCGAGGCCAACCGACCGAACGTTCTCGAGCGGGCGACGACCGGCACGGACGTGTTTCACAGCCGGACGTTCGAGCATCGGCTCGAGCAGACGCTGCGGATCGCGAATGGCAGCGCGCATGGCGAGCCGGAGATTCTGAGCGCAGGGTCGGCAGCGGCCGCCGCGCAGGAGCCCGAATCGATCGTCGTGCCTTCGTTGCGGCCCTCGCGGCTACCGCTGTTCGCCGTCACCAGCATGCTCGCGGCGGTGGCGGGTGGGTTGGTCTACCTGCTCAGTTGAGCGCACTCGGTTGAGCGCACTCGGTTGAGCGCAGTCAGTTGAGATAGATCATCTTGCCGACGACGCGGACCTCGTTCTTCGCGTCGATCTTGACGTCTTCCTCGCCGCTCACCTTGACCTCGCCGCCGGTGATGGCCACCTGCTCCGTCCCGTTGATCGCGATGCGCTTCGACTCGATCTCGACGGCCTCGCTGGCCTTCAGTGAGAGCTTCACGCTCTCCATCTGGAGCACCGGACCTTGTTCGGTCAGCTTGATCCGGAGCTCGAGCATGCCGGACTCGCTGCGGATCTCGACCAGCTGATCGCTTCCCTCGTCGCTGACCACCAGCTTGCGGCCATCACGCAGGTAGACCTCCTGCGTCTCGGACGCCTCCTCGGGCGCCGTGGTCTCCAGCTTCTTCGAACCGGACATGGATTCAACGCTATCACATGCGTATCGAATATCCTGTCGGCTCATGATCGTCCTCGTGTGCCCCGGCTGTCGAGAACGCAGCGACGGCCGGCTCGACCTCCGCACGATCGAACGTGCTGGCGACGTCTACGGGTGCGAGTGCGGGAGGCGCTATCCGATCGTCGAGGGTCTTCCGATCGTGCTGCCCGACCCGAGCGCATACTTCCGCACCGAGGTCGTGAGCCTGGTGGAACGCGACCTGCCGACCGAGGTCGCCGCGCTGCTCGTCGAGCACGGGCCCGACGACGCGCCCTATGCGCGCCTGCTCGAGCACCTGTCGATCTACCTCGATGCCCACTGGGGTGATCGTGCCGAGCCCGCCGTCGAGCTCGCCGCCGGCCCGCTGCTGGCGAAGCTCGCCGAGCGCAGCACCGAGCGGGTCGGTACCGCGGTCGAGCTCGGCTGCAGCGTCGGCCGGATGACCGCGACGCTCGCCGCCGGAGCGGAACACGTGGTCGCGATCGACCTCCACTTCGGGGCGCTGCGCCGCGCGAAGGCGCTGCTCGCGGGGGAGCGCGTGGCGTATCACCGCCGGATCGCGGGCCGCCACTATGCACCTGCGATCGCGACCGGCACCGCGGTGGCGAACGTCAGTTTGGTGTGCGGCGATGCGCTGGACCCGCCGCTGGTCCCGGGCGTGTTCGATCGGGTGGTCGCGCTGAACCTGCTCGACTCGGTCGCGAAGCCGCGGCGCCTGCTCCAGGTGATCGACGCGCTGTGCGCGCCCGACGGCGAGCTGATCCTGGCCTGTCCGTACGCCTGGCAGAGCTCCGTCGTGCACGAGGACGAGCGCCTGGGGGGCCTCGACCCGGCGGCGGATCTCCGTGCGATCCTTCGCGAAGGTGACGGGCTCGGGGGACACTACGAGATCGTCGACGAGGCCGACCTCGGATGGACGCTGCGGCGGGACGCCCGGAGCGTCGTCGCGTACCAGACGCACTACCTACGCGCCCGAAAATCCTCGTGATCCGCAGGGGATTTGCCGCAGGCAAGATCCGTATATTGTTGAACGACCCATGCCCGCGCCGCAGCCCATGCAATTCCAGCAGCTCGCCCGGCTGAAGTTCACGTCCTTCAATCTGAAGGTGCCGCAGAACTGGAGCCCACCCCAGGGGGATGACGCGCAGCTGTACACCGACGCGTTCGAGCCCGCCGAACGCATGACCTCACCCGGCTTCCCGCCGCTGTTCCAGGCCGCGACGCTGAACAAGTACCACACCGATTCGCAGAAGATGCACATCGCGAAGATCGGCAAGTACATCGACGACATGTCCGATGCGATCTGTTCGGCGTGGGGTCAGTGGCAGTCGATGGCTTCGATGGTCGGGATCGTGATCAACGCGGCGTTCGCCTCGGCAGGTCAGATCGTCGGCCCGCCGCTGCAGCCGATGATCCTGCTGAAGGCGCCCAAGGCGTCGCCGCAGGAGGCGAAGTTCTCGAACGTGATCGCCACCGTGATCTCGAACGCGTGGATGTCGTTCACCGCCACGGTCAAGGTGCCGATGCTGCCGTGGTACCCGGCGTTCACCATGTTCCCCGGCCCGGTCGCGCCGCCGACGCCGAACGTCGCCGTGCCGTTCGCGCTGCTCACCCAGGTCCCGGTCTCGATCTCGGCGCCGATCATGAAGCAGCAGATGATCGCGCAGCTCGGCGATCCGCAGGCGCCGTTTCACGCCGAGCTGTTCGAGGCGATCTGCGATGCGTTCGAGAAGACGTACAACCTGTGGAAGACCACCACGACGGTGAACAACGTGCTCGGGATGGGCGGCGTCCCGACGTTCAATCCCGTGACCCCGGCGGGTCCGGTCGCGATGGGTGTCGGCAACATGGCACCTGGAGGATTCGTCTGATGGCTGGACAAGCGCGACTCGGTGACCTGTCTCAGATCGTGGGTGACGCCCACGGCTGCCCGGCGTGCCCCCATCCTGCGGTCGGCCCCGCGGTGAAGGGCTCGAGCGACACGCTCACCAATGGCCGGCCGTCGATCCGGGTCGGCGACAACGGCATCCACGCCGCGTGCTGCGGGCCCAACACGTGGGAGGCCCAGAAGGGCTCGACCTCGGTGTTCATCAATAACAAGGCCGCGCATCGGTTGAACGATCCCGACAAGCACTGCGGTGGCATCGGCAAGATGATCATGGCCTCCGGCAACGTGATCGTCGGCGGGTGAGGTTCGATCTCTGCGTCCTCGGCGCCGGCCCTGCCGGCATCGCGGCCGCGATCCGGGCCGTCGATCTCGGGAAGCGGGTCGCCCTCGTCGACGGTGGGCCGCTCGGCGGCGCGGGCGTGTTCGACGGCGCCCTGTCCTCGAAGACGCTGTGGCACCTCGCCGGTGACTTCGTGCGCGCGTGTCGCCACGACCGCGGCTACGACGGCCGCGCACTGGTGTCGTCGTGGTCCGCGGTCCGCGCCGAGGTCGCCGCCGCGTGTGAGGCCGCGCAACAGCTGCTCGAGCGCCAGCTCGCCGCGCTGGCCACACCGACGGGCAGGCGGGGCTCGATCGAACGGATCGAGGGACGCGGCCGGTTCGTCGCGCGCGATGCGGTGGAGGTCACGACCTCCGGCGAACCGCGGCGGATCGAGGCCACGCGGTTCCTGCTCGCGGTGGGCTCGAAGCCAAAGGTGCCACCGGGGATCGTGGTCGATGGCGAACGCGTCGTGACGAGCGATCACATCGAGCGCGTGCCGGAGCTTCCCCGCCGGCTCGCGATCGTCGGGGCTGGCGTCGTCGGCTGCGAGTACGCGACGATCTTCGCCCACCTCGGCCACACGGCCGTCGAGCTGTTCGATCGCCAGCCACGGATCCTGCCGTTCGAGGATGCGGATGTGTCGGCCGTGGTCGCCGCGCGCTTCACCCAGATCGGCGTCACCGTCCATCGCCAGGCGCGGATCGAATCGATCGTCACGCGCGATGCCGAGGTCGAGCTCACGTGGCGCGACCACGCCGACACCGTCCAGGTCCGGTGTTACGACCGCGTCCTGATCGCGACCGGCCGCGCACCGTCGACCACGGAGCTCGGGCTCGAGCACCCGGGCGTCGAGCTCGACCGCGGCGGCGGTGCGGTCACGGACGGCACACGGACCACGGCATCCCACGTCTGGGCGGCAGGTGACGTCACGCCCGACCTCATGCTGGCGAACCTCGCCGAGCTCGAGGCGCGACACGCGGTCGAGGACATGTACGGGCTCGACCCGTCGGCGATCGTTCATCAGGCGCAGTCGTCGATCTACTTCCTGTCGCCCGAGCTCGCCGGGGTCGGGCTCGACGAGCAGATGGCGCGCGCGGCCGGTATCGGCTACCGCGCCGCGATCGTCCACAACGCACTCAACCGGCGTAACCTCGCGATGCGCGCGACCGACGGGTTCGTCAAGTTGCTCGCGCGTCGCGACGGCCGGATCCTCGGGCTGCGGGTCGTCGGGCCCCAGGCGGGCACGTGCATCCAGGGCGTCGCGCTGCTGATCGGGCAAGGCGGCACGCTCGACCAGATCGAGCGCTGCGTGCACCCGCATCCCGCGGTCACCGAAGGGGTGCTCGAGGCCGCGCGACTGCTGCTCGGGACGTCGCTCTACAAGCCTGACGCGATGGCTGGGCTGTGTCGCATCGTCGAGTGATCGCGCCACCACGGCTCGAGCCGAAGTGGGCCGCGGTTGGGCTCGATCGGTGAACCGAGCCGCGGCATGTAGAGGTCGACCTGTTGCTCCGCGGCGAGCGCCGCGACCGTCTCGCCGGGCCAGTCCCACGCGTGGAGTGCGAGGTTGAACGTTCCCCAGTGCACGGGCATGAACCGACCGCCACCGAGCATGCGGAAGGCCTCGAGCGCGTTGGCCGGTCCGAGGTGGACGTGGTCCCACGACGGGTGAAATCCACCGATCTCGAGCATCACCAGATCGAACGGCCCGAACTTAGCCGCGACGTCGAGGAACTCCGGCGTCAGCGCGGTGTCGCCCGAGAAGAACACGCGCCGGTGCGCCGACTGGATCACGAACGAGGACCACAGCGTGCGATTGCGACCGCCGACCCGTCCGGAGAAGTGCTGCGATGGCGTGGCCGTCAGCGCGAGGTCGCCGCCGCGTAGCGTCGCGGTCTCCCACCAGTCGAGCTCGATGATCTGGGTCTCGGGGACGCCCCAGCCTTGCAAGTAATGACCGACGCCGAGCCCGGTCACGAACGGCACGCCGAGCGGGATCAACCGGCGGATGCTGCCGCGATCCAGGTGATCGAAGTGATCGTGCGAGATCACGATCGCATCGAGCGGCGGCAGTTCCTCGATCTCGATCGGCACCGGCTGAAATCGGCGCGGCGCCGCGAATCCGAACGGAGAGATTCGATCGCTCCACACGGGATCGGTCAACACGCGCAGGCCGTCGAGCTCGAGCAGCACGGTGGAGTGCCCGAGCCAGGTCGTCCGCAACCCGGTCTCGACGGGACGCGCCCAGGCCGCGAGCGGGTGCTCCGCCGGTAGCGGGCTGCCAGGCCGGCGCTGCTGCCCGCCAAACAGGAGCTCGCGCCCGACCTCGAGCCGCATCCCGCGCTTGGGTCCCATCGACGTCGGGCGGGTGTTATGGAACAACCCGTCGCGAAACCGGGGTGATGCGAGGGACCGCTCCTTGCGCAAACCGCGCGCGCGCACCTCGTCGTTCGGCATTGCCGACAGCCTAGCGCCTGGGGGACCGCTGGCAAACTACAGCGGCGGCAAGGCGGCGACCGCCGCCGCGAGCTCGCGATTCGCGCGCTCGTCGAAGGCCATCAGCAGCACGCGGCGCGGCATCGACCCGGCGCGCAGGTTGTTCGCGATCGTCGTCGTCGCGATCTGACATGCCTCGCGCAACGGAAACCCGTAGATGCCGGTCGACAGCGCGGGGAACGCGATCGTGTCGAGCCGGTATTCGCGCGCCAGATCCATGCAGCGCTGGTAGGCGGACGCGAGCAACTCGCGCTCGCCATTGTCCCCGCCGTTCCACCGCGGGCCGACCGCGTGGATGACGTACTTCGCGGGCAGCTTGAAGCCGGGCGTCAGCTTGGCATCGCCGGGCTGACAACCGCCGAGTCGCTGACACATCTCGAGCAGCTCGGGACCCGCGGCGGCGTGGATCGCGCCGTCGACCCCACCGCCTCCGGCGAGCGACGGATTGGCCGCGTTCACGATCGCATCGACCTCGAGCGTGGTGATATCAGCCCACAGGACTTCGATTCGCACGGCGCTTACCGTACCAGCTTCGCCGTGCCCTGCTCGTCCAGAGCTCGCGAACCCGGCCGCGGGCGCCGCTGCGCACTGGCAAGCCCGACATGGTCGACCTCACACACCCGGCGGCAGCTGAGGTTCCTCGATGTACGCGAGTGGAAGCACCCCGGTCAGCGAGCCGAGCCAGCTGACGATCGCAGCGACCTCGGCGTCCGCGAGCGATTCTCCAAGCTGATGTTTCGCCATCACGCGAACGGCCTCATCGAGCGTCTGGCAACTGCCGTCATGGAAGTACGGCGCGGTCTTGGCGATATTGCGCAAGGAAGGGACCTTGAACATCATCCGGTCGCTGTCGAGGTTGGTGACCTCGAAGCGCCCCTGGTCGCTCTGGTTGGGCCATGCGAGCACGGCGCCGACCTTCTGGAACGTCGAGCCGCCGAGGAATTCGCCGGTGTGGCAAGTGACGCATCCGATATCGGCAAACAACTTGAGCCCGCGCTTCTCGCCGGCGGTCAGCGCGTCGGCCTTGCCGTCGAGGAACTTATCCCAGCGAGCTGGGGTGACGAGCGAGCGCTCGAACGCGCCGAGCGCATCCCCAAGGTGATCGTAGCTGATCGGATCCTTGGCGCCCGGGAAGGCCGCCGCGAACGCCTCGACGTAGCCCGGGATCTTGTGCAGGGTTGCCACGACGACGCTCGGGCTCGCCATCGCCATCTCGTCGCGATTGAGGATGGGCATCTTGGCTTGCTCCTCGACCGAGCCAGCGCGACCGTCCCAGAACGACCGCATGTGACCGGCGGCGTGATAGACGGACGGCGAGTTGCGGCGGCCGCGCTTGCCGAGCGCACCGATCGAGGTTGGTTGATTGTCGACTCCGTACTGATCGAGGCGATGGCAGCTGTTGCAGCTGAGGTCGTGGTCCTTCGACAGGCGCTTGTCGAAGAACAGCATCCGGCCGAGATCGATCATCCCGGCGCTCGCCGGGGTCGCCGTCTCGATCCGCGAACGGACCGACTTGAAACGGCGCAGGACCCGAGGATTCACCTCCTCCTGCGCCACGGCTGGCGCCGGCGCCGACGCCACGACGGCACTACCGGTGAGATCGGGTTCCGGATCCGAGGATGCAGACGATGGCGAGCAGGCAGCAAGCAGAGGGAACAATGCAATCAGCTGGCGCATGACATCTCCGTCGACGTCTCCGTCGATGAGTAACGAGAACCGAGATCGAGACCCGACCACTCGAACGCGATGGTCGTGCCGGTGCTGGGGATGCTGTGGACGCTCACGCAGCCGCCGGACGACTCGCAAGCCGCCCGCAGTGCGGCAAGTCCGATGCCGCGGCCAGACGTCTCGCTGACGACCTCGCGCGTCGACACGCCATCGCTGAACAGCGCGTCAACCAGGTGGCGATGCGTGGTCGCCGGCAGCTGGCGCTCACGCGCAACCTTCGCGAGGCGCACCCAGTCGATGCCGCGACCGGTGTCCTCGACCTCGACGGTGAGGCGGCCGTGCTCGCGGCGCGCTCGGAGCGTCAGGCGCGCGAGCCCCGACTTGCCGGCTCGCAGGCGCTCGTCGAGGGGCTCGATGCCGTGATCGATCGCGTTGCGGATCGCGTGGCTCATGGTGGCCCAGAACGCAGCCCACCGGTGTGGATCGAGGCGCAGGTCATCGTCCGCCTCGACGACGACCTCGAGCGGATCCTTGCCGAGGAATACCGCGAGCGCGCGCGCTTCGTCAGCGAGTCGCTGGAGCTGACAGCTGACCCGTTCGTGGCGCCAGCTCGCGACCAGGTCGGCGAGCGCCGCGTGATCGTCACCGCGTGCGATCGCGGCCTCGACTTGCAAGAGGTCGCAATCGCGCACGTCGACGCGACCGGTCGTGGCACCCAGCATCGGCGCGAGCTTGCTGCTGAGCGACTTCCACCGCTCCTCGATAGCGGTCCGCAGGTTGTTGCACGCGAGCTCGTCGCCTTCCTCGAAGGCGGACTCCAGCGCGTGGCACTGCTCGGCGAGCGAGAGCAGGCCCTCGAGTGCCCAGATGCCTTTCAAGGTGTGGACCGTGCGCATCAGCTCGCACGAGCCCAGCGTGCCGGTGGCGAGCTCTGCGACCCGTTCGGTCACCTCGGAATGGAACGCGAGGAAGCTACCGCGGCTGCGCAGTAGGCGCGCACACAGCGAGGCAGTCTCGCGCTCGTCACGCTCGGCGCGATCGCGCGCCATTCGCTCGGTGATGTCAGTCGCGACGACGAGCACGCGCAGGCTGCCGCGTGCGTCCTCGAGCGGCTGGAACGTTAGCTCGAGATGGCGGCCGCCGACCTCGAAGCGAGACGGGAGCTGGGCCAGGCACAGCTCGGCGGGCATCGCGCGTTCCCGGAGGGTTTCCCACTGCAGCTCGAACCAGTCGGCGGCGAGCGGGGCAAAGGCGCGGACGTAATCGACGAGCGTACCGGAAGTGGGGATCGGGCCGAGCCAGCGCTCGACGGCAGCCGATCGCTCGGCCGCGATGTGACCGTGGAGGTCGACGATCAACAGGCCCTGATCGACGTGGTCGAACACGAGCCGCATTTCGGCATTGCAGCGGTCGAGCTGTGCAGTACGTTCGGCGACCAGTCCCTCGAGGCGGTCGCGATCCTGGCGCGCCATTTCGCGCACGTGTGCCACCAGGTGTTGGATCTGGCGCAACATCGCGTTGAACGCCTTGGCGAGCATGCCGATCTCGTCGCGACCGGTGTCCTCGATCGGTCGCTGCGAGAGGTCCCCAGCGGCAACCGCCGTCGCGACGTCTGCGATCGCGGCTAGCCTGCGCGCCAGGCGGCGCGCCAGGAGCCACGCGATCAGTGCCCCAGAGAGCAGCGCCGCGCTACCCGCGATGACCGCGAGGCGAGTGACCCGTTCCCGAGCTTCGCGTAGCGAGGCGGTCGATAGCTCGACCACGAGCACGCCGCGCGGGCCCTCGACCGATTCGACCGGGGTGATGGCGGCGATCCGCGACTCGGTGATCAGGAGGCCCGAGCCGGTGGGCTTCACCTGTGGCCGCCCAAGGACGTAGAGCGCCACGCCACCTTCGCCGCGCAAAGTGACGCTCGCGACCTCGGAATCGGCGGTGAGCGCGCTCAGCACTTCGCGCGCGGTCTCCCGATCGGAGAACGCGACGGCCGACTTGGTGCCGCTGGCCATCACCCGGCCGTAGGTGGTTGCCTTGCGGCGGAGGTCGCTCGCCATCGAGTCGATCTGGCGAGACGACAGATAAGTGGCGAGGAAGCCGACCACCGCGACCAGCACGGTCACGATCACCGCGATCAACTTGTGGTGGAGCTTGATCTGCATCGTCGGCCACACCACGGACCGACCAGGCGCGGGATATCTGTCGGGCACATACCCTACAGACTCCCCACAAATGGCGATCAGCCCCGCCGAACGCGGCGACCCGGCACCGTCCTGGGCGGCCTGTGGGATGACGCTTACCCCAGCGCTCGCGAAGCGACGACCCACCCAGCGCAATGCGTGTGATGCAAACTGTGCACGGTGAGCGTGCTCGCGCATCGACGCATTGCCGCTCTGCAGATGTTTCGCACGGTTGGGCGCGGCAAACCCCTTGCACTTACATCCGGCACCAACCAAAGGAGACCACGATGCCGAACGACCTCAAGGACAAGCTCGACGAGATGAAGAACACGGCGAAGGACAAGCTGGGCGATGCCAAGGACAAGCTCGGCGACATCAAGGACGACGCGAAGGACAAGCTCGGCGACATGAAGGACCGCGTCGGCGACAAGATGGACGACGTCAAGGACCGGATGGCAGACGGCGCCGACAAGGTCGCGGATCGTACCGACGACACGCGTGAGAATGTCGGTGACCGCGCCCGCGAGGCGGGTCGGGACGCTGGCGACAAGATCAAGGACGTCGGTCGCGACGCCGGCAACGCCGTCAAGGATGCAGGCCGCGCGATCAAGGACAAGCTCGACTGAGCTGCCCTCTCGCGATCAATCGTCGTAGATGACGTCGTCGCCTTGCGAGGCGCTAATGCCGAC
>JBBJLY010000115.1:0-24423 GCA_037720695.1 Kofleriaceae bacterium | reverse complement strand
ACATCGTCGTCGGCAATCACGACGTCGAGCTGCTCGCGCCCGAGGTCGCCGCCGAGCTCGACCGCCAGCTCGTGCTCGCCGGCGCGCAGGCGCACGCGCTCGAGCGGATCCGCGTCGTGCCGTGGTTCGTCTACGAGCCGGGGGTCGCGTGGATCGAGCACGGCCACGTCTACGACGAGGGCTGCTCGTTCGAGTTCAACCTGTCGCCGATGGATCCGAAGGACGGCAACCTGATCTTCAACGCCGACTACGCAGCCGTGCGGTACCTCGGTGCCACCGTCCCCGAGATCGATCCCCACGGCGTCGAGTCGTGGAGCTTCTGGGGCTATCTGCAGTATGCGATGGGGCAGGGGCTGCGCCCGGCCGGCCGGCTGTACGCGGCGTACGCGCGGTTCGTCGGCTCGCTGCTGCGCGCGCGCCGGCTGCATCGCTCGTTCAAGCGCCGGGATCGCCGGCGGCGCGAGCACCGCGCGCGGCTCGCCGAGGTCGCAAATCAGGGCGGCGTCAGCGTCGAGTCGCTGCAGGCGATCGATCGGCTGGCGCGGGCGCCGCTGACCGCGAGCATGCGCCGGCTCGGGCGCCTGCTGATGCTCGATCGGTTCTGCCTCATCCTCGGGGTCGCGATCGCGATCGTGCTGTGGCTCGTGCTCTCGCCGCTGGTATGGGCGCTGCTCGGGATCGGTGCGACGATCGCGGGTGCCGCCGGTATCTCGCGCTGGCTCGGCACGCACATGGTGACGTCGCAGCTGCCGATGCGCGCGATCCCGCAGCGCTTGCGCAAGCTGATCGACGTGCCGGTCGTCGTGTTTGGCCACACGCACGATCCGCGATGGCAGCCGCTGCGCGCGGGCGGGCTGTACGTCAACGCCGGGACCTGGTTGCCCGCGACCAAGCCCGGGCTCCGGCGCAGCTTCACGCACGTGATGATCCAGCCGCGCCCCGGCAGCAACCCGGTGGTCGAGATGCGGCAGTGGCGCGAGGGCGCGAGCGAGCCGTTCGACACCCGTGCGAACCTCGGCGTCGGCATGCACACGCTGCCCGGATTCACGCTCGACGGGCTCGATCCAGGGCAGGATCACACCGGATGAGCGAGATCACGCGCGACGAAGTGGACCGGCTCGCGGGCACCACGATCGTCGAGTTCGGGGCGTCGTGGTGCGGTCACTGCATCGCCGCGAAGCCGGTGGTCGCTGCCGCGCTCGCCGGGCGGCCGGACATCCGCCACCTCTGGATCGAGGACGGTCGCGGCAAGCGGCTCGGGCGGTCGTTCCAGGTCAAGCTGTGGCCGACGCTGGTGTTCCTCGTCGATGGCGCCGAGGTCGCGCGCCTGGTCCGGCCGACCCGCGCGACCGAGCTCGCGGGCGCGCTGAGCCACGTGCCATCGCTGTCGTAGCCCCGTGATAGGGCTGGGCCGTGGCGACGCGTGCACCTGCCGAGACTCCGCTGATGCGCCAGTACCTGGACATCAAGGATCAGCACCCGGACGCGATGCTGTTCTTCCGGCTCGGGGACTTCTACGAGATGTTCTTCGAGGACGCGGTGATCGGGGCGCGGCTGCTCGATCTGACGCTGACCACGCGGGACAAGGGCAAGGAGGACGCGGTGCCAATGTGCGGCGTGCCGCACCACGCCGCGCGCGGCTACATCGCGAAGCTGACCGAGCTCGGTCACAAGGTCGTGATGTGCGAGCAGACGGAGGATCCCAAGCTCGCAAAGGGGCTGGTCAAGCGCGAGGTCGTTCGCATCATCACGCCCGGCATCGTGCTCGACGACGACGTGCTGGAGCCCAAGCTGCCGCGCTACGTCGTCGCGCTGGTGCCCGCCGCAAAGTCGACCGGTCCACGTGTCGTGAAGCCGGCCGGCGGCGCGCTGTTCGCGCGCGGGACGTTGCCTGGCGGTGCCGCCGAACCAAGCTTCGCGCGCGGGACCGTGCCGGGGCGCGAGGCGGCGCCGATCTCCGAGGCGTTGCGCGATCCATCGGCGATGTGCGGGCTCGCGTACCTCGACGCCACCACCGGCGAGCTCGCGGCGACCGAGCTTCCCATGACCGCCGTGGTCGACGAGCTGGTCCGGATCGCGCCGCGTGAGATCGTGTGCGCGCCAGAGCTGCTCGTCGAGGGCTCGCGACTGGCGGCGGTTCGCGCGCGCTACAAGACGGCGTGGAATCCCGCGCCGATCCCGGATGACACCGGTGCGCGTGGCGAGCTGGCCGCGCTGTGGATCGTGGATCCGGCACCGGACTCGTCCGGTCCCTTGCCGGCCAGCCGGTGCGGGAGTCTCATCCGCTCGCGGCCCGCGCGGCCGCCGCGGTGATCCACTATGCGCGCACGACGCAGCCGACCGGCACGTTGCCGGTCGGCCGGCTCCAGCTCTACGCGCAGGGCGACACCGTCGTGCTCGACGAGGCGGCGATCGCAAACCTCGAGCTGGTCGAGACGCTGATCGGCCGCAAGAAGCAGGGCTCGCTGCTCGAGGTGATCGACGAGACCGTGACGGCGCCGGGGGCGGATGCCGCCGCTGGCTGCTCTACCCGCTGGTCGAGGTCCCGCAGATCCGCCGGCGCCAGGATGCGGTCGCGTGGCTGGTCGAGCGCCAGGGGCTTGGTGATGCGATCCGGCGCGCGCTCGGTCAGCTCGCGGATCTCGAGCGACTCGCCGGCAAGGCCACGCTCGGGGTCGCGACGCCGCGGGATCTCGGGCGGCTGCGCGACGCGCTGCTCGCGCTGCCGGATCTGATCGCGCTCGTGCGCGCCGGCCAGCGCGCGGAGGAGATCCAGCTCGGCACCGTGCCGACGCTGCTCGATCTGCGCGCATGTGCCGCGCCGGTGTTGCCGGTGCTCGGCGCGCGCCTCGCCGCGGCGCTGGTCGACGAGCCACCGTCGCTGCTGAAGGAAGGCGGGGCGATCCGCACCGGCTACGACGCCACGGTGGACGAGTGTCGCCGGCTCGCGGATGGTGGCAAGGACGAGATCCTGGCGATCGAGGACCGCGAGCAGAAGCAGAGCGGCATCGCGAACCTGAAGGTCCGCTACAACCGCGTGTTCGGTTATTACATCGAGGTCACGAAGACGCACCTGACCAAGGTGCCGACGCACTACATCCGCAAGCAGACGGTGGCGACCGGGGAGCGTTATGTCACGCCCGAGCTGGCCGAGCTCGAGCGCAAGGTGCTCGCGGCCGAGGAGACGCTCGCCGTGCGCGAGGCCGCGCTGTTCCGTGCCGAGGTCGCGGCGGTCGCCGAGCACGCTCACGCGATCGCTGCCGCCGGTGCCGCGCTCGCCACGCTCGATGTGTGTGCCGGGCTCGCGCAGGTCGCCGCGCATCGCGGCTACTGCCGGCCGATCGTCGACGACGGGCTCGCGCTCGAGATCGTCGATGGCCGCCATCCGGTGATCGAGGCAATGCTGCCGACCGGCACGTTCGTGCCCAACGATTGCCGGCTCGATCCCAATGCGGAACAGCTCGTGCTGATCACCGGCCCCAACATGGCGGGCAAGTCGACGTACATGCGCCAGGTCGCGCAGATCGCGCTGCTCGCGCAGATCGGCAGCTTCGTGCCCGCACGCTCTGCCACGATCGGCGTCTGCGATCGCGTGTTCACGCGGGTCGGCGCGGCGGACAACCTGTCGCGCGGTGACTCCACGTTCATGGTCGAGATGCGGGAGACCGCCTCGATCCTGGCCAAGGCCACGCGGCGCTCGCTGGTGATCCTCGACGAGGTCGGCCGCGGGACTTCCACGTTCGATGGCGTCTCGATCGCGTGGGCCGTCGGCGAGTTCCTGCACGACGCGATCGGCGCGCGCACGCTGTTCGCGACCCACTATCACGAGCTGGTCGCGCTCGCCGAGTCGCGACCGCGCGTGCGCAACGTCTCGGTCGCGGTGCGCGAGCACAAGGGGGAGATCGTGTTCCTCCGTCGTGTCGTCCCAGGTGGCGCCAACAAGAGCTACGGCATTGACGTCGCGCGGCTCGCCGGGCTCCCGGCCCAGGTGATCACGCGATCGCGCCAGATCATGAGCAAGCTCGAGTCCGGCAACCAGCTCGGCTCCACCACCCAGCTCTCGCTCCTACCTTCTGCGACAGCGGCGTCGCCGGTGCTCGCGCGCCTCGCGGGGATCGATCTCGATCGCACCACGCCGCTCGAGGCGCTCGCGATCCTGGCCGAGCTGCGATCGCTCGACTGAACAACCTGTGGCTCGCGCCCCCCAACCGACATGTGTTGGGGGGCTGGAGGCCTGTCGCGGTGATTCGCAACGAGCTGAAATCACAGCCGGTCGGGTTGGCGCGGGACGTGTACAAAGCCTCCACACTTGAGGGAGGATCCTGTGAAGCACGCAAAACACATCTGCCTGGGAGCTGCGCTGTTCGCGATGACGGGCAGCTTCGGCTGCGGTGGTGACGAGACGGGGCCGCTTGGCAACGTCGACTCGCTGATCATCCTCCAGCGCCCCAAGCGCAACGAGATGGGGGACATCTTCCAGTACACCTCGTACCTGCCCGGGGCGCGGCTCGTGAAGCTGACGCCGCCGACCGCGGACGGGACGCTCGAGACGATCTGCTGCGACAAGGCTGGGGCCGAGTTCGCCGCGATCGACATCTCGACCTACGACATCTCATTCGATGCCAAGCAGATCGTGTTCGCCGGCAAGCTGTCCGAGAACCAGCGCTACGGCCTGTTCTTGCTGACGCTCGCCGACGGATCGGTCGAGCAGCTGCCCACCGACCCGGCGCGGGACTACGTGTCTCCGATCTTCCTGCCGGGCGACAAGATCATGTTCACGACGAACTCGCTCGACGAGGTCGGTGCCAAGCAGCACGTCGACGAGTACGAGCGCGGCACGACGCTGCAGCTCGGCCGGATGAACCTCGACGGCACCAACGAGGAGCTCGGTCCGCGCAACCTGTCGCACCGCACGTTCCCGAGCCTGACCGCCGACGGCCGGATCATCTTCACCCAGTGGGATCACCTCGGGCCGGAGAACTCCGGTCACCTGATGTTCGTCAACCAGGACATGCAGGAGCTCCGCGAGGCGTTCGGCAAGGAAGGCACCGGCGCTTCGAACTCGGTGCTGAAGGCGATGGAGATCAGCGCGGGCCGCTACGTCGCGGTCGCGACCGCGCGTAACCGCACGGTCCAGGCCGGCGCGTTGATCGACATCCGCCTCGGCACGGTCGTCAACGACGACGGCGTGGTGAGCGCGGGCGACAAGCAGTCCGAGGCGACCGCGACGTACTACGCGCTGACGCCTGACGTGCCGCGCGACAACGAGCCGTCGCCCGACACGATCGGCCGTTACTACGACGCGTATCCGCTGAACGCGAAGGACAAGCCCGACCTGCTCGTGTCGTGGGCGAACGGCCCGGTCGAATCCGAGGTGCTCGGTGCCGCCGGACTCTCTGCCGACTTCGGCGTTTACCTCTACGACACCACGCGCCAGCAGCGTCGCCCGATCCTCGACGATCACGCGATGTGGGACGTGTTCGCGCGCCCGCTGCGCACCCGCACTGCGCCACCGATCGTCGGCTCCGCGACCGACCCGTCGCTCAACGGCGCGGCCATGATCGGCTCGCTGAACGCGTACGACTCGAGCCTCAGCTCGTTCGTCCCCGGCTCGATCTACGGCGTCCGCGTCGCCGAGGGCTTCTCGTCGGAAGAAGGCTTCCCGATGATGTTCGGCACCACGATGTTCGAGGGCCAGGCCAACCTCGGTGTCGCGCCGCTCGCGTCCGATGGCAGCTGGCTCGCGACCGTCCCCGCCAACGTGCCGCTGCACGTCCAGGCGATCGACGTGTTCGGCATGGCGCTCGCGAACGAGCCCGTGTGGTTCTCGGCCCGCCCGAACGAGGCGCGCCTGTGCGGTGGTTGCCACGAGGATCGCACCCGGACCACCAACGTATCGCCAGGTCAGCTCGAAGCGTTCGCGATCGGTGCCGTGCCGATGTACGGCCAGACCGCCCGCGCCCAGCGCAAGTCGGTCGACTTCTCGCGCGACCGGATCATGGGCGTCGCGTGGGACGAGGCGCTGCAGCCGATGTTCGATGCGAAGTGCGTCAGCTGCCACGGTGACTCCAACACCGCCGGCATCGCGCCATACACCATCACCGATCCGGTCAGCGGCGAGATGATCACCTGGACGTTCAACCTGTCGGGCACCAAGACGCCGATCACCGTCGGTGGCGTCGACCGCGGCGAGTGGCCGAAGTCGTACGTCTCGATGGCCGGCCCCGACATGGAGGCCATCTCCGAGGGTGACCTCGTGATCGCCGGTAACTTCAAGGTCTACCTGAACCCGCAGGACGCGAAGAACTCGATTGCGGTGAAGATGCTGAACCCGGTGCGGCAGTTCCCGACGCAGAACGCGAGCCTTCGCGCGTTCACGACGGTCCCGCACATGAACGGTAAGGGGACCGACCTCTCGGCCGACGAGTTCTACGCACTCATCCTCGCGGCTGATCTCGGCGTGAACTTCTACGCACGCGAGAACAACCCGATGAGCAATCAGTACTAACCGCGGATCCCAAGGAGAACGAACATGAAAACTCTCATCAAGATCGCCGCGGTGGCTCTCACGCTCGTCGTCGCGAGTCCCGCGATCGCCGGCAAGGGCGGCAGCGCAGCGAAGATCAAGTCAGCCGTCGCATCGGGCTCGGTCGACGCCATCCTGGCCGAGGTCGAGCGCGCCGAGGCGCTGATGTGCGGCGAGTGCATCACCGTGATGACCAACCTGACGGAACATCCGCGCTACGAGGTTCGCCACGTCGCAGCGTGGTGGTTCGCGAAGCGGCCCGCTCTCCACAAGGTGATGGTCGAGCAGTTCTCGACCGAGCTCGCGAATGGCGCATCGCTCGAGGTTCGCAACGCGGCAGACTTCCTCGGTGCGAGCCACACCTTCACCGCGCTACCCGGCCTGCGTGCGGCGATCCGCCGTGACGTCGCCGCCGAGGCGAAGGTCGCGATCGTGCGGGCCGTCGCCTACCTCGGCCACCAGGGCGGCAACGAGGTGCTGGCGTACGCGATGAGCGACGCGAGCCCGGCAGTCCGTGCCGCCGCGGTCGCCGCCTGGCGCGAGATTCTCGGTAACACCGACGGGTCGGTCGCCGTCCCGCGGCTCGGCGACGCCGATGCCAAGGTGCGCTCCGAGGCCGCGACGGTCGTCGGTGGGATGCGGACCGCGAGCGCGGCGGCACCTCTCGAGGCGCTGGTGGTCAGCGATGGCGACGCGGTCGTGCGTCGCAATGCAGCCTGGGCCCTCGGCCGGATCGGCAGCACCAGCTCGCGCGCGGCGCTGACCGCGGCGAGCCAGGACACCAGCTCGCTCGTTCGGATGACCGCACGGGCTGCGCTCGCGCAGCTCCGCTGATCACTGACACGTAAATTTCTGTGTGATCGGAGCCGCGCCTGCAAAGCGCGGCTTGCGGCGTTTCTCGACGACGAACTGACGAAGCTCTTCCACCACCGTGGTCCGAGGAGAGCGCGAGAAAGCGACAATCGAGTATCATGACGACCATGACGACCCTGGGGAAGCTCGTCCTCGCAGTCCTCTGCGTCGCGGCCGGCTGCAGTGATTCACCGAAAGGCCGGACGTACTTCGAGCGCAACATCCAGCCGATCCTGATGCAGAAGTGCGCCGGGAACACGTCGGGCTGTCACTCGATCAACGAAGGCGATCCATTCGCGGTCGCCGCCGGCAACCTCGACGTCACGTCGTACGAGAACCTCCAGAAACGCCGGGATGCGCTGAGCTCGTTCGGCGCGTATCCGTATCCGCTGCTGCTGATCAAGTCAGTGGGCGCCGGCGACCTCAAGATGCAGTACGGCGGCAAGTTCGTCCCGATCGATGTCCAGCACTCCGGTGGCGGCATCCTCGACGTCGGCTCGGATGCGTACTTCACGCTGCAGACCTGGCTCGAGAACGGCGCGACCGAGAACGGCCTCAAGCCCGCCTCGCCGCCGCAGACCGGGAGCGGCGGATGCTCGACCGCGATCCCGCCGGACTTCGTCGCCGGCCCGTTCATGGGCAACCCGAACTTTGCCTCGTTCAAGTCGAACGTGCAGCCGATCCTGAAGGCCAAGGGCTGCACCGAGGGGAGCTGCCACGGCGCGCCGCAGTCCGACTTCTACATCACCTGCGGCGACAGCGACGAGCAGGCCGCGTTCAACTTCAGCCAGGCGTGGTCGTTCGTCAGCAACCCGGTCGACGACTCCCAGCTCCTGCGCATCCCGCTGGCCGCGGCGAGCGGCGGTCGCGGCCACACCGGCGGCGATCAATTCGAGTCGATCGACGACGCGGACTTCGTCGCGGTGAAGACGTGGGCGCAGCAGGTCGGGGTGCTCGACTTCGCGAACGGCGATCCGGTGAAGCAGTTCTTCGCCGACAACGTCCAGCCCGTGCTGCTGCAGCGCGGCTGCGCGTTCTCCGGGTGCCACAGCCCGGCGGCCGCCAACGACTTCAAGCTACGCAGCGGCGCGCTCGGCTTCTTCTCGGCGGTCGCGCTGCAGAAGAACTACGATCTGCTCCGCAACGAGTTCATGGCGGTCGAGTTCCCCGACGCGCGGCGCGGTCGCGCCGTGGCCAAGGCGATCCTCATCACCGATCCACGCGTCACCACCGTCGGTGGCATCGAGCATCGCGGTGGCCCGGTCCTCGAATCGCCCGGCAACGGCGCATTGATCCTTCCGTGTGTCCCGGCACCTACAACCCGGCCACCGCAAGCGCGTTCTGCACCGTGCAGGAGTGGTTGACGCGCGAGCGCGCAGCGATCGCGGGCGAGGTCACGCCAATGGAGGCCGGCGATCCGATCCGCATCGTCTACGTCGAGCGGCCGACCGGCACCGCGATCGCGGGTCGGCTCGAGGTCGACAACTACCAGGGCGGCGCAGATCTGAAGGTCGCCGCGACCCAGTTCGCTGCGGGCCAGGTCGTCCAGCCTGCCGATGCCGGCGCGGCCACGTCGCTGCTCGCCAATTGCGCGCTCGGCGGCAACCCGGACGTCCAGGCGCCGGACGTCGCGTTCGACGGCACCCGCGTCGCGTTCGCCGGTCGCGCGAGCGCCGCCGATCCGCTGGGCGTCTACGTCGTCAACATCGATGGCTCGGGATGCACGCGGGTCACGCCGGCGGCCCCGGACTCGAACGGCCTCAAGGTCCACAACTTCGATCCCGCGTGGTCCCCCGACGGCGAGTACCTGGTGTTCTCGTCGACGCGCGGCAAGGCCGGCGCGGTCAAGTCGCGCAAGCGTTTCCTGCCGCAGGCTGACCTGTGGCGGATCAAGATCAATGGCCTCGCCGCGAGCGGAACCGCGGAGCAGATGACGTTCCTCTCCAACTCCGAGGTCGGCGCGCAGTTCATGCGCGAAGGCCGCGTCACGATGACGACCGAGAAGGCGAGCGACGGCTTCTACCAGCTCGCCGGTCGCCGCATCAACTGGGACCTCACGGACTACCACCCGCTGCTCGCGCAGCGGAAGGAGTCGCCGTACGGCGTGATCGACGAGCGGGGCGACGTCAAGCCGTCGGTCGACTACTCCTCCGCGACCGACATCCGCGAAGGCAACAACGGCGACTTCGTGCTGATCCTCTCGGACACCAAGCCCGACGGCTCCCCGGCGCTACCCGGCGCTGCCGGCGCGCTCGCGATCTTCAACCGCAGCATCGGCCCGTTCGAGGCCGGCCGGATCGACATCGGCTTTGTGCCGGCGATGCGGATCCTCGACGCCGGCAATGCCACGGGCCGCGCCGGATCCGCCGCGGGGTACCGCGGGCCATTCGAGCTCCCCGACGGTACGATCATGGCCGCGTACGCGAGCAACGTGACGCAGGGGAACTTCGAGATCGTCGCGGTCAGTCCGCGCGGCGGCAACTCGCGCAACCTGTTCAACAACCCTAACGGCCGCGTCCGCGTCGACGCCGTGCTCGCGTACAAATATCCGGCGCGCAAGCTGTACGAGAACCGCCGCCAGCTGGTGTTCGGTGGCTTCGCAGATCCGGGCGACGCCTCGCGCGCGGTGCTTCACATGCCGGACGCGCCGATGGTGTTCACGCTGCTCGTCGCGAACCTCCGCCGCGGTCGTCCGCTCGAGGAGTTCGGGGCCGCGCGCTTCCTCGCGGTGTACTCGGAAGGCATGTGCGGCGCGACGTGCACGCCCGGCGGCAACGGCATCTTCGAGAGCCGCTCGCTGCTCGGCAAGGCACCGCTCGCCAGCGACGGCTCGGTCAAGGTCAGCCTGCCGGCGGGGCAGGGCGTCGTGTTCGAGCTCCAGGATGGCAGCGGCAACGCGATCATCAAGATGTCGGAGGAGCACCAGCTCGGCCCGGGCGAGCGCGTCTCGATGGGCGTCTCGCGCAACCTCCACAATGCGGTTTGCGGTGGCTGCCACGGCTCGATCACGGGCCGCGAGCTCGACATCGCGATCACCCCGGATGCGCTGACCGGCGCATCGGCGTCGGCGTCGGCGTCGGCGTCGCCGCTGTCGCTCGGTAACTGAGTCCGCCGGGGTCCGACCCCGCCAGTCCGTCCTCCGGACAGGCCGAACGACAAACGGGCTCGGCCGCAGGGACGAGCCGATTCGAACGCTGGGTCGCTCTAGCTTCTCTCCGAGCAAGAGATGATGTGTGGCTGGGAACGTGAGCCAGCTGACACAACGCGTAGGTAACCCGCTGTCACGTTTGCCATGCGGTTGTCTCGTGGTTGTCCGGCACGCACGCCATCGTCCGTAACTCGGACAACGGCGGACAGGCGCTCAGCGAACTGCCGCGGTCACGCGCCGGCCTCGAAACGACGAACGGCTCGTCCGCAGGGACGAGCCGATCCGGTCGCTCGGTCTGTTCAGTTCTTCTTGGTCGAGCCGCCCTGCGACTTGATGATGTCGTCGACCGCACCGCCGTTGGACTTGACGTCAGGCTTGTCGGTGCCGTCCTTGTCGACCACGGCCTTGATCACTGCGGAGCCTTCCTTCTTGGGCGGCGCCTTCGTCACGCGGAGGGCGGCGAGGTCCTTCTTCACGCTCGGCTGCTCGATCACGAGGCCGAGCGCGTCGTACGTCTTGAGCTTGTCGACCGCGCGGGCCTCGAACTCGGTGGTGCGCCACGAGATCGTGCCGGTCTCGACATCACCCGGGCCGTACTGTCCGCGCATGACGGACGAGAACGTCTCGAAGTTCTTCTTCTCGGCCGGCAGGATCGAGACGTCGAGCGAGACGAACATCTTGTAGAGCTTGCCCTCGTGGAAGAAGAAGAACCGGCGCTGGTTCTTGCCGTCCTTGTTCTCCCAGCGCTCGAGCATCGACTCGCCGGTGTTGTGGGCGAACTCGTCCTCGACGATCGAGACGTCCCATCCCGACTTCTTGCCGTCGAACGCGACGTACGTGGCGTTGATCCGCGCGAGCTCCGTCTTCTTCTCCTTGCGGAGCCGATCCTGGAGCGGGATGTCGGTGGTCGCCTTGATCTTCTCCTCGTAGCTCTCGTTGAGCTGCTTCGACAGCACGGCGACGACCTCGTCCTTGGTCATCCCGAACTTGTAGCCGCCGTAGAGCTCGGCGAGCTTCTTCTTGTGGGCCTCGGAGACCGGCGTCAGCTTCTTCTTGACCGGCTTCTTCGCGACGACGGGCTTCTTGGTGGCGATCTTCTTGACCGCGGGCTTCGCGTCACCTGCAAAGGCTGGCGTCGCGAAGACGAGTGCGGTGGTGACGAACAGCCAGTTGAATCGACGCATGCGGCCTCGGTGTTGTGACGTGTGACTGCAGACGTGCAATCCGGTTCGCGAATTCACACCTACAGGAAGAACGTGAAGCGCTCGCCTTTTGCGGTCTGGAGCACGTCAGGCTCGAGCCGGTTGGCATCCTTGATCAGGGCCTGCGTGCGGTCGATGATCGTCTTCAGCCGGCGCTGGTAGACCAGCTCGGAGGCGCCCGCCGCGTTGGTCTTCAGAAAGGTGTCGAGGATCTCGTTGTCGATTAGCGGGACGAGGCCCTTGGCCGGGACGGCGTCGGCGGTCTCGGTGACGACGGTGCCCTTCTGCCAGCCCTTGTCGTAGTTGGCGGAGGTCCGGAAGCTGACCGCGTCGACCTGCGCGCCCTCGGGGCACTGGCCCGACGTCGCCAGTGTGTTGTTGCAGAACGGTGGGCCAAGCTCGACGAACATCGCGCCGAACCTCGCGTCGCAGCCCTTCTTCGCGCGGTCCGCCGGCGTCAGGTTGTCGTCGCAGGTCGCCTTGGCACTCATCACGACCGCGTAGCGCGTCTGGCCGGAGAGGTACTTGTTCTGCGTGCTGGACATCTTCGCGAGCTCGCCGGCCTTCTTGGCCGCGGCGAGCTGCTGCGCGTCGGCCTTGCCCGACTTCAAGTGGGTGTCGAGCATCGACCGCACCTCGGCCGCGCCGGCATACCAGCTGATGATGCGGGTCGCGATCTCACCCTGGTTGGTGACGTTGCGCGCTGCCGCGAGCTTCTGCGGCGGCACCTCGAGGGCGGCGACGAACTTCTGCAGCTCCTTCTCTGTCTCGAGATCCGGGCGCAGGCCGTTCTTGTCCTTGAGGTCGTTGAGCTTCTTGTCGAGGTCCGCGAGCTGCTTCTTGACGTACTTGATCGAGCCGACGGACTTGTCGTCACCGATCAGGACCTTGGCACCGGCGACGCCATCGTTGTGATGGTTGGCACTGGCGGACACCTTGCCGAGCGCGATACCGAGCACCAGCGTGGCGAGGGCAGGGATGCCGATTTTTGCGAGCTTGGCCCCGGTGGACGATGACCCGACGTTCTCGACCGGCCGACCGTCATTGACGATCACGATCTCCGGTGCGCGCTGCACCGTGCCGACCGCGGCCATCGCGTTCATCGCGCCAAACGGATCCTCGGCCGCGTTGGGCATCACCGGCTGGGCGGGTGCCATGCCGGGAGGAGGTGGCAAATTCAGCCCAGGTGGCGGAACGACCCCACCGCTGGCACCGTTGCCGCGTTGTCCGGCTGCGGGAGCGCCCGCCTTCTTGAGCCCAAGACGTTGCTTGAGATCACTGATGTCACGGCTGCCGCCCGGTCGTTTCGCGTCGCTCAAAGCTGGACCTCCCGTCGCGTGACTTTAGGGACCCAAGGTCACGAGTGTCAAGGATGCCCGTGAGTTGGCGGGGTTGCGAGCCATTCTGAGCTGTGTTGCGTGAACCACAGGCAGACCGGACCGTGAAGCGGCGGTCACAGCACCCCCCAGACCGTGATCCGGTTGGCAACGTAAGGTTTGGGAACTGCGAGCGTTTCACCACAGAACGATCCCTGGAACAGCTGGCTCGTCGAGTGCACACTAAACCGTCCAGCTATCTCGAGCGTCCTGTACGCGAACCGCCGCTCGAACTTCGGACCAAAGGCCTATCCATCATGAACCGCCGCTTCGTACTCGCCGCCACTGTTGTTGGACTCGCCACCGTCTCGCAGATCCAGACCGCCGATGCTGGCCGGTTCCGGTTCAGCGGGGGCGGTCGCGTGCACGCCCGGGTGTCGGGCGGCATCTCGGTCGGCTGGTCCCGTCCCGCCTACCGCCCGGCCTACCGGCCGAGCTGGGGTGTGCGTGGCCGGGTCTACGTTGGCCCGCGCTACAGCTACTACCCACGCTACCGCTACTACTATTACCAGCCGGTCCCGTCGTACTACGGCTACTACCAGACCGAGTCGTATTACCCGGTCCAGCCTGCCGCGCAGGTCGCGGTCGTCGCGCCGGCACCGCGTCGCGAGCTGCCCCGGTTCGGCATCGGCCTGTTCGCCGGTGGCGTCAGCGTCGAGGAGCAGGATGACTCCAGCGACCTCGGCGTGCTCGCGCGGCTCCGCCTGACCACAGGTCTCCTGGTCGAGGGTGAGATCGGCAAGACCACGTACACCAACGACCTCCGCGAGGATCGCCGGCTCGGCGCCTCGCTCGTGTACGAGATCGGTGCGCGCAACAAGTTCGCGCCGTACGTGCTGGCCGGCTTCGGCGTCCAGCAGGCGAACATCGGCGACGGCGAGTACAAGTCGACGCAGGACTTCGGCGAGATCGGTGTCGGCCTCCGGTTCGCCGCCACGCCGAACTTCCACGTCACGCTCGACGTCCGCGCCGGTGCGCGCAAGACGATCGGCGGCGATGAAGTCGCGCCGGTCGATGTCGCGGAGCGGATGGCGACGCCGCCCGCGATCAACAGCGACGAATCGGAAGAGTACACGCGCGCGCGGCTGTCGGCGATCCTGTACTTCTAAGCCGATCGCTTCGGCTCGAACGCATGGCCGCCCACGCGCGGCCGTTTGCGTTTTCGGCTACCCTCGCGACGCGGCATGAAGATCGATGAGCAGCGTGAATCGCCAGGGGGCTTCGCCCCGGGATGATCAATCAGCGCCAGATCACGGCGCGCGACGGCACCAGGATCGGCTACCAGGTACGCGGCCAGGGACCGTGCGTGGTGCTGGCGAACGGGCTCGGCGGCACCTACGTCGCATTCAAGGCGCTGTACGGCGGCCTCGACGGCTACAAGTCGATCTGCTGGGACTACCGCGGGCTCTACACCTCCGGGCCCGCGGCCGATCCACGCGCCAACACGATCGCGCACCAGGTCGATGATCTGATCGACATCCTCGCGGCCGAGGGCGAGACCGACTTCGTGCTCGCCGGCTGGTCGATGGGGGTCCAGGTCGCGTTCGAGACGATCAAGCGCCACCGCGAGCGGGTGAAGGGCCTGCTCGCGATCAACGGCACGTACGGGCGCGCGTTCCGCACCGTGATGGGCTCGCGTGTGATCGGCCAGACCATCCCGATGCTGCTCCGCATCGTCCGCGCGCAGGCCGCGCTCATCGGGCTCGCCAGCAAGCGCGTCGCGGGCTCCGATCTGCTGATCGGCGCGATGAAGCGCGTCGGCCTGGTCGCTCAGACGATCGACATGGACGTGTTCCGCACCGTCGCCGCGGGGTTCCAATCCATCGACTGGGTGATCTACAGCGACCTGCTCGGCCAGCTCGACGCGCACGATGCCGAGGACGTGCTCGCGACGGTCGACATCCCGGTCACGATCGTCACCGGCGACCGCGACCTGATGACGCCGCCTTCAACGGCCGAGCACATGCACCGATTGATCACGAACAGCCGGCTGGTCGTCATCAAGGGCGGCACGCACTACACGCCGGTCGAGTATCCCGCGATCGTCGTCGACGAGCTGGCACGTTTGCTCGAGCGGGTGCCGGGCTGGGGACCGAAGCGCTGATGCCGTCCTGCCCCGCCTGCGCGAAGGAGACGCTCGAGATCGACGTGCGCTGCACGCACTGCGGCGCGGCGCTCGGCGCGACCGGGGCGCACCGGATGATCGGCAAGGTGATGCTCGGCCAGTACGAGCTGGTCGACGTGCTCGGGCAGGGCGGGATGAGCGTCGTGTTCAAGGGCAGGCACAAGATGACCGACCAGGCGGTCGCCTTGAAGATCCTGCCTCCCGAGCTCGCCGCGCACAGCCAGGTCAAGTCGCGGTTTCTCGACGAAGCCAAGGCGCTTGCCGCGCTCGATCACCCGAACATCGTCCACCTCTACAACTTCGGGCAGGAGGAGGGCTTCTTCGTGCTCGCGATGCAGTTCGTCGAGGGCAAAACGTGGGAGCGGATGATCCTCGAGAACACGCGGCTCGACTGGCGGCTGTCGTGCCGGATCTGCGTCGACGTGCTGCGCGCGCTCGAGTACGCGCACGGCCGCGGGGTCGTGCATCGCGACATGAAGCCATCGAACGTGCTGGTGCGTGCGCACGATGGCTCCGCGACGGTGATGGACTTCGGCATCGCGAAGATGACGACCTCGACCCGGCTGACCGCGACCGGCCAGACCATGGGCACCGTCCGCTACATGTCGCCGGAGCAGGTGCGCGGGCATGAGGTCGATCTGCGGACGGACATCTACTCACTCGGCGCCACGCTCTACGAGTCGCTCGTCGGCGACACGCCGTTCGACGGCACCACGCACTTCGAGATCATGACGAAGCACCTGTCCGATCCCGCCAGGCGTCCGTCGGTGCTCGGCGTCGAGGTGCCGCCGGCGGTCGAGGATGCGCTGATGCGCAGCCTGGCCAAGCGCGCGGACGATCGGTTCGAGAGCGCGCGCGAGATGCGCAAGATCCTCGAGATCGCACTCCGCGAAGCCGACGTCGGGCTGGTCGACACGCAGAAGCTCGACCGCGGCCTGCTCCCCGAGTTGCGCAAGCCGGCGCCGGCCCCGCGGCTCGCGACCGCCAGCGATCTCGCGGACGAGGCCGAGCCCAGCCGCCGCCCGCGAGCGAAGTCCACCCGGATGCCGCTGTTCGTGGTCGGCGCGCTCGCCGTGATCGGCGGCGGCATCGTGGTCGGCGTGCTGGTGACGCGGGATCGCTCGCCCGACGCACCCGCCGAGCTGATCCCCGGGGTGAAGCTCGCGCCGAGCCTGCTGATCGGCACCCAGATCGTGACGACCGACGGTAGCGTCACGGCGGACGAGGTCGGCAAGCGGTACCTCGAGCAGCTCGACGCCCTGCGCGAGCACGTCGCGACCACGCGCGCCAAGCAGGGCGCGCAGCCGGTGACGCTGACCGATCCCGTGGCCGAGCTGTTCGCGTTGCCACAGGCGGCGCTGTGCGAGCCGCGCGCGTACATCAGCGGGGCGGCGCCGCCGGACTGTGCCACGGCCGCGTTCAGCGTGTCCTACGGGCCGCACAAGCAGCAACGGCTCTATGTGGTCGCGACCCGGCTCGACGAGGGCCTGCGCCGGGGGGTCGGCAATGCCCTGTGCGTGTTCCACCCGGACGCCGCGACGCAGAAGCAAGTGTGCGGGACGATCAGTGCGTATCTCGATCCACGACCGAAGTGACGGGCCGGGCGAATTGACAACCCGTTGAAGAGCCACGAATAATCGTCGACGGAGGGAGCATGTCCCGCACCGTTATTGCCGGCGTCGTCGCCGCGGTCATCGTCGCCCTGACGGCGTTCGCGTTCTTCATCACATCCAAGCAAGCCGATCAGCGCGTCCAGACGGACGCGGACGCCAACCTCAAGCGTGCGTACCAGGTCGTACAGCGCCTGAAGACGCTCGAGATGGTCGAGGTCACCAACAAGGTCGAGCGGCTATCCGCGCGTCCCGAATTCGTGGCCGCGATCAAGAGCACCAGCTCGGCCGAGCGGCTGCAGCAGGCGCGGATCGGATTTCAGAAGTTCACCTCCGATGACAAGCAGGGCACGACAAAGCCCGACATCATCGCGCTGGTCGACGCCACGGGTGACATCCTCGCGATGCACGACGTGCCCACCGTCGTGCCGCGCCAGTGGAAAACCACGAAGGGCGAGTCGATCCTGCCCGGCCTGAATGTCGTGCTCGGCAAGAAGGTCATCATCAGCGACATCTGGAACTACGGCGACAAGGGGATGATGAAGGTCGGCGTCGCGCCGATCATCGATCCCGAAGCGCCGGTCGGCAAGGATCCAGACGGTGTCGTGATCATCGGCGCGATCGTGGTCGCCTACGCGCAGACCGCGCGCAGCGCCCAAGAAGACCGCAAGCTGCTCGGCACCGAGATCGCGTACTACGACCAGAAACGCGTGATCGCCTCGAGCTTCACGCATGAAGCCTCGCTCGACGAGGACACGGCCAAGCGCGACTCGGTGTCGACCCTGCTCCAGACCGGGAAGCTGTCCGAGAGCGGGATCCAGCGGGTCTCGATCGAGGGGCTCGACTACCTCGCCGCCACCGTCAAGCTGCCGCGCTCGACCACCAAGGAGCTGCCGTCCGACTATCCATCGCTGACCGCGGGCGCGGTCGTGCTCGCCCCGTTCGAGGAATCCGAGGCCAGCACGATGGGCTCGGTCAAGGGCTTCATCCTGCTGCTCGGCGGCGGCGCGCTCGCGATCGCCATGCTCGGGCTCTACCTCGCGCATCGCCGGCTGGTCGCGCAGGTCGATCTGGTCGAGGGCGGGGTCACCGACATCATCAACGGCAATGTCGATCGCACGTTCCGCCCGGTCGGGCCCGAGCTCGATGGGCTCGCGAACGGGCTGAACGTCATGCTCGCGCGTTTGCTCGGCCGGCCGGAGCCCGGCGAGGAAGAGTACGACGAGGAGGGCAACCCGATCGTGCCGGGTCGCGTGGAGTTCGACGAAGGCGAAGAGGGCTCGCGCCCGGCGCCGGATCCAGATCTCGCCGCACTCGCGCAGGAGTCGGAGCCCGACTACTACAAGCGCGTCTACACCGAGTACCTCGCGGCGCGGAAGGCGTCAGGTGCGCCCGACGAGGTCTCGTTCGAGAACTTGATCGCGAAGCTCAAGGTCACCGAGGGCAAGCTGAAGGCACAGTACCAGTGCCGCGCGGTGCGGTTCCGCGTCGTGACCAAGGACGGCAAGGTCACGCTCAAGCCCGTCCCGATCTTCGCGTAAGGAGCGAGCGCAGCGATGGCTGTCTTGACCGGGCTCGCGCGCCTGGCCCGGAAGTATTGCTCCGCGCTCGCGCTCGATGGCAGGCGGATCGGCCTGCTGTGCAACCCGACCGCGGTCGACGCAAACCTCGTGCACGCGGTCGAGCTCCTCGGTCGCCGTGTCGATCTCAAGCTGGTCGCGCTGTTCGGGCCCGAGCACGGCGTGCGGGGCGACGCACAGGACATGATCTCGGTCGACGGCGACGTCGATCGACGTTCCGGCCTTCCCGTGCACAGCCTGTACGGCGCGACCGAGGCCACGTTGACGCCGACCGCCGAGATGCTCGACTCGATCGACGTCATGGTCTACGACGTTCAGGACGTCGGTAGTCGCTACTACACGTTCGTGTGGACGATGGTGCTGGCGATGCGCGCGTGCGCGCAGGCCGGCAAGGCGTTCTGCGTGCTCGATCGACCCAACCCGATCGGCGGCACGGAGCTCGAGGGCGGCGCGATCACCGCAGGCTACGAGTCGTTCGTCGGCCTGGTGTCGTGCCCGAACAGGCACGGGATGACCGCCGGTGAGATCGCGCGCTGGCGGCATGTGGTCGAGAAGCTCGATCTCGACCTCGCGGTGATCAGCATGCGCGGCTGGCAGCGCGACATGCGGTTCGATCACACCGGCCTGCCGTGGGTGATGCCGTCGCCGAACATGCCGACGCCCGACACCGCGCTCGTGTATCCCGGGATGTGCCTGGTCGAGGGCAGCGAGCTGTCCGAAGGACGCGGCACGACGCGCCCGTTCGAGCTCGCCGGTGCCCCACACCTCGACGGCCACAAGCTCGCGGCCGCGCTCGCCGAGATGAAGCTATCCGGTGTGCAGTTCCGGCCGGCTGGCTTCTGGCCGCAGTTTCAGAAGCACGGTGGCAAGCCGTGCGGCGGGGTGCAGCTCCACGTCACCAACCCCGAGACGTTCCGGCCGTACCTCACGGGCGTCGCCTTCCTCAAGGCCTGCCACGATCAGGCGCCCGACCAGTTTCGCTGGCGCGAGCGCGCGTACGAGTTCGTCGACAAGATCCCGGCAATCGATCTGCTCGCCGGATCGAGCGCGCTGCGCGAAGGCATCGAGGCCGGCGCGAGCCTCGAGGATCTCGCGGCACGCTGGCCACGCGCCGAGGGTGCGTTCGCCGAGGAGCGCGCGGAGTTCCTGCTCTACGCGGAATGACGCCCGCCCTGCGGAAGATTTACATGACCACCAATCGCATCGCGCTGTTCGGGGGCAGCTTCAACCCGCCGCATGTCGCGCACCAGCTGGTCGGGCTCTACGTGCTCGAGACCCAGCCGGTCGACGAGATCTGGTACGTGCCCGTCTACGCGCACCCGTTCGGCAAGGACCTCGCGCCGTATGAGGATCGGGTCGCGATGTGCGAGCTGGTCGCGAGCGCACTCGGCTCGCGCGCCCGTGTCAGTCGCGCCGAGGAGGAGCTCGCGCTTGCCCCCGGCTTCACCGTCTCGCACACGCTCGATCTGATCGAGCACCTCGCGGGACGAGATCGCGAGCTCCGGCTGGTGGTCGGCGCGGACATCCTCGGCGAGACCGCGAAGTGGTATCGCTGGGACGACGTCGTCGCGAAGGCACCGCTGATCGCGATCGGCCGCTCGGGATTCTCGGCACCTCCGGGGAGTGTGATCACGGGCCTCACCATGCCCGAGGTGTCCGCCACCGCGGTTCGCGAGCTGCTCGCCGCAGCAGGGCCGCAGGCCGCCGCGCTGGACGCGCTGTTGCCGCGCGACGTATTGCGGTATATCGCCTCGCATCGGCTGTACGCCGCGACGGAGCTCTCGTGACGACCCGCCAACCCACCACCTTCTTCGTCGGCGCCGGGCGGGTCGCCACCGCGATCGCCGGGGCGCTACGGTTGAGTGGCGTGCCGGTGGTCGGCTTGTGGGCGCGGCGTGCGGCACAGGCACGGGCCGCGGGATCCACCGCGGGGGTCGCGGCGTTCTCGTCGGCGCCACCGGACGTGTTGCTCGAGAGCGAGATCGTGGTGCTCGCCGTTCGCGATCAGGCGATCGGCGAGGTCGCGCAGATGCTCGTCGGCACCGGCCTCATCAACAAGCGCCACGTGCTCCTGCACTGCGCGGGCGCGGCATCGGCAAGCGAGCTGCTCGGTGGCGTTCGCGAGAGTGTGGCCGGCATCGGCACCATGCATCCGCTGTCCGCGATCGCCGATGGCAGGATCGCGATGCGCGCGCTCAAGGGCACCGTGTTCGGGATCGAAGGCGACGATCGCGGGCGGGCGGCCGCGTCACGTCTGGTCGGTGCGATTGGTGGTGTCGTGCTCGCGCTCGACAGCACGCAGATGCCCGCGTACCACGCGGCGGCCGCGCTCGCGTCCAACTACATCGTCTCGGCGATCGATGCGGCGGCTGCGATCCTCGCCGGCGCGGGTGTGCCGGCAGACAAAGCTGCGCAGGCGCTCGTACCCCTCGCAGAAGGTGCGCTCAGAAATATTGCCGCACGCGGCACCACGGCAGGCCTCACCGGCCCGGTTCGACGAGGCGATGCCGTAACCATTCAACGCCATCTCGAGGCGCTGCGCGGACGCCCCGAGCTTGTCGAGGTCTATCGCGCGCTTGCCCGGCGTGCCGTCGAGATCGCGTCGCGGATCGATGGACCCGATGCACCGGATCGCGAAGGGCTCGCCACGATCCGCGGCTTGCTCGACCTCACGTCCTGAGCGGGGAAACACAGTCGACGCCGTCGCCCGGCGTCGGTTACCATCGTTGATAATGAGAAGCTTCTTCGTGTCGTGCATCGTCGTGGCGATCGCCGTGGTCGGGCTCCAGACGGCCGAGGCCGACAAGCCGAACAAGACGTTCGCCGGCAAGGTCATGCTGAGCGACAAGCGGTTCCCAGCGCAGGCCAAGAGCCTCGCGGCGTTCAACTCGCAGATCCGCAAGCAATCGAAGACCGCGTTCCGCGAGGACAAGGAGCAGAAGTGGAAGATCTACTTCGCCGGGTTCCTCAAGGTGCCGCTGAACGACGTCGAGTACCTGGTGAAGATCTACGACGTGACCACGCGCTCGCAGCAGCTGCTGGCCTCGTTCGAGCAGTTCACGGACGCGCGCGGTCAGACCGCGCTGCTCTCGCACATGACGCTCGATCGCAAGCAGGTCGGCGTCAACAAGCAGCTCCTGATCACGTTCGAGAGCGGGGGCCGCGTGCTGGCATCGAACCGGTTCAAGATCCTCGGCGTCGGCGAGAAGTCATCGGGCAAGGTCGACTTCTCGGATGACGAGGCCGCCGGCAAGCTGAAGGAAGAGGAGTAGTCGAGGAGTAGTCGAGGAGTAGTCGGATCACTTGACGTCGAGCGTGATCGCGTCGAACGAGCCAGACAGCGCGGAGGGCAGCACTTGCACCCGGTACGCGCCCGGCTTCGTGAACCGGTAGACGAACGCGTACTGCTCCTTGTTGGACGATCGGCGGCGGGCCTCGAGGCTGACGATCGCGCCATCCGGTGAGGTGACCGAGACGATCAGCTCGTTGTCGCCGACGACCACCTGGCCGAGCTTGTTGCGGAGCTCGAGGTAGATCCGGGTATCACGCGCAGTCGAGTGGACCATCGGCTCGGGCACGAACAGGCGCAGCCGCATCTCGGCGGCGTCGAGAAAGATCTCGCGGCGGATCGTACGCTCGGGCGGGTCGTGCCGGGTGAGCACGTACGCCGCGAAGCCCGCGCCCGAGATCGCGAACGCGACGGCCGCACCGAGCACGATGGATCGCAGGTGCGAGCGTGGCGCGGCCGAGGACGGCAGCTCCGACGGCAGCGTGGCGGCGTAGGGCAGGGGACGATCGCGGCGCGTTTGATCGGTCGCGCGCTTCGGGCGCTTCGGGCGCTTCGGGCGCCGCTGCTGCGTCGGTGCATTCGCGTCGAGCGTGTCGAGCGTCTCGTCGATCCGTGCGACCACGGCGTCGGCATTCAAGATGCGATCGTCCGGTCGCTTCGCCATCAGCGCCAGCAGCAGCTGATCGACGGACTCGGGGATGTCCGGGTTGCGCTCGCTCGCGCGCGGCGCGGGCCGGCCGAGGTGCGCGAGCAGGACCTCGAAGCCGGAGCCGTCGAACGGCGTCGTGCCGGTGACGAGCTCGAACAGCAGGCAGCCGAGTGCGTAGAGATCCGCGCGCGCGTCGACCTGCTCGCCGTGCGCCTGCTCGGGAGACATGTAGTGCGGCGTGCCGATCAGGCCCCCCGCGGTGAGCCGCGTCGCGTCCGCGTTGCCCGGCTTGCAGACCGCGATCCCGAAATCGACCAGCGTGATCCGATCGTCGCCGTTGCGGTCCTGGCGCCACATCACGTTGGTCGGCTTGAGATCGCGATGCACGACCTCCACCGCGTGCGTGTCCGACAGCGCGCTCGCGATCTGGCGCGCGATGCGGAGGGCCCGTGCGACCGGGATCGGCCCATCAGCGAGGAAGCGATCGAGCGCCTCGCATTCGACCAGCTCCAAAGCGAGAAACGGCCGGCCATCCGTCAGCTCGCCGACCTGGTGGATCGCGACCACGCCGGGATGGTGCACGCGTGCGGCCGACTTGGCCTCACGCGCGAATCGCTTGCACATGATCGGATCGGCCGCGATCTCGTACGTCGGCACCTTGATCGCGACCTCGCGCTCGAGCCCGATCTGGCGGCCGCGATACACGGTGCCGAACGCGCCGCCGCCGAGCACGCCCTCGATCGCGAACCCGTCGACCGTGTGGCCGACCAGGCTCGAGGCGCTGCCCTTGCCGATCGAGCCCTCGGTCGTTTCGGCTGCAGGATCGACGGGCTTCGCCGCCGACTTCTGGGCCGCGGGCGCCGTCGCCCCGACCGGATTGACGACCGGCGGTGGGCTGGTGCCCTGATGGCGGGAGCCGAGCGGGATCGTTCCAGTTGGCGCCTTGTGCGACTCGGCAGGCGTGAGCACGGCACCACACTCCGGGCAGAACCGTCCTGCCTCCTCGGTGGTCGTCGAGCACGCCGTGCACAGCTGCAAGATGATCAGAAGGTAGCAGGCTCCGCGCGGCGACGTGGTCGTGGCAGAGTGTCGTCGATGCGAGGTCGAACCGTCGTCGCACTCTGCCTCGCGACCAGCTCGGTCGCCAGGGCAGGCGGCATGGTGCTACCGGTGAGCGGCGTGCGCTCCGTCGCGCGCGGTGGTGCGTTCATCGTGGGCGCCGAGGATGCCGAGGCGCTGTGGCAAGATCCCGCCGGCCTCGCGCACCTCGCGGGCGATGGCAAGCGCGCGCTCGTGTTCGACGCGGCGTTCGTCTACCAGACCGTCGAGCACGACCGGATCGACGGCGACGGTAACGTGTTGCCGGTCGTCCGCAACCAGCAGCCCGGCCGTGCGATCCCGACGCTGGCCGGCGCGCTCGGCGTCGGCGACAAGCTGGTGATCGCCGGCGGGCTCGGCGCCCCGTACCAGGCGTTCCATCGCTACGCCGACGGCGGCGCGCAGCGCTGCATCGGTCGCGATCGACGACGCCACGTTCGCGCAGGTCACGATCGGCGCCGCGTACAAGGTCGACGATCGCCTGCGGATCGGCATCACGCTGTCGAATCTGATCTCGAACGCCACGCTGCGGATCGTGACCTCGGGGTGCCCGGGCGCGATGGTCTGCGATCCGGAAGATCCGGCGTTCGACGCGCCGATCGCGATCGAGCAGCTCGACTATCTCGCGCCGAGCGGCTCGATCGGCGTGCAGTACGACGTCGGCGACCGGGTCACGCTCGGGCTGGTCGCGCACGCGCCGGCGAAGATCTCGGGCAACGGCACGCTCGCGCTCACGCTGCCGCGCCAGATCGCGTTCGAGGCCGCGACGGTGACCGGCGATCGAGGCAGCCTCGAGCTGGTCGCGCTGCCGCCGATCCTGCGCGCGGGGATCGAGGTCCGGCCCCGGCCCGATCTCCGGATCGAGCTCGCGTTCGGCGTCGAGCTGTGGTCGATGCACGACGAGATCGTGATCCGGCCCGACGACATCACGGTCACCAGCCCGACGTTCGGCACGCTCGCACTGTCCA
>JBBJLY010000114.1:0-24527 GCA_037720695.1 Kofleriaceae bacterium | reverse complement strand
GTGCCGCCCGTCGAACGCGACGTCCAGCTTCGCCAGATCCGGTTCAGCGTCCCGGTGTCCGTCGCCGCGACCAACGCCGCGCTCGAGGCTGCGAATCTGTGGGCGACCCGCGTCGAGCTGGTCAATCGCCACCACGACACCACGTGGGGTGCACTGAAGAAGTCCGGCCCGGCCGGGTTCACCGTCGGCAACGAGACCATCCCCGATGCCCAGCTCCCGCTGGTCGGGCTGTACGTCGTGCGTGAGATCCCCGCAGACGCCCGCGTCGTGATCGTGGGGGAGCTGCCCGAGGACTACTGGTACGTCACGCCGATCACGATCGCACTCGCGATCATCGGCCTGCTGTTCGGGTGGGCCCTGATCCGCGCGATCCGCCGCGACCTGGTGCCGACGCGCGCCTCCGACAAGATGACCGCCGTCGTATAGTCGGCCCGTGGCGGAGGACTCGAAGACCGCGTCGGATCTGCCGACGCTCGCGCCCTCCCGTGCCGATGCGGGTGGCGGCCAGGGGCCACCGACGCTCCCGGCGACCGCACCACCGAGCGACCTGGCGACCGTCCCGCCGCCGGGCACGATGCAGATGCCGCGCGGATTCCCGCCGGACTACCTCGGCGCGCCGGTGATGCCGACGCTCGCGGGGGAGCCACCTGCGATCTCGCTCGGTCCGCCGCCGATGCCGCCCGCGCGGTACGAGCTCGGCGCCGAGATCGCCCGAGGGGGCATGGGGCGCGTCGTCGAGGCGACCGACACGCTGCTCGGCCGCGAAGTCGCGCTCAAGGAGGCGCTCGGGCTCGACCCCGAGGCGCTGCGCAGGTTCGAGCGCGAGATCAAGATCACCGCGCTGCTCGAGCATCCGTCGATCGTGCCGGTGCACGACGCCGGCTCGATGTCGGGCGGCGAGCCGTTCTACGTGATGCGCAAGATCTCCGGCCGGCCACTCGAGCGCCTGGTCGCGACCGCGGAGACCTTGCCGCAGCGGCTCGCGCTGTTGCCTCACATCGTCGCCTCCGCGCACGCGATCGCGCACGCGCACGAGCGCGGGATCGTCCATCGCGACATCAAGCCGTCGAACATCCTGGTCGGGGAGCTCGGCGAGACCATCGTGATCGACTGGGGGCTCGCGAAGCTGATCGGCGAGCCCGACGACCCGATTCCCGCGACCGTGCCGAATCGCGCGCTCCCCGCGCCCCCGATCGGCCGCACCGGCGAGAGCCGCGCCAGCAGCATCGCGAAGAGCCACGCCGGCATCGACATCATCAAGACCCGCGCCGGCATCGTGCTCGGCACGCCCGGCTTCATGGCGCCCGAGCAACTTCGCGGCCTGCCGGTCAACGAGCGCTGCGATGTCTACGCGCTCGGCGCGACGCTGTACCACCTGCTGTCGCGCAAGCCGCCGCACCATGCGAAGTCGGCCGACGAGATGATGAAAGCGGCGGCGGCGGCCCCGCCGACACCGATCGGCGAGCTGGTGCCGGGCGTGCCGGCGGAGCTGTCGACGATCGTCGACAAGTCGCTCGCTCACGCGCCCGACGATCGTTACCCGGACGCGCGGGCGCTCGCCGAGGATCTGCAGCGCTTCCTGACCGGGCAGCTGGTCGCGTCGCATCGCTACTCGACAAAGGAGAAGCTCGCCCGGTTCGTCCGCAAGCACCGGGTGCCGGTCACCGTCACCGCGATCGCCGCACTGGCGCTGATCGTTGGCGGCGCGATCGCCGTGACGCGCGTGATCGGGGAGCGTGATCGCGCGACCGAGGCCGAGCGGATCGCGATCGCGGAGAAGCGGCGCGCGGAGGAACGCTCGGCGGAGCTGACGCTCGCCCAGGCGCGCAGCGTCGCCGACAAGAACCCGACCTATGCGCTCGCGCTCGTCCGCCCGCTCGCCGCGACCCACTGGCGGGAGGTCCGGACGATCGCGGCGGCCGCTCGCGCACACGGTGTCGCCTGGAGTCTCCCAGCACCGAAGAAGCTCGCGTCCCTCGAGCTGTCGCGCGATGGCCTCCGCGCGCTCGCCGCCGGGCAGGACGGCACGATCCTGATCTACGACCTCGCGAAGCGCAGCGCGCGTACCGTGACGCGGATCGAGCCCGCGATGTCGGCGCGGTTCGCCGACGACGAACGCAAGATCGTCGGATGGCGTGGCAGTGACCTGCGGATCCTCGATGCCGACGGCAAGCAGCTCGCCGCGCTCGCCACCGCGGACCCGATCTCGGATCTCGAGGTCGTGGCCGACACCGCGTACTGGATCGATACCCGCCAGCGGCTGTGGCAGCTCGGGCTCGCCGGCACCACGCCGCTCGAGATCCCGCTGCCCGAGAGCGTGAGCCAGCTCGCGCCATCGCCGAGCGGGCGCTGGATCGCGTTGCACGGCGTCGATCACCTGATGCTGCTCGATCGCGCGCAGCCCGCCTTGCCGCCGATCGAGGTCACCAACGGCAACACCGGCGATCTCGATTGGTCCGACGACAGCGAGACGCTGGTCGCGCTGGTCGACGAGTCAGCGCTGCAGATCGTGTTTCGTCCCGCGCCGCAGATCGCGCAGCGCGGCTACGTCGGCAAGCGCCGGTTCATCGCCTACTCGAACGGGCGCTCGTTCACGATCGGCGCGACCGGCGTCGCGATGGTGTCGCGCGACGAGGGCGGCGTGCGGCGTCCGATCGACGGCGAGCCTGCCGGCCTGCGCGAGGCCCGCGGCGGTACGATCGTCGCCGGCAGCAAGGGTGGGCTCGTGATCCTGTCGGATCGCGGCGAGCACACGCTCCAGATCCCGAGTGGCCAGCTCGATATCGTCGAGGCCTCAGCGCGCTCGCCGTACGTGTTGGCGACGATCGAGAACTATCTCCTGGTGTGGAACCTCGACGAGATCCAGCCGCGCATGCTCGCCACCGAGCTCCCCGCGTTCGCGGACTTCCTGCGTAGTGACCGCGTGCTCGCGACGTTTGACGGCGTCGCCCGCGTGCTCGCCCTCGCGACCGGCCGGGCCACCACGCTCGGGCCGGTCGGCGAGCTGATCGCGGTGCACACGGCGCCGGATGGCAAGCTCAGCTGCGCGGTCGACGTCGGCCATCGCACGCAGCTGCTCACCGCGACCACGGTCACGGAGCTTGAGGGCACGAGTGACCTGTGCGCGTTCGTCACCGCGCGCCAGCTGTTGCTCGGCACGCGATCGCCCGGCGAGCTCCAGCTGTACGACACCGAGACGCGCCAGCACACGCCGCTGGTCGCGCGCGCGACGTTGCTAGACATGGCATGGAGCCGCAGCGGCCCGGCCTGGATCGCCGCAGCGTTTGGCGATCGCACGCTGTGGCGGCGCGATCCCAGCTCCGGCAGGACCGCCGTGGTCAGCTACCCCGGCGCCGCGCCGCCCCGCCAGCTCGTGGTCCGCCCCGACGGCACGCTGCTGTTCGCCGAGGGCGCCGCGATCCACGCGTGGCGGCCCGACGGCAGCCTCACGGTCCACGTCAAGACCCCGAAGCCCGTGCTCGCCCTCGGCCAGGCCGGTGTGGATCGCGGCGTCGCGTTCACGGCGGAGCACGACCTCTACCTGATCGATCTCGCGCGTCCCGATCACCTCGAGACCTCCGCGATCCTGCTCGGTGACCACGAGCGGGTCTCGATGTCCCCCGAGACCGGCCAGCTGGTCGTCCCCGATCGCGGTGGGATCTCGTTGCTCGATCCGATCGCGCGCCACAAGTGGATGCTCGCGATGCCAGGCTGGGTCCTCGATCGACCGGTGATCTCGCCCGATGGCAAGTACCTGCTCGCCCGCGCCTTGCCGAGTGCGGACAACCCGCACATCAAGCCGTCCCTGCTCGCGTGGTCGCTCGTCGTGCCCAGCAATGCGATCGAGATGCAGCACTGGCTCGGCCAGATGACCAACGCGATCCTCGACCCGAAGAGCCCGGGCGGCCTCGGCTGGCAGTGAACGCAAACGCTCGTGCTACAAACACTGCCGTGATGGCTCTGCGACTCTACGATTCGATGCGCCACGAAAAGGTCCTGTTCGAGCCCCTCGTGCCGGGCAAGGCCGGGCTCTACGTCTGTGGACCCACGCCCTACGCTCCCGCCCACATCGGCCACGCCTACTCGGCGATCTCGTTCGACACGATCCGGCGCGGCCTGGAGTTCCTCGGCTACGAGGTCAACTACGTCCGCAATATCACCGATGTCGAGGACAAGATCATCAAGCGCGCCCACGAGCTTGGCGAGGAGCCGATGGCGCTCGCGGACCGGCTCGCTGCCGCCTACAACCGTGACATGGCGGCGTTCAACGTCCGCCCACCCGACAACGAGCCCAAGGTCTCGACGCACATGGCGGAGATCATCGCCGTGATCGAGAAGCTGGTCGAGAACAAGTGCGCGTACCCGGTCGACGGCGATGTCTACTACGCGATCGAGGCATTCCCGTCGTACGGCAAGCTGAGCGGCCAGACGATCGACAAGCTCCGCGCCGGCGCTCGCGTCGAGGTCGACGAACGCAAGCGCCACCCCGGCGACTTCGCGCTGTGGAAATCCGCGAAACCCGGCGAGCCTGCGTGGGAGTCTCCGTGGGGGAAGGGCCGGCCCGGCTGGCACATCGAGTGCTCAGCGATGACGGTCGCGCACCTCGGCCACACGTTCGATCTGCACGGCGGCGGCAAGGACCTGATCTTCCCGCACCACGAGAACGAGATCGCGCAGTCGCAGGGTGCGTACGGCACCGAGACGTTCGCCCGCTACTGGCTGCACAACGGCTTCCTCCGCCGCGTCGATCCCGAGGAGGCGCCGATCGACGACGGCGATCCCGAGGAGAAGATGTCGAAGTCGCTCGGCAACGTGATCGACTGCACCACGGTCATCGCCCACGTCGGCGGTGAGGCGCTGCGGTTCTTCTGCGTCAAGCACCACTACCGCTCGCCGGTCGACTTCATCGTCGAGAGCGTGCGCGATGATGCCGGCAAGATCACCGGCCAGCGCTACCGCAGCCTCGAGACCGCGGATCGCGAGCTCTCGTACTTCTACAAGACGCTGCTCGACGTCGATGCCGTGGTCGCGACGGACGCCGGTGCCGACGGACCGGTGATGCCGGAGGCCGAGCGCCTGCTCCCCGCCGTCAAGGAAGCCCTGCTCGATGACTTCAACGCGCCCGCCGTGGTCGCCGCGATGTACGAGGCCGCGACGCTGGCGAATCGACTGGTCAAGGAGACCAAGGGCATCGACAAGCAGCTGCGCAAGCGCACGCTGGCCCGGCTCGCGCGGGACCTCCGCACGGCGGGTGATGCCGTCGGCCTGCTCGGCAACCAGCCGCAGACCGCGCTGACCGCGCGCCGCGATCGCCTGGTCAAGTGGCGCTCGCTCGATGCCGCGCTGATCGAGCGCAAGATCACGGACCGCGCCGCTGCACGTGCGGCCAAGGACTGGAAGCTCGGCGATGCGATTCGCGACGAGCTCACCCTGCTCGGGGTCGAGCTTCACGATGGGGCGGGTAGTACCTCGTGGAGCGTCCTCGACGCCGGATAGCATGGCCGACCCCAAAGATCCCTCGACGACCGCGCTCGCGCGCCCGATGATCGCGCGCGACCTCGACAAGGCGGGCAAGGGCCAGCTCGTCTACGTCGGCCGCGATGGCGAGGTGAAGAATCCCTCCGAGGTCCGCAACCGCCAGGTCGCCGCGTACCTCGCGTTCGGTGGCATCACCGCTGCTGGCGTCGCGCTCGCCGCCAGCTCGTTCCCGCTGCTGATCCCGTTCTACTTGCTGCTCGGCGGTCGGTTCGTCGGCACGGTGCGCGCGGTCCGCCGGGTCAACGAGGCCAGCGTCGCGCTGTCCAACGGCGACGCTACCGGCGGGCGCGAGCTCGCCGAGCCGGTGGCGCGATCGTGGTGGGCTCCTGCTCGCGTGCGTGCGCTGGCGGAGCTCCGGGTCGCGATCGCGGATGCGCTCGACGGCCGTGGCGAGCAAGCACTCGAACGCGTCCGTCACGCGCGCGCCCGGTTGTCACCGCGCCTGATCCAGCACCAGTTCAGCTACTACACCGAGATCAACTTGCTGACCGCGCTCGGACGGATCAAGGAATCCCGCAATGTCCTCGAGGCGCGCGGCGGTGTCCCGCATGGCGAGGTCTTGAAGCTGTCGTACTGGATCTCGCAGATGCACCTGATGGTGGCCGAAGGCGCGATCCGGGAGACCGAGCTCGACGAGAGCGAGCTCCACGATCGCATGCGCAAGGGGCTGTCGATGACGGCGGGCCGCGATCTGTTGCTGCTCTGCGCGTGGGCTCACGCGCACCGCGGTGACCATGACGAAGCGCGGTTCTCGTGGCGGCAGGCGATGGATCGCGAGGGGAGCCAGCGCCTCGAGGTCGCGATGCCAAAGCTCGCCGCCTGGATGGTGAGCTACCGCGAGGCCCACCCCGAGCTCGACACGCCGGATCCCGACGACGAGTAGTCGGTGAGCTGACTCGCTAGCGCGCTGCTTCGGCCGTGCGACCCGCGAGCATGCGGTCGAGCTCGCCGCGACGCTCGAGCGCACGCAGCTCGTCGTATCCACCGATCGAGACGCCATCGATGAAGATCTGCGGCACCGTGTGGCGCCCGGTCGTCTCGAGCAGCCACTTGCGGGTCGCATGATCACCCGTGCAGTCGACGTGCTCGTACTTGACCTGTTTCTCCTCGAGCAAGCGCTCGGCCGCGGTGCAGTAGCCACACCACTTCCGCGTGTACATTTTCACCTGTGCGGCCATGATCAAACCGTAGCGAACATCTGCGAGACGACAAACGTGTCGCCAGCGCACATCGCTACTTATCGTCGGCGTCCTCGGACAGGTACGCGAGGATCACCTCATCAAGGCTTTTCTCGGAGATCAGGCCCTGGCCGAACCCGCGCCCTTCGTCCTCGCGCGCCTTGCGGATGCGCTGGGTTGTGGACGCGGGCTTCGCGGGTGCGCCAACGATCACCGCCGGTCGCGTCATCACGACGCCGCTGTTGCTGGTGCCCGGACGCGTGGGCGTCGGCGTGCGGGGTCGCGGATTCGGAGCGCCGGGTGTGGGCGAGGCCTCGCGACCGAGCGGGCGCGGGATCGGGCCGGTCGTCGGCGCGGGGGTCGGCGACGAGAGCGGCGCCGACGACGGTGCGCGACCCGGACGGCCGAGCCCTGGTGGCACCGCGACGGAGCCGGAGCGCTGGTCCTTGATCCCGGTCGGGATGCGCTGGGTCTTCTTGTGCTGCGAGTACGAACCCGGGCGCTCGGGCGCCGCCCCCGGGAGCTCGACCGACGGTGGCGCCGGCGCATAGACCTCGATCGCGTCGCTTTCGCGGCGACCAGCACGCGGGTCGTCGGGAGGGATCGGGCGCGACATGACCTGGGGCGATGGCATCGCGCCCCGCACGGTGTTGGGCGGGCGGGTGATCGGCCGCGCGGGTGGCAGCGTCGAGCCGAGCGAGGGTCGGCGATCCAGCGACAGCATCGGCAGCGGCGGCAGAGACTCTGCCGTGGTCTTCGCGCCCGCCGACGAGGTGGCTGCCAGCGCGCCCGGGATGCCGTCGCTCTGATCGTCGCGCCGCGCGCTGTCGCTCAGCCCCGACGGGATGCCCGGCGGCGCGAGGTCAGTGTCGCGCGCCTGGCGCGAGCGTCCTGTCGGCGTTCGTGGCGTGTGCTGCGGCACCGGCGGGGGGGCATCGTCGTCGAGCTCGAGCTGGATCTCGATCTCGGGAGACGAATCGTGAAAGCTCGTCGGCATCAGCGTCCGCGTCGTCGCCTCGACGTAGCCCGGATCGTAGCCGACGTCGTAGCCAAGCTCGATCGAGTCGAGCGGATCCGGAGGTCCGAGTGTGGTGCGGATGGCGCTGGGCGCGCTGCCGCGATCCGCGGTCTTGGTGCGCGCGACCTGTGCGAGCGGCTCGCTGGGGCGCCGATCCGGAGCGACTTGCTGGGTCAGCTTGGTGCTCGCCGCAGCCTCGAGCTCGATATCGACGAGCGGAACGGCCGGCAGCGGCACCGCCGGCGCTGGAATCGCCTCGACGCCGGCAGCATCGGTGGTGCCGCGTGGCAACAGACCGGGCTCGTTGCCGAGGTAGAGGTCGATCTTGTCGTCGAAGTGCCCGCGCTTGAGGTCCTTCAGCACGGCCTTGTGCTGAGCCTGCATCAGGGACTTGATGACGTCTTCGGCCGACCCGGAGTCGTAGACCAGCTTCCGGGTCGAGACGATCACGCCGCCGACGAACAGATGCGTGAACAAGTGCGGCGACATGACGCCGGAGTCCTCGGTCTGGACGTGGAAGATGAGCCCGCGATACCGGACGTTGTGGTTGTAGCCAAGGATGGGTGAACGTTTGGCCACCGCGTCACGAGGTTATCACGAGACGGGCTTGTAAGACCTCGGGCTTGTAATTCCGCGAAGGGGTTGGTACTCCCTTCCTCGGCTTCAATCACGAAGCGCCTTGGAGGCCCCGCTTTCGCGGGGTACGCATATCCCGTGACGAGTCTTTCTGTACCGGCTGTGGAATCGAAGTTCGTCGAGCTGGTTCGAGGGTGGCTGGTGTCGTTGCCCCACGATCTTAAGATCGCCTTCGACGCGATGGACGACGAAAACCTGCCCCGCCCGGTGCGCGAAGTCGCCGCCGGCGTGGTTGCGTACGTCATCTCCCCCAACGATTCGATCTCGGATCGCAATGACAACGTCGTCAGCTTTGCGGACGACGCCTTGCTGCTGCGGCTCGCGCTGCAACAGGCGCTCGGCGCCGGGGAGGACGAGCAGGCATTTCGCGATCGCTTCCCCGAGCTGTTCGACGAGCTCGAGGAGAACCTGACCGTCTGCAAGTCCGTGATGGGCGAGCTGATGGTGTGGCTCGAGAGCAAGGTCACCTCGCTGCCCAAGCTCGACTACAAGGGCAAGAAGGTCACCAAGTATCTCGACGATGGCGACGCGCGCGAACAGCTGTTCGACGACGGCCTCGTATTTCGTACCGACTACCCGGTCGACGAGAAGACGATCGCCGACAAGCTGAAGAAGGCGTCGACGGTGACCGAGGCGATGAAGCGTCGCAAGACCGAAGAGATGCGCGTCAAGGGCGCAGCTCGCGCCTGATCTGCCGATCGTCTGACCTGAAGACCTAGAGGTCGACGAGCTCGAAACCGGTGAGCGGCTCACCCAGGAATCTGGGCGCCAGCTCGTCGAGCCGTGACGTATCGGTCGCGAAGCAATCGAGTCGACCCGGCTGCGCACGTGCGTTCGGGCCTGGCTCGATGATCGCGCATGCAGCCTCGGCCATCGCGGTCGCGGAATCGACCACGGCGACCGCGCGCCCTGCGAGCTCGTTCGCGACCCGTTCGATCACGTGGCGCAACAGCGGGTAGTGCGTGCAGCCGAGCACGAGCGTATCGATCTGCGGATCGCTCTCGAACAGCTGCGCGAGGTATCGCCGCGCGATCAGCACGGCGATCTCGTCGTCGGTCCAACCTTCCTCCGCGAGCGGCACGAGCAGTGGACACGCGAGCGCGGTCAGCTTCGCGTCAGGATCGCGTGCGGCGATCGCCGTCGCGTATGCGCCGGAGCGCACCGTCGCGAGTGTTCCGATCACGCCGAGATGCTTGCCTCTCGTCGCTGCCAGCGCGCTCGTCGCGCCAGGTTCGACCGCGCCGATCACGGGCACTGGACTCGCGTCGCTCAGCGCCGGCAGCGCATTCGCCGACGCCGTGTTGCACGCGATCATCACGAGCTTGACGTCGCGCGCGAGCAAGAATTGCTGACACGCGAGTGAGTACCGCTCGACGGTGCGCGGGCTCTTACTTCCATAAGGGACGCGCGCGGTATCTCCGAGATAGATGATGTCCTCTCCCGGCAGTACTGCACGCAATGCGCGAACGACGGTGAGTCCACCGACGCCCGAATCGAAGACGCCGATCGCTCGGCGTTTTTCTGTTCGTTCTTGCCCCATGACTGCTCCGGATTGCGACTGCCTGTCACAGCTGGCAGGTTCGCTGGCCAGCAGATCAGGTTTCGCGATCAGAACGCTTCAGGGACTACGACGCTTCCGACGAGACGGCTGTGCGAGCTTGCGACCTTCGAACGCCCAAACGAGCTGTAAGAATGTCGCCGGCTTAGCATCAAGCGAAGCATAGAACCGCGAGATTCCAGGAAAGCTGCGCTCCGCCAGCGGAAGCTGGTTCTCGGTGATACGACCTTGCACTCGACGCCGCACACAGCACCATCCATACCAAGCCGCGTCAAACGCATCCGTGGTAGGTATCCCCGCCCATGGCTGGCGACGCCACTGAACGCGTGCGCGGGCTCGTCGAGGCCGAGCCTGTCATCCTCCTCGAGCTCGCTGGCGCGATCGCCGAGCATGGCCGCCTCCCACCTGACGGGGTGACCGAGCTCGCTGGAGAGCACGCTCCGCGCCTCGTCGACGCCGACAAGCTCCGGCTGCGGCTGGCGGTCGAGCAGATGCTGATGGGCGTCCACATCGACGAGGCGCTCGAATGGTTGAAGGTCACTCGCATCCTGCCGGTGCTGTTTCCCGAGCTCGCCGCGACCGTCGATCTCGTCCAGGAGACCGGGCGCCAGCACAAGGATGTGTGGGCCCACACCAAGCAGGTGGTCAAGCAGACGGTCCGCCGTCCGCTCGTCCGCTGGGCCGCCCTGCTACACGACGTCGGCAAGGTCCCAACGCGCACGTTCACCAGCGACGGCGTGCATTTTCACGGGCACGCCGAGGTCGGCGCGCGGATGTTCGACAAGATCCACGGTCGGTTCCAGTTCGCGCGCGACGAGCGCCACACGATCCGATTCCTCGTCAAGCATCACCTGCGGACCAACCAGTACGGCGATCAGTGGACGGACAGCGCGGTCCGCCGGTTCCACCGCGAGATGGCCGCGCACATGACCGACCTGTTCGATCTGTCGCGCGCCGACATCACGTCGAAGCGGCCGGGCCGGCGCAAGACGTTGCTCGAGCAGATCAGCGCGCTCGCGGACCGCGTCGAGCGCCTCGCCGAGGCCGACGCGAAGCTGCCGCCGCTGCCCGGCGGTGTCGGCAACGCGATCATGACCGCGTTCGAGATCGCGCCGTCGCGGCTGATCGGCGATCTCAAGCGCACGCTCGAGCAGGCGATCGAGCGCGGCGAGCTCGAGCCCCGGCGCGAGGACGCGTACTACGTCGCGTACCTGGCGCGGCAGGCACTGGTGCCCGGCGCGTCGGCTGACAAGGTCGCAGCGCTGATCGCGGCCGGTGGGCTGCTCGAGGAGCCCGACCCGGTCGATGACGTCGAGGGACCGAACCGCGGCGTCGATCCCGAGGACGACAGCCCGGGCGTGCTCGCGTGCGGCCACGATCCCGAGCATGATCCGTGCGTCCGGCGCGACGCCGATCCCGACGGCTCATAATGCCTGAAGCGCCTGCTCAGAGGCTCGGCGCGGCGACACCAGCGCGTTCGCGACCAGCAGGCCGGCGCCGAGCGCGAGCGCGACGACGAACATGCCGAACACGGTCTCGACCCCGGTGAGCGTGTCGCGATCGAGCAGCGACGTCATGCCGCGAAACCCCATGCTGCCGGGGACCAGCAGCAGCACGGCGGGGACCACCACGACCTGCGCCGGACGCTGGCGCAGCCGCGCGAACCCGTTGCCAAACACGCCGAGTGCGACCGCGCCGACGAGCACGCCGAGCGTTGCCATGTCCTGACCGAACCACTCGGTGCCCGCGCGCGTGCCGATGTAGCCGACGAAACACGCGAGCAGGATGTAGAAGAACGCGCGGGTCTGCGCGCGCACGACGACGGCAATGCTGACCGACGCGGTCGTGATCGCGAGCCAGTTGGTCCACTCCGGCAGCGCGATCGGGACGGTCTGATAGACGCGCGACACCGCGCTGGCGACGTGCTCGCCGAGCGCGACGCCGACGACGAGCTGGAGCAGCACGATGATCGCTGACATCAGGCGCGCAGTTCCCGCGATCAGGTTGCGCGTCGCGAGCTCGATCATCGCGGTGGTCAGCGCCATGCCGGGCAGCAGCACGATCAGCGACGCGATGGTGACCAGGGACGGCGAGATCGCGTGCCACAACGACGACGTCACGCCGGCCGCGAATGCCGCGAAGGCTGCGCCGACGAGCTCGAACACGCGCGCCTGATCGGTGGAGCGTTGGGCGAACTGCGAGAGGATGCCGAGCAAGAGGCCGAGCGTCGCCGCGACTGCGACATCGGGCAACGAGCCACCGAAGAACACGGCCATCGCACCAGCGGTGACGCCGTGACATAGCGTGACCAGCGGGCGGGCGAACGCGGTGTGCGAGCTCCGATCGTGCGCAGCCGCGCGACACCCTCGCTGGGCGTCACCTCACCGGCAGCGACGTCGTCCGCCAGATCGTCGACCTGCTCGAGCTTGTCCATGTCGAGCTCGCCGCCGCCAACCCGCATCATCGCGGTGCGGAGATCGGCCGGATCGCCGAACGTCACGATGATCGTGGTCGGCGTGGTGAACAGCTCGGCCTGCAGCCCGAGCCGGTCGCAGCAGACCTGCAGCGCTTCCTCAAGGCGGTGGGACGGCGTGCCGTAGCGGTGAAGCGCACGTCCAAGCGCCAGCACGAACGCGATCGCGTCCTTGTTCACGCGCCCAACATAGGTGATTGGATGCCCGAAAACACCAAACGCCCGGGCGGCAACCCGGGCGTTTGGCTCGATAAAGCGAGTCTAATTTAGGTAGAGATGTACTAAATCTCGGATGATTAAGTAATAGAACCGAGAGGGTGCGCGATGCGATAACACCGCAGCGACCACTAGTTAAGCAAGCCTCGGGCCATGCCCAGAGGGCCTCTCACAATGTCTTGTTTTCCATCGGCTTGCATGTTACCGAACCCTCTCGACCCACTCTATGATGAGCCGACGCTACGACATCCATGTCGCGACGCTCCGGAGCGGGCGCTACGAATTGCAGAGCTTTCATGAACAACATGCTCGCGGTGAACGCCGAGGGCCCCGAGATCCGCGTTGCGGTAGTCGAGGACGGGGCCCTGGCAGAGTTTTTTGTCGAACGTAAACGGGACCGAGGAATCGTCGGAAATATCTATCGAGGCAAAGTGTCCCGCGTCCTCCCAGGGATGCAGGCTGCCTTCGTCGATCTAGGTCCGAAGGTCGAACGGGCCGCGTTTCTCTACGTGGCCGATGTCCTCGGCTCCGGTGACGAGCGCAAGCTGTTCGATGATGCGGATACCGACGACGGCGACGAGTCGCCCGAAGGCGCCGCGTCCCGGCTCGCGCGCTCGCGCAAGCAGCTGGCGTCTCGCAAGATCGAGGACCTGCTGAAGCCGGGCCAGTACGTGCTGTGTCAGGTGGTCAAGGATCCGATCGGCCAGAAGGGCGCTCGCGTCACTGGCTACCTGTCCCTGCCCGGCCGCTACAGCGTGTTCATGCCGCACGTCGCGCAGGTCGGCGTGTCGCGGCGAATCGGCTCGGACAAGGAGCGCCGCCGGTTGCGCGACCTCGTCAACGAGGTCCGGCCCAAGGGCTCTGGCTTCATCGTGCGGACCGCCGCCGAGGATGCCAGCGACCAGGAGCTGCGCGACGACGTCGACTTCCTCGCGCGCCTGTGGAGCGAGATCGACAAGCGCCAGGAGACGCTCAACAGCGCCGGCCTGGTCTACGCCGATCTCGACCTCGCGCTCCGGGTCGTTCGCGACCTGCTGCGCGAGGACACCTCCGAGGTCGTGATCGACGACGACGAGCAGTGCGAACGCGTGAAGAAGTTCACGCAGGCGTTCCTGCCGCGGTTCACGGAGCGGATCAAGAAGTACGAGGGTCGCCGCCCGATCTTCGACCACTATCACATCGAGCCCGCGCTCCGGCAGGCGGTCGCGCGCAAGGTCCCGCTGAAGAGCGGTGGCTCGCTCGTGATCGATCAGGGCGAGGCGCTGACCGCGATCGATATCAACACCGGCAGCTTCACCAACACGGGCTCGGGAAACCTCGAGGACACCGTGACGGCGAACAACCTCGAGGCCTGTGACGAGGTCGCGCGCCAGCTCCGGCTGCGCAACATCGGCGGGATCATCGTGATCGACTTCGTCGACATGGACAAGGAAGGCAACCGCCGCAAGGTCTGGGACGCGTTCCAGAAGGCGCTGTCGCGCGATCGTGCGCGCACCAACGTGACCAAGATCAGCGAGCTTGGCCTGGTCGAGATGACGCGCAAGCGGACGCGCGAGTCGCTGGTCCAGCTGCTGACCGAGCCGTGCCCGATCTGCGAGGGCTCCGGCGTCGTCAAGTCGGTCGCCACCGTCGCGTACGAGATCCTGCGCGAGGTCCGGCGCTCGGGCTCGCTGGTCGACAACGAAAAGATCGAGATCGAGTGCGCCCCGCGCGTCGCCGAGGTGCTGTCACGCCAGGAGCGCGACTATCTCGACCACCTCGAGAAGCGCTGCCAGAAGCTGATCATCGTCACGCCGCAGAAGGGCTGGAAGCCGGATCAGTTCCGGGTCGCCGGCAAGATGTCGACGGAGATCGCCGCCGAGTCGGCCGCGATGTCCCCGGGTCCAGGCCCCAAGAACGGCGCGCCTCACGTGCACGCCGAGCGCAGCGCGAGCCCGAGCCCGAGCGCCGGTGGTGGTGGTGGTGCCGACCGCGGCAATCGCGGTGGTCGCCGGCGCCGGCGCGGCGGGCGCGGGCGCGAGCGCGGCGCCGACGCCTAGTCAGCGCCCCGGTCAGCACCCCCGTTAGCGTAGCGTGATGCGTGTCGACGAGCCCTGACCCGGGCTCTCCTCGACCGTGACCTCGAGTGCACGCACGTGCGGTGCCTCGAGCACGGCGAGCCGCACATGCAACAGGTCCGCGATGTGCGCGGCCAGCGCCTCGACGGAGATGTTGTCGATCGGGAGCAGCAACGCATCGCCGCGCGGCAGCACGTAGCGATCGCCGCACAACGTGAGCTCGAGCTCGTGATCGTCGCGCACGATCACGAGGTGCGGATTGCGCTCCGCGATCAGGACTCGCTCCTTCCATGCTGCACACAGCTCGCCGAGCGCACCCTTGATCGACGAGAACGGCAGCATCGCGGGCAGGTCCACCCGATCGACCTCGATCGCGATCGCGATCGTGTAGTTGTGGCCGTGGAGCCGCTCCTTGGTGCCATCGGGGAACACCGTCATGTGCGCGCACGAGACCTTGTACTGCTCGCGCGCGATCGAGATCCGGTGACTCACGGCGCGAGCATAGGGCATGCGGGTGATACGGTGGGGCCGACGATGTTCGAGGCGTCGTGGAAGCTTCCGTGGCAGCAGCTCGAGCTCGCACGGTTCGAGGACGCGCTGCACACCGCCCTCGCCTGGCATCCCGGGATCACGGGGCGCGTCGAGGCGAACGGTGACGCGACGGCGACCTGCATGATCGACGTCCCGCTCGAGCTCGCGCGCGACAAGCACGCGCCGTGGATCGACACCGCCTTGCCATCCCGCGCGCTCGCGCTCCAGCTCGACCTCGTGGTGTGGGCGCCGTTCGCGCCGGGACCCGGGGGCCCGTACCAGGCGCGGCTCTACACGCTCGGCGAGGATCGCGATGTCGAGGCGGGCCCCGACGGGTTTCGTGACGGCGGCACCGCCGGCGGCCCGGTGCGCGCGATCTGTCGCGCCGGCGAGGCGGCCTACTGCGCCGAGGCCGACGGTCAGATCTGGTGGTACTTCCAGGGCGACTGGCGGCGCGAGGTCTGGACCCACCAGGCGCCGCACGTCCTGACCCACGACGGCACCGCGCTGTGGGGCGGCGGAGATGCCGGCGCGATCGTGCGCTGGCACGCCGGCCACCTCACGCACGAGCAGGCACCGACCCCGAGCGCGATCCGGGATTTCATCGTCACGCGTGGCGCGACGTGGGCGCTCGCGGGCGGCAAGGTGCTGCACGAGACCGCGGGCACGTGGACCACGCTCGACCTGCGTGGAGTCCGTGCACTCGGCCGGAGCGGCGACGCGATCTGGGCGACCACTGGCAGCGCCCTGGTGCGACTCGATCACGAGGTCCCGAATATCGAGCTGCCGTTTGCCGACGTGATTGGCTTCGCCCCGACGGGGAGCTCTGGGTCGTCGACTCGGGGCGCGCGGCACGTTCGACGGCACGACGTGGACCCGCAGCACGCACGACGTCGGCGCTCCGACCGCGATCCACGCTGGCGTCGACGACACGCTCGTGATCGGCCGCGAGGGCGAGGCCGCACGGTTCACCGGCGCGCGCTGGGAGACGCTCGACACCCGGATCCATGCGCAACTCGATGCGATCTGCAGCTCGCCGGTGCGCGGCTTCCTGATCGCGTGCGAGGACGGCGTGCTCTACCTCGACCGCCGCGGGCCGATCGGGGAGCTGTCGATCAACGCGGACCACGCCGACAACGCCATGTTGTGGAGCCTGGTCGCCGGACTGGCCGGCTTGCTCGCCGACCAGCTCGGGGCCTACGATCCGCGCTAGCGACGCAGCGCGACGCGCGCGAGGCCGACGCAGACCGCCGCATTGATGACGAGCCACAGCGTCCCGATGCCGAACACGGCCGGGACCTGGACCGTCGCGAACGGCACCGCAGCGAACACCGCGAGGTGCGCGGCGACGCCAATCGCGAGTCCGGCGAGCGGGGCGCGCAGCTTCGGCACGCCATAGCCAACCGCGAGCAGCGCGAGCGGCGCGAGCGCCGAGAAGAACAGCATGTTGCCGTGGCCGCCGGGGCCGAGCAGCGAGAGGTCCCACGACGGGAGCCCGTGGGTCAGCGTGTAGACGCCGGGCAGCGAGGACAGGCCCGGCGCAACGTACGGCAGGAAGAACAGACCCGAGGCGCCGACGACGACGCCTGCGAGGTACGTCCAGCCGAGCTTGACGCCGGTGCCGCGGCGGCGCAGCGAGGCCGCGACCGCGCCAGCCATCAACAGGCCGAGTCCGAGCTGGAGGCCGCCGCCCTGCGAGCGCGCCGTCCGCACCGCGGCGGGGGCGTCGATGATGCCCGCGCCGTACTTGTCGGTCGTGTACGTCTGCCCCTCGGGCTTGCGTGCGCTGTCCTTCAGGACCTTCTCGACCATGTCGGGATCCGTGACGCCCTCGCCGACGACGAGCGCCGCGATGCCAGCCGCGTGCGGCGACGCCATCGAGGTGCCCATATAGGCGTAGTAGTCGTTCTTGGTCGGGTCCTGGATCGCGATCGTGTTCTGGAGGACGCCGCCGTCGGGGTTGTTGCGACCGCCGTCCGCGCTGCGCGTGTTGCCACCGGGCGCGGCGATATCGATGTCCTTGCCATAGTTCGAGTAGAACGTGATCGCCTCGTCGGACTGGGTCGCGCTGACCGCGACGGCGCCCGGATACGCGGCGGGATAGCCGACCTTGCCGCGGCTCTCGTTACCCGCGGCGCACACGACGGTGACGCCCTTGCCATGCGCGTAGGCGACCGCCTTCTTCAGCACCTTCGACGGGAACGCACCGCCGAGGCTCATGTTGATGACCTTCGCGCCGTTGTCGGCCGCATAGCGGATCGCGTCGGCGATGCCGCCGACCGAGCCCGAGCCCGAGCCCGAGAGCACCTTGAGCGGCATGATGCGGACGTTGCGCGCGACGCCGGCGACGCCGATCCCGTTGTTGGTGACCTGCGCGATCGTGCCGGTGACGTGCGAGCCGTGACCGTGATCGTCGTTGGCGTGCTTGGTGTTGGTGACGAAGTCGTACGGACTGACGAACTCGATACCCTTCAGATCGGGCAGCAGCTTGAACTTGCCGTGGTCCTCGTATGCGACGCCGGTGTCGAGCACCGCGACGATCACGCCGTTGCCGTCGGCGAGCTTCCACGCCTCCGGCATGCCGATCTGCCGCATGTGCCACTGCTTCGGATACAGTGGATCGTTGGGGTAGCCCTCGTGCATGACATCGTCGGCCGTGACGACCGAGACCGTGCCGGGGGACAGCGAGATCGTGGCCTCGGGCTCGGCGATCTCGACGTCGCTGCGCTGCGAGAGCACCGCGAGGATCGCATCGCGACGCGCCGGCTCGACGTGCGCGCGATACAGCTGCGTGCGTGCCGCGACACCGCTGTTGTCGACCAGCACGAGATCGATGCCGAGCGCGCGCTCGATCGCGTCGGGCGTCGCGTTGTCCTTCAGATCGATGAGGATGTCATCGGGGTCGGTGACCGCGGCGATCGCATCGGCCTGCTCCTCGGCGAGCGAGACACCCGCGTCATGCTCTGGCTTGAACCACCACCAGAGCACGATGACCGCGAGGATCACGAACAACCACAGGAACCGTCCGAGACCATTGCTGCGCTTGGGCTGCTCTTGATCCATATCCACGCAGTATAGGGCCTCAGATGAGGACGCGCTCGTCGGCTGGAGTTTCGTCCTCTCCGAGCACGAGCTGGTTGTCGATCTCGCGGTCCTCGGCCAACGCTTCGAGATAACTCTTGATCTCGGGCACCGCAGCGACGATCCGCGTCACGTACTCGCGGGCGAGAAACAGCACGGTCGCCGACCGTTGCGCGACGACGGTCGCCGTCGGCCCGACAACTCGGACCACCGACCAAACACCGACCACCTCGCCGGGGCGCCGCCCCCCCCGCGGGACCCCGCGGCCATCGCTCGCGCGGCGCGATACATCGAGCTCGCCGGACAGGACGACGAACAGGCCCCGGCCCTCCTCGCCTTCGTGGATCACGACGGTGTCCGGCGCGACATCGTGACTGGTGAACCGGCGGAGCAGATCGCGCTGCTGCATCCGGTTGAATGGCTTGAACAGCGGGCTGGTCGCCATCAGGTTGCCGAGCAACCGCTCGCGCGTGAATCCGTGCAGCGCCTCGGCGACCGGGCCGAGCTCGTCGGCGAGCGACGCCAGCGACTGGCGGCCGACTTCTAGCAGGTCGACCTCCGTGGTCGCCCCGACGCTGGCCGACCGCGGCTGCGCGGACAGCAGCGCCATCTCGCCGAACACCGCGCCCTCGCCCAGCGCGGCAAGCTCGGTGTGCCGGCCGAGGCCGTCGGTCGCGAACACGCGGAGCCGACCGCCGGCGACGAAGAAGAACGAGTTGCCGGGCTCACCCTCGCGGATCACGAACGAATCGGCGGGCACACGCCGCAGCACGAGCGTGCCGAGCACGCGCCGCAAGGCCGCCTCGGACATCGAGGACAGCAGCGGCACCGGGTGCACCGCCTGGGGAAACTCCTTGAACTGTTGCGTGGCATGCTCCGCCCGCGCGAGCGCGACCTTCACCGCATCGGCCGGTGCGGGCTGGCGGACATCGGGCACCGCGACTGGCGTCGCATCGGGCGGGAGTGCAACGCGGGTCGCGGCCTTGCCGAGCAGCTCGGACTCGCTGCCGTAGTTGACGACAAAGGCGGCGGTCAGGTCGCTGGCGTCGGCGCCATGCGCCTCGAGCACGCGAGCACACACCAGTGCCGGCAGCGGGTGACCGGACTTCAAGCAGTACCAGGCGACCGCACGGTAGACCTGGGCCGCGCTGGCATCGCCCAGCGCGAGCGCGCAGTCAGCGACGCGCAGCCGGGCGTCGAAGTCGAGGGGCGCCGCGACGACGATCGCGTCATACAGCCGCAGCGCCGCGAGATGTTGGCCCTGCGCGTACAACGTCGCCGCGCTTCGCTTGACATCAACGAGCGAGACCATGACGTACGGTACACCGCGTCGTCGTTTGCAGCGCGCTCGGCTACGGCCCTATTATCCGGCGGTCGGAGCGCTGCTCGCGACGCAGAGGGATCTTGAAGAAATGCGCTAGCTGCACCAAGGACCTGCCGGACGCGGCACTGCACTGCGTGTTCTGTGGCGCGAAGCAGCCACCCGCACCCGCCGTCGCTGGCGGACAGGCAAAGACGGTGATGGGGTACTCGGCGAACGAGGTCGCCGAACATCTCAAGCAGCAGGGTCACGCACCTCGCAGTGCGCCGCCCTTCGCTCCGCCGCGGTCACCACCGTCGCCGTCGGCCGGCGGTCAGTTCCCGCCCCCGAATCAGGGCTACCCGTCGGCTCCGCCCCAGTACCAGCCGCCGAGCGCTGCCGCGAACGCGAGGACGATGTTCGTTCCCGGTGCGGGTCCCGGTGGCCCGGGTGCGGGGAATCCGGGGCCGTTTCCGCCGGGGCCAGGACCTGGCGCGACGGGACCGACCGCCGGTGCGTTTGCCGTCGGTGGCGGTCCGGCGCCGGCGCATCAGCCGCAACCGCAACATCAGCCGCAACCGCAACCGCAACCCCAGCCGTATGCGCGACCAAGCCGGCCGAGTCATCCCGCGCCGATGTCGCAACCGAGTGCGCTGCCGCAGTACCAGGCGACGCATTCGGTGCCCGCCCGTTCCGGTCGGCCGATCGAGCCGTGGAAAGACGCGCTGCGGATCATGATGTTCGTGTGGGGCGGCGTGCTCGTGCTCGCGTTCCTCACGCCGACCTCGCTCGTTCCCGCGCTCACGTTCCACTTCAACACGATCATCGACGGCGCCGGGATGGCGAAGCTCGAGCCGCTGGTGCTTGCGGCGGTCGGCTTGCTCAGCATCGTGCTCGCCGCAATCCCGATGTCGTCGGTGCCGCGCGGGCTGATGGCCGGGCTGATGGGCCTCACCGGGATCGCGTTGCCGTTGATCATCGGGCTCGCGAACGGCGCCGAGTTTCAGTGGCAACCGACGGTCGGCATCGTCGGCATGGTGCTGTTGATCCCGGGCCTGTTCCTGCGCCACGAGTATCGCGATGCGCTGTTGCCACGCCTGCTGATCACGTTCGGCGTGCTCGCCGTGCTCGCGCCCGAGCTCGTCCCGAACCACGGCGCGATGCCGCTGGTCGAGCACTTCAAGGCCGTGCTCGATGCCGAGGGCACGGCCAAGGTCGAGCACATCCTCTCGGTCGTGCAGGTGTTGATCGTCGTCGCGACGCTGCTCGCGTGGCTACCGTCACCGTCCTCGGGTGGCGCGAAGCTGTTCGCGTGGCTGTTGATCCTGTGGTTCGCGGTCGACCCGCTGGTCGCGCTCGTGCTCGCGCTCGTCGACGGCACCATCGGGGCGAGCCTCGAGATGAGCCCGTACGCCACGCTGATGGCGTGGGCGCCGATCGCGTCGTACCTCGTGCTGGTCGGCTACGGGTTCGCCAGCGTGCTCGGCAAGCAACTCGAGTAGCACGATGGCCAAGCGCCACGAGCACGTGATCGGGACGACCGTGCTCGGCCGTCCGATCGAGGCGGTGCAGTTCCTGCCACCGGGCTATGCGAAGCCGCGACCGCCAGCGCTGCTGATTGGCGGGACCCATGGCGACGAGGCCGTGACCCAGCTCGTGCTCGAGCGGCTCGCCGACGAGCTGGTCGAGCGTCCGCCCGGGCGCGAGACCTGGATCGTGCCGTGCCTCAACATCGACGGCACGCTGGCGGGCACCCGCAACAACGCGAACGACGTCGACCTCGCCCGCAACTTCGCGACCGCGAGCGGGAGCCCGGCTGCTCGAGCCAGTGATCGCCGGGGCGCCGGTGGCGCTGCCGAGGACCAGCCCGAGACCCGTGCCGTGGTCACGCTGATCGAGCAGCTCGGCCCGCAGCGGATCGTGACGCTGCACGCGACGTATCGCCGGGTGACCTGGGCCGGCGCGGGCGAGGCGCTCGCGGCCGAGCTCTCGGCGCGCTGTGGCTATCCAGTGCATCACGCGCCCGGCGCGAACCCGGGATCGATCGAAGACAAGTACGGCGCGCTGCCACGCGAGGTGATCGTGCTGCAGATGCCCTACCTGGACGTCGACGAGGACGCGTGGACCGATTGCCGCTCTGCTCTCCGATGGTCAGTCGATCTCCCGGACTGACGCGCACTTGCGAGATAGGGTTTGACGAGATCTTCGACGCGAGCTACTAGTAGCCCCGTCATGTTCGTCGCTCGCCTTCACTCAAGTAGCTCGCGCAGCTCGTAGTCCAGCGCTGGACTCGCTGCGCCGAAGTTACTATTTGACCGGTTAGTCCCGAGGCCGTCTGGCCGAGGGGCAGCGGAGGTCACAATTGTGGAAGGTAGGTCGGCATGGGCCGGTCGCCGTTTGCTAGTCGGTCGACTCCGTAAAGGAGCGGGTTCGATTCCCATACCTTCCGCGACCGCGCGACCTCTGTCGCGACTGGAGGATGAGGTGGCGATGGCGCCACGCCCGTCTCGAAAACGGGAAGCCGCTCTGCGGCCGGGTTCGATTCCTACTTCCTCCGCCGATCATGATCGAGGCTTCGATTCCGGCGCATCCGGCGCCTTGCCATCGCTGTGACGTGTTGTCACACTGCGGCCGTGCGGACGCCTTGGTGGGCAGGTCTCGATCTGCGCGTGCTTCGCCACGTGCGCGGCGTGCTGCGCCGGCGCGGGCTCGAGCTCACCCTGGTCGAGACCCAGCCGCGCGAGCTGCATGCCGCGTTCGCACCGATCGATCCGCAGGTCCCGGCCGGCTCGGGACTCGCGGTCATCTCACCGGACTTGTCCGGTCCCGAGCTCGCGCTGCTCGAGAGCATGCTCGGCGAGGCCGCCCTCGATGTCGCGGCGGCGCTGCGCGATCGCGAACGTGATCGACCAGAGGTTGCTCGCAACGGCCCGCGCACCGGGTTCTACGGGATCTTCGGCTCCGCGCCGGCGATGCAGGAGCTCTACGATCTACTCGAGCGGGTCTCGCCGTCCGAGTCGACCGTGCTCGTGCAAGGCGAGAACGGGACCGGCAAGGAGCTGGTGTCGCGGGCGATCCACCAGGCGTCGCCGCGCCGCGACCGCAAGTTCGTCGTCACCAACTGCTCCGCGTTCAACGACAACCTGCTCGACTCCGAGCTGTTCGGCCACAAGCGGGGCGCGTTCACCGGCGCGGTCGTCGACAAGCCGGGGCTATTCGAGATCGCCGATACCGGCACGTTCTTTCTCGACGAGATCGGCGACATGTCGCCCACGCTCCAGGTCAAGGTGTTGCGCGTGCTGCAGGAAGGCACGTTCAACCGCGTCGGCGACACGGACATGCGCAAAGTCGATGTCCGGATCATCGCGGCGACCAACCGCGATCTGCGCGCGATGGTCGCCGCAGGCCAGTTTCGCGAAGATCTGTTCTATCGGATCCACGTGCTCACCGTCGCCCTGCCCGCGTTGCGCGAGCGTCCCGAGGACATCCCGCTGCTCGCGGAGCACTTCCTGTCACGCCATCGCGGCAAGCGCAGCAAGCGCCTGGATCCCGACTGCGCCGCGCGGATGCTCGCGTACGCCTGGCCCGGCAACGTCCGAGAGCTCGAGAACGAGATCGAGCGGCTGGTCGTGCTCGCCGGCGATGCACCGACGATCGGCGCGGACCTGCTGTCGCCGCGCATCCGGGACTGGTCGCCGGATCCCGACGCCCAGGCAGCCGAGCTCGCGAACGGGTCGCTGCCCGCGGCGGTGGAAGCGCTCGAGCGCAAGATGATCGGCGCGGCGATGCGACGCCACGCTGGCAACAAGACGCGCGCCGCCGAGGATCTCAAGGTCTCGCGCCGCAACCTGATCCGGTTGGTTCAGAAATATCAGCTCGAGTGAGCGAACGGTGGTCCCCCGGCGGGTGCAGTATCAACGCCGGATGAAAGTCGTCGTGACCGGAGCGACCGGCCTGGTCGGCAGCGCGCTCGTGCCGGCGCTGCTCGCGCGAGGTGACGAGGTCACCGTGCTGTCGCGCGATGCGGACCGCGCCCGCGCCGCCCTCGGCGACCGCGTGACCGCCGTGACCGCCAATCTCGAGGAGGCCGGGCCGTGGAAGGACGCACTCGCCGGCGCCGGGGCGATCGTCCACCTCGCGGGCGAGTCGATCGCGGGCAAGCGCTGGGACTCGCGCCAGAAGCAGATCGTGCGCGACAGCCGGGTCGAGGCCACGCGCACGATCGTCGAGGCGATCGAGGCGCTCGAGCCCGCCGTCCGGCCCAGGGCGCTGATCTCGGCCTCGGGCGCCGACTATTATCCGTTCGCGCTGCACGGTCCGTTCGACGACGACGAGGTCACGGAGCGCGATCCCGCGGGCGACTCGTTCCTCGCCCGCGTCTGCCGCGACTGGGAGCACGAGGCCAACGAGGCCACCCAGCTCGGCGTTCGGGTCGCGACGATGCGCTCCGGCATCGTGCTCGGACATGGTGGCGCGCTCGCGAAGATGACGACGCCGTTCAAGTGGTTCGCGGGCGGCAAGATCGGCAGCGGCAAGCAGTGGGTCCCGTGGATCCACCTCGACGACGCCGTCGCGGCCTATGCGACCGCGGTCCACGACCCGCGCTACCAGGGTCCGATCAACCTGGTCACCGACTCGGTCCGCAACCGCGATCTCGCCGCCGCGATCGGCAAGGCGATGGGCCGGCCGAGCCTGTTCTCCGTGCCGGGCTTCGCGCTCAAGCTCGCGGTCGGCGAGCTCGCGCCGTATCTGCTGGAAGGCCGGCGCGTGGTCCCGAAGCGACTCCGCGAGCTCGGCTTCACCTGGAAGCAGCCGGCGCTGCTCGACGCCGTGCGCGCCGCGCTGGCCTAGCGCTCGCGCGTTCGCTCAGATGATCGCAGGCGCGCGCCCGCGCGGTTCCGATCCCGACTGCGCGCATGCGCTACTCCGCTTCGCGGGGCG
>JBBJLY010000113.1:0-24546 GCA_037720695.1 Kofleriaceae bacterium | reverse complement strand
GATCTGGTAGCGGCGAGCGCGCCCGCCAGGTCCGCTGGCAGTGGCGACTCGAACCGCATCCGCGCGCCGGTCCCCGGGTGATCGATCTCGAGCAGCGCGGCGTGGAGTGCCTGCCGCCCGATCAGCGGTGACGGCTGGCCATAAAGCCGGGCCCCGCGCAGCGGCCAGCCGAGATCCGCGGCGTGGACGCGGATCTGATGCGTGCGCCCGGTTTCGAGCCGGAACCGCACGAGCGCGGCGCCGGCCAGCCGCTCGACCACCTGCCAGTGCGTGACCGCGCTCTTGCCCCAGCCAACGCGCGACGAGAACCGCTTGCGATCCGTCGGGTGCCTGCCGGGCAACGTCCGGCACCTGCCATACGGCGCCCCTGGGGCAGGGGACGCGATCGCGAGGTAGTCCCGCACGATACCGGTCTCGCGCGCCGCGAACGGATCGCCGGCACCCTTCTCCAGCCGCGCCGCCAGTGACTTCGCGGCGAACGCGGCGGTCAGCCCGGCGTGCGCGCGCTCGGTCTTTGCCACGATCATCACGCCGCTCGTGTCCTTGTCGAGCCGATGCACGATGCCGGGTCGCAGCGCGCCTCCGATCCCGCCGAGGTCTTTGCAATGGAACAGGATCGCGTTCGCGAGCGTGCCGCGCGTGTGGCTCCCCGCCGGATGCACGACGAGGCCCGCCGGCTTATCGACCACGATGATGTCCGGATCCTCGAACACGATCGCGAGCGGCAGGTCCTCCGGCACGAGCTCGATCGCCTCGGGCTCGGGAACCGTGACCTCGACGATGTCGGCGAACCGCAGCCGCTGTCCGGCCTTCTTCACGGGCAGGCCGTTCAACGTGACGTGCGCGTCGTCGATCAACCGCTGGGCCTGCGCGCGCGACAGCCCACCGATCACGTCCGCGAGGATCGCGTCGATACGTTCGCCGGAGTGTGCCTCGTCGATCTCGACGCGATGCCGGGGCTCGACATCACCATCGGTCTCGACGTCCGGCTCGGGTTCTGGTTCGACGTCACCATCCACGGCGGGACCCTACCGCGATATCGTCACCGCCGATGCAGCGGTTCGAGCTCGCCGGGACCCCAGGTCGGTTCTGGGAGGTCTCGCAGGAAGCCGCGCGGGTCCGGCTGCGCTGGGGCCCGCTCACCGGCGGTGGGCAAGCGCTCGAGCGCGCGTTCGCCAGCGAGACCGAGGCGGCGGTCTACATCGCCCAGCAGATCGCGGCCCAGCGCGCACGCGGCTACGTCGAGGTCGAGCTCCCGGTCCGCGCCGAGGCGGAGGTCCTTCGCGAGCAACGGTTCGACTGGACCACGCGCGCCGAGCGCAAATACCGGGTGGTGTCGCAGCGCGGTCCGGTGGTCGGCTGGCAAGGTGGCACGGTGGGCGCTGACGGCACGCTCGTTGCCATCCCTTCCGAGGTGTTCCGGCGCACGTTCCCATCCGTCGCCGAAGCGAGCGTGGGTTATGGCGAGCTCGTCGCGTCGATCGAATACGACGGTGCCGTGCCGGTCGACGTGCATCCCCCCGCGACCATCCACGCGAACCCCGAGCTCGAGGCGCTGTGCGAGGGCTCGCCCGACTCGCCCGACCCATGGGCGGTCTACGCCGACTGGCTGATCGCGCAAGGCGATCCGCGCGGCGAGGTCGCGGCACTCCATCTCGCCGGCAAGCCGGCCGCCGCGAGGCGCGTGCTCGCCGCCCACTACGCCCAGCTGTGCGGCAACGAGGAGCGTCCGATCGCACTCGAGCTCCGCCATGGCTTCGCGGTCGCGGCCACGCTGACCATCGATCGCACCGGCGTCCTCCCGCTCGACGTCCTGACCCAGCAAGTCCTCGACGCACCGATCGCGCGCTTCCTCCAGTCGCTGCGGTTCGGGCTCGCCCACTTCGAGTCCCACACCAACACCTGGCGACCGACGCTCGACGCCGTGCTGCGCGCGCCGCACGCCTCGCGCATCCGCGAGCGCCGGTTCGACGCGTACTCGTACCAGGACTGCGAGCTCAGCTGGACGACGTTCGGCGACTTCTCGACCGCGTGGCCCGCGCTCGCCAACCTCGAGCTCCTCCACCTGCGCAGTGGTGCCGGCGGCACGCTCGGCACGATCGTGCTGCCCAACCTCCGCACGTTCATCCGCGAGTCGGGCGGCCTGACTTCCACCGAGCTGGCCGCGATCGCGAGCGCGGACTGGCCCCGGCTCGCGCACCTCGAGATCTGGACCGGCTCGTCGAACCACGGCAGCGACATCACCCTCCACCACCTCGTGCCGATCCTCGCCGGCCGCGGCCTGCCGGCGCTTCGCCACCTCGGCATCGTCAACAGCGAGCTCTCCGACTCGCTGATCGCCGAGCTCGCGCGCTCGGAGATCTTGCCGCAGCTCCACTCGCTGGATCTGTCTCGCGGCGTGATGGCGCAAGTCGCCGCCGATTCTCTGGTCGCGCACGCGGCCGCGTTCCGCCATCTCGCGTCGCTCGACCTCAGCGCCAACGTCCTCGAGCGCGCCGAGATCGATCGCATCCGCGCGGTCCTCGACAACGTCATCACCGTCGGTCAGCGCGAGCGCGACGAGGACGAGTACGAGGACGACGAGCTGGTCGAGCTCGGTCGCTATGTCTCGATCGGCGAGTAGCGAAGCTTGAGCCGCTTCCGGCGAACCCGACGTCGCCGCCTCATTCCACCGGGCGCAACACGCGCTCGCTCGGCACCTCGGTCGTGCTGATCAGGCCGTGCTTGCGCCAGCCCCGTCCAAGCAGCCACGTCCTCGGCCGCCACACCGGCAGCAGCGGATAGCCGGGTCGCAAGATCCGGACGGTCTCGAGGTCGCGCCAGCCATCGAACGTCAGCCCGCTCGAGAACAGGTCGACCTCCCAGCCGCGCGTCAGGTTGCCGCGATGCTCGCCGTGCTTTCGCCAGTTGTTCAGAACGTACGCCAGCGTGCTGCGTGCCTGCCGAGGCGAGCGGATGACGACCGCGTGGTAGCGGTCCGGAAACACGCTGCCACGTCGGCGCTCGGACCGCCGCACACTGATCGCCGCATTGAGATGCTTCGCGGCCGAGATCTGGAACGCCTTCATCCCGCGCGCGAGCGCCTCGCGATGGTCCGCCTCGACGAGGAGATGGACGTGGGTGTCCTGGATGCTGAGGTGCACGATCCGGAAATCCTCGCGTGTGAACGTGACGACGAGCGCCTTGCGGATCGCGAGATACGTCGCCCGGGTGCGCAACGTACGGATCGCCGCGATCGTGCGGATCACCACGTGGACGGGCTGCCCCTTGCGAAACACTTCACGCGTCTTGTGGCGCTCGCTCGAACGCGCTCCCTTGGGTGGGCGACCGCCGCGAGCGGGCTTGTTGCGCCGCCGCGAGCTTTGCGTGCGACGGCCGCGCGGATCCCCGAAATGGAGGTCCTGCTGAACATGGCGCTTGCGCAACCGCGGCATCGTTCTCGTGTAGCACGTTGATCTAGCCCAAAAACTAGTTTCGCCGATATTTTAGCAGCACGCCCCTATGGGTCCTTCATGCGATCGCGATTCGTGTTCAGTCTTCTGCCACGCTCGTTAGACCGCGTGACCCGCGCTGTGGACGCCGTGACCAGCGCGACAGGTGGTTACCTGACGGGTCTCGAGTCGCGCAGCTCACCGCGCCCACTGCGCCTGACGCGAGCGCGCGGCGCGCCGACGAAGTTTGATTTTGGTTTTCGGTTGAGACCCGGTCCGAACCCGACCCGACCCGACCCGGGAATCCGATCTGCGACCCTTGCGTGATTTGGATTTCGCGGATTCGGATCCTGGTGAGGCTCCGGAATCCGGATTCCGGAACCAAACAAACAAAATCTTCGTCGCGGAGATCGCGTTGGCGTCAGGCGTTGTGGGCGCGGTGAGCTGCGCGCGATCGTCCACCACGGCCAACACGTTGGCGCGCTGGTCACGGCGTCCACATCGCGGTCACGCGGTCTCGTCGGGGCGTCGGGGCGTCGGGGCGTCGGGGCGTCGGGGCGTCGGGGCGTCGGGGCGCCGCGCTGGTATGCTTCCTCGGCAAACTCGATGATGAGGGTCGCGTTCTTGGTGCCGCGCTCGGGGAACAGCGCCGGGCTCAGTTGTGTCGATCGGTGAGCGACTCGAAGCGCTCGAAATCGACCTCGAAGGGCTTCATCAAGACGCCGTCGAGCCCGGCCTCGCGCAGCTCGGCGACCTCGGATGCGGAGAGCGGCTGCGTGGTCATTCCGTAGACGACGACGTGCGCGCCATCGCAGGCCTTGCGGAGCGAGCGAAGCACGGCGAGCGGATCGAGATCGTTCAGCTGCATGTCGAACAGCACCAGCTGCGGTATCAGGCCGCTCGCGATCGTCATCGCATCGACGCCGCGGGGCGTCGACATCACGAACCAGCCACGGGTGTCGAGCAGCGCGTGCAAGGTGGTCCGGAAATCGCCGTGCGCCTCGATGATCAACGCCCGTCGCGCGAACACTGCCATCGGAGCTGCTGGACCTGCCACGGAACCTGGACCGACCGGATGCCGCGGACGTTCACTCGTCGACCGCAGGTTTCGGCGACAATTCGACCGCCCGGAGCTCCGGGGCGTGACGGTCGGACGCCACCGGCACCGTGAAGAAGAACGTGGCGCCGCACCCGACCTCGCTGTCGACCCAGATCCGCCCGCCGTGGGCCTCGATGATGCCCTGCGCGATCGCCAGCCCGAGGCCGGTCCCCTTGTAGCTTGTCTCGGGGCTGCGCCAGTAGCGCTCGAACAGCCGCGCTTGCTCGGCCAACGGGATCCCGGGCCCCGAGTCGGCCACCGCGAACACGGCCTCGCGCTCGCGCGTCTTGACCGTGACGCGCACCGAGCCGCCCTTTGGCGTCACCTTGAGCGCGTTCGAAATCAGGTTGCCGAGGACCTGCAGCAAGCGATCGCGATCGCCGAACACGCGTCCGTGCGCCGCGACGAGCTCGACCGCGAGGTGGACGAGGTGCGTCTTCGCGAGCTCCTCGAAGCTCGCGACGGCTTCTTCGACGATCGGCGAGAGCTCGTGCGCGCGCGGCATCATCGCGAGGCCCCCACCCTGGATGCTCGCGAAGTCCAGCAGGTCACCGATCAGCCGATCCATCCGGTTTGCCGCACGTTCGATCTTCTGGATCACGAGCGCGCGGGAATCGTCATCGTTGGGCTCGCGGAGCAGCCCGCTGGCCATCACGATGGTCGAGAGCGGGGTCCGCAGATCATGCGAGACGATCGCGAGCATCTGCTCGCGCGCGCCGATCGCGCGGCGGGACTCCCCGTAAAGCCGCGCGTGCTCGAGCGCCAGCGCGCCGCGCCGCGCGAGCTCCTCGGCGAGGGCGAGGTCTTGCTCGGTGAACCGGCGCCCGTGCGCGTAGAACGTGAGCGCGCCGAGCCGCCGCTTGCCCGCGCACAGCGGGATCACCATCGCGCTCGTGATCCCGAGGCCGCGGCAATAGGCGAGGTCGGCGCTGCTGGTCGCGGCCGCCTCGAGCCACGCGTCATCCACGAGTGGCACCAGCAACGCGCATCCGGCCGTGACCACGCGGGCCACGGGCTGGATCAGGAAGGACACCGGCGGGGACATCTTGTACACGCGTTGGAGCTCGGCGTGCTGGCGTGGGTCGACGTGGGCCCACGCCGTGCGCAGCAGCCGATCGTCATCGGGCGCCGCGACGTCGACGAAGCACAGGTCCCCGAGCTGAGGTACCCCGACCCGCGCCAGTGCGCCGAGCACGGCGGCTGTCTCGAGGCTCGCGCCGAGTTGCTCGCTGGCCTCGAGCAGGAAGTGCTCGGCGTTCCGCACCCGCTTGCGCTCGCTGATGTCATCGAACGCGAGGACCGCGCCGCTGATCGCGGACGACCGCAGGATCGGCGTCGCCGTGTAGCTGACCGAGAATCTCCGGCCATCTCGGCGCACGAGCACGTGCTCGTCGCTGCGGATCGAATGCCCGGTACGGATCGTGGCGTCGAGCGGGTGCTCGAGCGCGGCGCCATCCTCGGCCTCGATGCGCGCGAGCTCGATCCCCTTGCTCGACCGCACGTCGTGCTGCGTGCACTGCAGCAAGGCCTCGGCCGCCGCGTTGATGAACGTGATCTTGCCGTCGAGATCGACGGCGATCGTGCCATCGCCGATGCTGCTCGCCATCGCGTTGGTGAACGCCAGCTGTTCGCGGACGCGATCCTCCGCCATCTTGGACGCGGTGATGTCCATCGAGACGCCCTGGAACCGCGGCTGCTGGTGTCCGCCGGACACCACGTGGATCCCGGTGTGGAGCCAGCGGACCTGCCCATCGGCGGTCACGACGCGATGCTCGCATCGCTTGCCACCGCCTTCCGTAAACGCACGTTCGAACACGTGCGTGACCCAATCGCGATCGTCGGGATGGGTGTGGTGCACCCAGAAGTCGGGCTCGCGGAGACAGGTGTGGCGGGAGAACCCGAGCAAGCGTTCGAGCTGCGCGTTCGCGTAGGACAGGCGGCGCGACGGCGCGTCGGCCTCCCAGATCACGGCGCACTCGAGGTTATCGATCAGCAGCTCGTAGCTCTCTCGCGCAGCCTGCGCGGCCGTGCGCTGATCGACCTCGTGGCGCCATGCGCGGTGACGGACGAGCGCGACCGCGAGCTGGTTCGCGATCATGTTCGCGAACATCAGATCTTGGTGGCTGAGTGGCTCCGCCCCCTCGAGCTGCAGCGCACCGAACACCGGGCCTTTGGCCACCACCAGGGGAAGGACGATGAAACGGCCCGGGTGAGTCGTCCGGTCGCGCGGGGGGGCGGGGAGAGCGCCCGCGATCACCGATGCGCGGACCTCGAGCTCGCCGGGTGATTCGTTGCCGGCGAGGTACGCGTACGCCTCGACGACGTGGGCCCTCGCTACCTCGACCTGGTCATTGGCCGCATGCGCGGGCGCCCAGATCGTGAGGTTTGCGCGCGCCCCGACCATCGACTCGATCACCGACGCGCTGTGGAGGGGTAACGTGCGTGCAACGATCCCGATGGCCGCCCCGAGCGTCTTCTCGATCGTCTCGAACGCCGTGAACAGGGTGCTGATCGCGTACAGCTCTTCGAGCCGCGCGCTCTCGATGCTGGTCCCGAACGAGCTGGTCATGGCGTCTCCTCGGCCGGCAGGGGTGGGCCGACCACGATCCCACCGGATCTGATCGTCAGGCATTGCGGTTCGCGGCTGTGTTCGCTGCCGCGCGTCTTGATGATCGTCAACCTGGACATCATCCCGTCCTCGGTGTCGAGGTAGCGCAACACCAGCAAGTTGTCGGCGATCGGCGACAGCGAACGCTCGGCGCCGAGCTCGCTGGAGTACAGCGACGGGGCGTCGATCGCGAGCATGCTCGTGATGTCGAGCGCCTTGAACCGAGCCGCGAGCTTGTGCAGCACGTGGCGAAGCTCCTCGACGCCAAAGCGCTCGTGCAGCAGCTGCGTGATCGCGTCGATCGCGACGCGACGCCCCCGCATCGCAGTCAGCTTGTCACTGAGGACGGTGAGGAACTGATCTCCCCTGAGGCTGTCGCGCGACAGGTACATCACGTTGACCAGCCCGCTGTCGACCGCGTCCTGCAACGGCAGCCCGAGCGCTTGCGCCGCCGCGATCCGCTGCTCGGCTGATTCGTCGAGCGTGACGAGCAACCCGGGCTCGCCGCGCGCGGCCCCCGCGAGCAGGAACTGGGTGACGAACGTGCTCTTGCCGATGCCGCTGCTTCCCGACACCAGGGTGACGCTGCGCGCGAGCAGGCCGTCGCCGAGCAGCGGGTCGAGCCCGGAGATTCCGGACGGGACCCGGCGTGCCGCGGGCACCAGTCCGGCGGTCGGGACCAGCTCGTAACGCGGAAACAGCGTGATGCCGTCGGCGCCGATCAGCAGCGGGTGGCGGCCATCGAGGTGGGCCGAGTCCCGGAGCTTGTAGACCTCGAGGTAGCGCTGGCGGTCGAAGCCCTCGGTGACGGAGGACAACAGGATCACGCCATCGACGACCGTCTCCTCGACGCCGAACTTGCTGATCTGTGACGAGCCGTACGCGACCTCCGTCGCGAACATGCCGATGGCGCGTGCGTTCTGGATCATGCTGCACAGGTGGAAGACCTTCTCGCGGCTGACTTGCGGGTCGGTGATCCGGTGCAGGAAGAGCGAGACCGAATCGATCGCCACACGCTTCGCGTTCAGTCGCGCGATGCGCTCGCCGATCATGTGCAGATTTGCTTCGACCGCGATGTCGGGCTGCGGGATGTAGACGATCTCGACGAGCCCCCGCGTGACCTCGTGCTGGAGGTCCCAGCCGAGTCCTCGCGCGGCCGTGTGCAGCCGCTGCGGCGTCTCCTCGAACGAGAACAGGATCCCCCGCTCGCCAGCCTGCGCCCCGCGATACACCAGCTCGAGACACATCATCGTCTTGCCGGTGCCTGCCGCGCCCGAGAGCAGCATGGCCGAGCCCCAGGGAATTCCACCACCGAGGACTGTATCGAGCCGCGAGATCTTGGTCTGACACCGGTCGCGCTCGGTCGCGATCGGCTCGCGCCGGATCACCTCGCGCGGCGCGAATAGCTCGATCCCATCTCCGGTGATCTGGAACACGTGCGGCTCGCGGCTGTGATCGGAGCCCCGCATCTTGATGATCTGGAAGAACCGCTGGTGCTCGCCGGCGGACTCTCGCTGCGAGAGCAGCCAGAGCCCGTCGATCATCGAGAGCAGCGGGCTGGTGCGCAGCTCGTCGCCCTGGTACTCGCCGACGAGAAATGTCGTGGCCTCCCAGGTCATCAGCTCGACCGCGAGCCTGTAGCCGAACGTGCGGAGCTCCAGTCGAGACCGCGCGAGGTCGACGAACGTCTTGAAGCTGTCGATCACGATCATCGACGGCTGGACGCGCTTGACGTGCTTCACGATCGCTTCGGTCGCCCCGACGAGTCCGTCGAGCTTGGTCAGATCGCCCAGGTCGATGAACTCGATCGCGGTGCCGAACTGCTCCGGGTCGAAGAACGAGAACTGACGCAGGTATCGCAGCAGCTTGGCGGTAGGTTCGGACAGCGTGCCGAAGTAGAGGACGCGATCACGCGCGGTCGCATGGTGAAAACAGATCTGCTGCGCCAGGATGGTCTTGCCCGAGCCGGGCGAACCGCTGATCGCGATCAGCGAGCCCGCGGGCACGCCACCGTGTGCCACCGCATCGAGGTTCGGGACGCCGGTCTCGAATCGCACGTGATCGGAGATCACGAGGCATCCTTCGCGATCTGCGTGACCGGCTGCCAGCGCTCGCCAGTCGCGACCTCGGTGGCGTGCGCAGGCGCGGTCTCGAGGAGGGCCGCGTGGAGCTCGGGAGTCAGGATGTCGGCCGTGAGCCTGCCGAGCACGTCGAGCAGCTCGACGAGGACGAACCGCATGCCATCGAGCATCCGCGAGGCAGGGAGGTTCGCGACCTGCTCGAGCTCGGCGCGCCGGGCAGGACTCTTGCCATAGCCCGACGCGGCGAACGGATATCGCGTCTCGGCACGAAGCATCACGCGAGACACGATCGCGCTCAGCGTCACGCTGCCGAGCGTGAGCACCGCGCGCGCGTACAGCGCATCGGTGGCGCGAAACATGAGCCGCGCGAGCACGGTCGACGAGTCGCGCTCGACAGCGCTGGTGAGCCAGAGGTCGACACAACGCTCGTGCTCGCGACGTGCGTCGCGCGCCGTCGTCAGGCCACCGCCCGGCACTGTCCCGTCCCACATTGTCGTCGCCCCCTCCTCGATCAACTAATGGGCTCGTGACCCCGACAAGTCAACACGCGGTGGGGTAGGTGCGGGCTCTTGTACCGTCGACTATGCAGTCGCGTTGTAAAACTTCGACGACGCCGGCCGGACGTCTAGCGGTCTTCACGCAGCCACACCGTAAGGCCATGCTCGCGACGATCGTCACGAGTCGAGCGGCAGCTGCACCGTGAACGTCGAGCCGTTGCCCTCGCCGGGACTGCGCGCCGTGATCGTGCCGCCCTGGCGCTCGACCAGGTGACGCACGAGGGCGAGCCCGATGCCGAGGCCCGCGGCCTCGCGCGCGGTGGACCGATCGCGGCGAAACGGCTGGAACACGAACGGTAGATCCTCTTCGCGGATCCCGATGCCGGTGTCGGAGACCGAGATCTCGGCGTGACCATCGCGACGTGCGAGCGAGACGCGGAGCGCGCCGCCTTCCGGCGTGAACTTCACCGCATTCGCCGCGACGTGCCACACGATCTGCTGCAGGCGTCGCGGATCGGCACGCAGGCGCAACGCGCCATCGAGCTCGGTCGCGATGTCGATCCGCTTGGCATGGGCGTCGGCCCGGACGGTATCGAGCGCCGCCTCGACGATCGGGACGGGATCCAGTCCTTCGACATGGAGCGCGAGTTGATCGGGATCGCGAGACAGCGACAGATCGAGCAGGTCGTCGACCAGCTGGACCTGCGCGCGCGCGCTCCATTCGATGGTGTCGATCGCGCGGCGATAGCGCGCGGGATCGAGCTTCGTCCGGAGGAGCTCGGTCCACAGCAGGATCGCGTTCAGCGGGGTCCGCAGCTCGTGCGACACCGCATCGAGGAAGGCGTCCTTCTCGCGTGCGGCCTCGACCATCGTGTCGGCCTCGATCTTTGCGAGCTTGCCGCGCGTCTCCTCGAGTCGGACGCGCTCCGTGATGTCGAGTAATCCGATCAGCATGCTCGCCGGGGGCCCGATCTCGAGCACGCGCGCACCCGCCACGAACACCCTACGCTCGGTGCTGCTGGTCACCAGCTCGAGCTGGAGGTCGTCGAACGGCGCACCGCCAGCAATCGCGTCACGCAGCTGTGCAGCGTCCCAGGTCGCGTTGCCGATCTCGAACAGCGACTGCCCGGGACGCCAGCTCCCGAACGCGAGCTGGAACGCGCGATTCGCCAGTTGCACGCCCAGCGTGGGATCGACGACCACGAGCGGGCTCGGGACGGTCTCGACGATCGCGGCCGCACGATCGCGGGTCAGCTTCGCCTCGTCGAGATTGTGCCGCAGCGCGGTGATATCGACGAACGAGATCACGGCGCCGCTGATCTTGTCCTCGACGCTGCGGTACGGTCGGATCTGCATCCGGTAGCAGTGGCCGGCGGGGTCGGGGACCTCGCGCTCCAGCGTGACGAGGCTCTCGATCACCTGATCGATGGCATCACCGAGGTTCGAGACCCCGACGTTCGGCTGGAGCTCGGTGATCTCGCGACCGATGTCGGCTGGCCGGAGATTCAGCAAGGTACGCGCCCGCGGCGTGAAGCGACGGACCATGCGGCCGCTGTCGACGATCACGATCGCGATGTCGACGCTGGCCAGCACGTTGACCAGATCGTCGTTCAACACCTGGAGCTCGTCGTGCCCGTGTCGCAGCTGCGCGTTGACGGTCTCGAGCTCCTCGTTCGAGGCCTGCAGCTCCTCCTTCGTGGTCTGCAGCTCCTCGTTGGTCGACATCAGCTCCTCGTTCATCGAGTGGAGCTCCTCGTTTGCGGCGCCGATCTCCTCGATCGTCGACGCGTTATCGACCAGGGCCGTGTGGAGGTACTCCTTGGTCGCGACCAGCTCCTCGCGCAGCGCCATCAGCTCGCTGCGTTCGTGCTGGCTGGTGATGCGCCGCATCTGCTTGGCCCGGCGCTGCGCCTCGTTTGCCTCCTCGAACACGACCACGTAATGACGCGTGTCGGGCGACGAGCGCGACAACGGGACGACCTCGATCGAGATCCGTCGCGTCTTGCCCTCCTCGCGGAGGATGATGTTCTCGCGGCGGACCGCGAGGTCGGTGCGGTGGGCCTGCTGGAGCGCCGCCCGGACGTCGGAGCCGAGCCCATCGCGTAGCATCCGGATCAGGTTGTAGTGTGGCTCGCCGAGCGGCGGCTCGACGAACGCGCCGGTCCGGCCCCGGAACTGGATGATCTCCGCGTCCTCATCGATCACCACGCAGGCCGGTGCGTAGCGGGCGAGCAACAGGTGATCGACGGAGTGCTGGACGTCGACCAGCGTCCGGCGGCGCTCGTAGGGCGGACGGTCACGGTAGGGGCTGCGGCCTCGTCCGATCGAAGGTCCGAGCGCAGCGGTCGCCGGCGCCGCACGGCGCGCGAAGATCTGCAGGCCAGACGCGAGCGGCGCGAACAGTCCCTCGAAGGCGTTGACGCCCTCCGCGGGTCCGAGCAACAAGTAGCCGGGCTGCTTCAGCGCGTAGTGGAACATCGGGATCACGCCCTGCTGGAGCGAGGGCCCGAGGTAGATGAGGACGTTTCGGCACGAGATCAGGTCGAGCTTCGAGAATGGCGGGTCGACGGTGAGATCGTGGCGCACGAAGATGCAGCGTTCGCGCAGGTCCTTCGCGATCCGCCAGCCGTTCTCGGTCCGGGTGAAGAACCGCTCGCGGCGCTGCGTCGAGACCTGGTTCGCGATCGCATCCGGATATTCACCGAGGCGAGCGGTCTCGATCGCGCGCTCGCTGAGATCGGTCCCGAAGATCTGAATCCTCGGGCGATGCGACGCCGACTCGAGGAACTCGAGCAGCAGGATCGCGATCGAGTACGCCTCCTGTCCCGTCGAGCAGCCGGGGATCCAGACCCGGATCGTGCCGCCGGGTGGGGTGCGCTCGACCAGCTCGGGGAACACGCGGGTGGCGAGCTCGTCGAGCGTCGCGTGATCGCGAAAGAACTCGGTGACGTGGATCAGCAGATCCTCATACAGCACCGCGGCCTCGCCGGTATGGCTGCGCAGATAGTCGGGGTAGCGCTCGACCGCGAGCCCGAGCTCGCCGATCCGGCGGGTGATCCGGCGCTCGACCGTCGCCCGCTTGTAGCTCGAGAAGTCGACGCCGATGGCGTCGCGCAGGAGCTCGATGATCTGCTCGATCGCCGTACGCTCGGGTGCTGGTTCCGCTGCGGCACGGCGCAGTCGGCCGAGCTCCGGCCCGATGAGCTCGGGCGCGAGCACGATGCCGACACCACCTGCGGCGATCGCACTGCGCGGCATCTCGTCGAACTGTGCGGTGGCGGGTTCCTGCGCGATCGTGACGCCTCCGATCGTGCGCAGCGCGCGCAGCCCTTCGGTGCCGTCGTTCGCCGTCCCGGACAGCACGATCCCGATCGCACGCGTGCCGACCAGCTCCGCGAGCGAGCACATCAACGCATCGATCGGCATCCGGACGCGCTCCTCGCTCTCGTGCGGCGTCACGACGAGTGCACCGTCGACCGCGGCGAGCGTGACGCTCGGGGGCAGCAGGTAGACGTGATCGGGCAACACGGTGGTCGCCTCGGTGAGCTCGACGATCGGCAGCTCGGTGGTCGCGGTCAGGGCCGTGCCCTGGGCGCCCGGATACGCCGGCGAGTGATGTTGGAGGACGAGGAAGCCGAGGCCGGTATCGAGGGGCAGGTGGGTCAGCAGCCGCCGTAGTGCGTCGAGTCCGCCGGCGGACGCCCCGATGGCGACGACCCGGAGCGGGGCGGTCACGCCATGCCCATCTCACCGTGCCGGAGCGCGACATGGACGAGATCGACGATGCTCGAGGCTTCGAGCTTGCGCATGATGTGGCGGCGATGGGTCTCGACCGTCGAGCGGGCGATCGTGAGCAGGTCCGCCACCTTCTTGTTGGAGTGCCCGCGCACCAGGAGATCGAACACGCGGCGCTCGCGGATCGTGAGTCGCTGAAGCGAGTCACCTTCGCCGGTCAGCAGCTCGTCGACCCGCTGTTGCGAGATCTCCGGGGCGAGGTAGCCAACGCCGCCGCGGATCGTCGCCAGCGCGTGCACCATGGCCTCGGGCGACTGAGACTTGAGCGCGTAGCCCGCGGCGCCAGCACGCAGCATCTCCGCCGCTCGCAGCGGCTCGTCCAGCACCGAGAGCCCTAGAATCGCGCACTGGGGCTGCATCATGCGGAGCTTGCGGACCACCGCGGGACCGCCCGCCTCCGGAATCAGCACGTCGACGCAGGCAGCAACGAATGGCATGCGCTCGGCGATCGCGACCGCTTCTGCCGTCGAGCTTGCTTCCTCGATCACGGCGCCACCCTCGGCCTCGAGGAGCGCACGCACGCCCGACCGAAACACGGGGTGGTCGTCGACGAGCAGGATCCGAGGTTCGAGCACGGCCCACCGTAGCACCGTGCCCGGATCCTTACGTCATGGTTGTGTGAGCAGTGCCGAGACAGCGAGCCGCCGCGTGATCACTGCGAACAACTCGCCGGCGTCGATCGGGTTGAGCAGGATCACCGGTTCGCGCGACCGCAAGCGCGTGGTCGGATCGCGCGTGACGACGAGGATCAGCGTGTCGGGCAGCAGGCGACGCAGCTCCTGCACCACCGCGAGGCCGCCGAGCTCCGCATCGACGATCACGGCCTGCGGACGGTGCTTGCGCACGGCACGCATCGCATCGTCGCGGTTGCACACGGGCTTGCAGACCATGCCCTCGGAGGTCAGCATCTGGATGAGCTGGGTGACATGCGGCAGCCGGGACCCGACGAGGAGCCCGAGCGCTCCGGTGAGCCGCTTGGGACGGATCGCGGTGGCTGCCAGCGGCAGCTCGACGGTGCAGCGCGTGCTCGCGTTTGCGAGGCGCGCGACGTCGAGCCGGCCACCGTGGGCCTGGATGATCTCGCGATCTGCGAGCACGGACTCGAGCGCGCCGCGATCCGCACGTCGCACGCCGCGATCGCCGGGCAGCACCAGCGCATTGTCGGTGATCGAGACCCACGCGCTGTCACGGCGCTCCTCGATCCGGACGACCACGGACCCCGCACCCGGCGATCGCGCGAGCGCGCACGTGATCAGGTGACCGAGCACGTGCTCGACCAGCGGGGGATCGACCCAGCCAAACACGGTGTCGGGCGCGAATACGAAGATCCGCTTCTGATCGTCTGGCGAGACGACGCGCTCGACAACTTCGATCACGAGCGAGCGCAGCTCGACAAAGCCACGCTGGAGCTCGTGACCGTCGAGCTCGAACGACGGATTGACGACGGTTCCTTTGGCGAGGCGCGGCTCCGGCACGACCTCGTTCAGTGGAAGCTCGTCGGTTGCGGTGACCGCCCGCTGCCGGTCCTGTGGTTGTCCCATGTCCCTCTCCCCGTGGTTGCCGAGTGCGCACCCGACACCATCATCGACAGGCCCCGCGGCCAATACGCTCCCCTATTCTACGTATTCGCGGCGCGAGCGGAATCGACAAGTCGCACGACCTCGGAGATCAGGCGATCAACACGCAATGGTTTCGTAAGATAGAGATCGAAACCGGACGCAAGTGCTCTGGTTCGGTCGGCTTCGCTCGCGTGGGCGGTGATCGCGATCGCTGGAATTTTGCCAGCGCCGCGGATCCGGCGCGCCCGATCGACGAACGCATAGCCGTCCTCGCCCGGCATCGCAAGGTCGCTGAGGATCGCGTCTGGCATCGCCTGGCTGAGCGCCCCGATCCCCGCGGCGGCCGAGTCCGCGATGTCGACCACCGCACCCGACTGCTCGAGCAGCACCTGCAAGGCCTCCAGCACGCGACGATCGTCGTCGACCACGAGCAGCCGGATCCCGCTCAGGCGCTCGGCTGCCGGCGTCTCCGCAGCAGGCAGCAGCTGCGTGGTACGCGGGAGCGTGAGCGTGAACGTGGCACCTTGCCCGGCACCGGCGCTCGATGCCGTGAGCGAACCGCGGTGCGCGCTGACCAGCTGGTGCGCGATCGCGAGGCCGAGACCAAGCCCATCAAGCCCACCGCCCTCGGCCTGGCTGAACGGGTCGAACACGTGCGGCAGGAACTCGGAGGTGATGCCGCGTCCGGTGTCGGAGATCTCGATCACGACCGAGCCACTCGTGTTGCGCGTCGTGACGATGATGGTCCCGTGCTCGCCCGTGTGGCGGACCGCATTGGACAGCACGTTGCCCAGGATCTGCCCGAGCCGGTTGGCGTCGCCACGGACCAGCGCGAGCTGCTCGCAGCCGCGATAGATCAGGTCCTGGTGCTTCGCGAGGGCAGCCGCTTGCGCGGCGTGGATGGCGCCCGTCACCAGGCGGTCGATCGCGAGCACGCGAAGGTCGACGTGAAGCTTGCCGCTCATCGCGCGCGAGATGTCGAGCAGGTCGGCGACCAGCTGCGCTTGTTGCGTGGCGCTGTCGTGGATCGCGTCGAGGGCGCGCCTGCGCATCACCAGATCGAGCCGATCGTCACGCAGGATCCGCTCCCAGATCAGGATCGCGGTGATCGGCGCGCGGAGCTCGTGCGACACGATCGCGAAGAACTGATCGCGCACATCGCCGCTCGATCGGGCGTCACCGATGCAGGCGACGATCAAGCCATGCGCGGTCGGATACACGACGCCGGTGGTCGGGCTCGTGAAGTGCGCGGGCTTGCGGGATGCCCGGACCCGATCGAGCTCGGCGGCGGTGACCGGGGGCGGGCCGTTCGAGAACCGTTCGCGCCACGCGGTGTTGAGCAGCCATGGTGTGGGGGCGGCCGTGAAGACCGCGAGCGGCGTCGGCACGCCGGCGAGCAGCTCGCGCACCCGAGCCTCGTGATCGGCGCTCGCGGCGACCTCCACCAACCCGGCGACCAGCTGACAGGTCGCCTCGAGCTGGACGGAGATCCCTTCACTCACGCAGCACGGTCATGCCACAGCGCGACGCGATCGCGATCACCTCGACGATCGAGTGCGCCCCGAGCTTGCGCAGGATGCGCTGGCGATGGGTCTCGACCGTGCGCTCCGAGATGAACAGCAACGTCGCGATCTCGCCGTTGGAGGCACCTTCCACGAGGTGCTGGATGACCTCGCGCTCGCGCGCGGTCAACCGCTCGAGCGGAGACCGCGGGCTGTCGATCATGCCGTCGACGCGATCCGCAGAGATCTGCGGTGGCAGGTAGCGGATGCCGTCGAGCACGGTCTTGATCGCGCCGACCAGCTCCTCGATCGGCTGTGTCTTCAGCACGTAGCCAGAAGCGCCGGCGAGGAACAGCTGCGCGATCTTCGCCGGCTCGTCGACCATCGACAGTCCGATGATCTTGCAGGCGGGCTGGAGTGCGCGCAGCCGCGCGGTCAGGGCGATGCCGTCTTCGCCGCCTGGCATCATCATGTCGACCAGCGCGACGTCGAGTCCGACCTCGGCTGCGACCTTCAGCGCATCGCTGGTGTTGGCGGCCTCGCCGACGCAATCGACGCCTGGCTCGAGGTCGAACAGGGTCCTGAGACCGAGCCGGAACAGGGGGTGATCATCGACCACCATCGTCCGCGCGCCCAACAGCACAGGCTCGGTCACGTTCTCGCTCGCCGACTCCATCATCACCCTCCAGCGTCACCAGACCACGCCGGGACGATCCTGGCAATCAACGATTGCCGACGGTGATGGAGTGGGTCAGATGCGGCGCGGGCGCGTGACTTCTTGCGCGAGGTGCTTGTTGCGCTCCAGCCAGCGGTTGAGGTCGCGCGCGTCCACTGCCGACGGGTGTGCGAGATCGCCCGTCATCAAGAGACACACCGTGGCGAGCGCGGTCTCGATCGCCGTGCGTAGCAAGGCATGCGGACCGACGTCCGCGAGCGCGTCCTCAAGCTCGTTCTTGCGAGCGAGGACGCGCGCTGCGAGCGGTTGACCGCGCGTCGCGTCGGTCGAGTTTTCGATCTGAAGGTTGAGCTCCGCGCTCACGACTCCGCGGCCTTGGGCGGCGAAGTCGACCACTCCGCCATCGCTTGCTTGCCTGGCCGATCGACGTGGACCTTGTCATCCACCGAGGTGACCCAGGTCAGGGGAATGTAGTGGTGCTGGCCCGAATCGTCCTTCGCAAGCTTGATGGTGTCCATGCCTTCCATGTGATCGACGACCGCGAACTGGCCGTTGTTCGAGCACACGACGGGCATATCGGGCTTGATGAGTTCCTTGGCATTTTCTGAATCGAGCATGTCTCGAGGTTAGAGCATTCCCCGTGCCAGATCGGGACGCGCGCAGACGCTACACGCGAGCGGGGGCGCCCAGCGAGAGCCGCTGATGATCGGCGAGCGTGCAGCGATTCTGGACGACCACGATGCCCGCGCTCTCGAGGATCTTCGCCGCGTCCTCGTTCTTGATCCCGAGCTGGAACCACACGACCTTGGGCCGCGGCTTCATCGCCAGGATGTCCTCGACGTGGGCCGGGATCTGCTCACCGCGGCGAAACACGTCGACCAGATCGACCGCCTCGCCGAGCTCCGCGAGGGTCGCGCGGACCGGCGTGTCGAACAGCGATTCGCCGACGAACACCGGGTTCACGCCGAGGATCCGGTAGCCCTCGTCGTGCAGGTACTCCGGGACGTAGAACGCTGCTTTCTCGGGCGTGCGATGGATCCCGAGGACCGCGATCGTGGGCGAGCCCGTCAAGATCTCGCGGATGCGCGCGTCGGTCATCAGCGTCGTCGCCATGCCCCAGCTTACCAAGCTCCCGGAAAACCGCTGCTCGCCACGCAGGTGAGCGATCACGCACGGTCACATCACGTAGCGCGGCTTGACGAGGACCTCGCCGATCTTCTCGCCCTTGCGGTTGTAGACGACGCGCACGCCGGGCTCTCGCGGGACGAACTCGTAGCTGCCGTCGTTGCGCTTGCGATACGTGCCCGGCACGCGGATCGCCGCGCCGTCCTTCGGCAGGTACACCGCGTAGGTCCCGTAGCTGACCTTGAGGTCGAGGCCACCGACCGAGGTCGGCGCGAACACGCCGCCGTCGTCGGCGCCGAGATACCCGCCGCCGATCTTGCGCTGCTTGCTGCCACCACCGCCACCATCACCGGTTCCCTTGACCTTGCCCTTGCCCTGACCGTTGCGCTCGCGGTCGCCGTAGGTCTCCGTCGGGGTCTTCGACTTCGAGGTCGTGCTCGGGGGCTTGGTCTCGCGGAGGTAGGCGTCGAGCGCGTCGAGCGCCGCGTCGGCAGCCATCCCCACCGTCAGCCTGGTGATGATCGCGTCGACATCGTCGGGCGTGATGTCGTGGCTCTGCAGGATCGCGAGCAGGCGATCGAAGTGACGGGGCTCCATCGTCTTGTCGAGGCCCTCGCGGAGCAGCACGTCCGCGAGGCGCGCGCGCGGGCCACCCAGCGCCGCGAGCTTCTGACGGTTGGGGCTGACCTCGGTCGGTGCGGTCTCGCTCGTGCCGGTGCCGCCGCCTTTGCCATCTGGCGCTGATTCCCAGTCCAGCAGGCTCGGCTCGTAGTCACCGTCGCCGCCGACGTACTTCAGCTTGCCGCGCTTCCAGTCGATCAAGAACTTCACGATGTACATGAGATCGAGCACCGCGCCCGCGATCAGCAGGAACGGGTGCAGCCGGGTCACGAGCTTCGATCCGAACACCGCGACCAGGCGCGTACAGATCTTCTCGACCAGCTCGCCACGAAACCGCGCGAGCAGCGGCGACATCTTCGACAGCGCCGAGAGCCACTTGTCGTGCATCGCGCTGAACGCCTTGTGCAGCCCGGGCAGCACCTTCTCGGCGAGCCTCACCTTCGACTCTTCCTGCAGCAGCATGCTCGTCAGCTGCTTGAGCTCGGTCGCGGCCTGCTGGTAGCCAGCGGGGCGCACCAGCCGCCCGTTGACGACCTTGCTCCGCTTCACCAGGTCGTCGAGCACCGTGGTGCGGGCCTTGATGTCGTCGACCAGCTTGCTCGCGCTCTTCAGCTGATCTTCCCACTTGAGCAGCTCGGCGCCCTTCGCGAGCGCGTCGTCGACCAGGCTGCCGAGCTTCGAGAGCAGCGAGAGATCGGTCACCGTCACGGCGTGCTCGACGCTGAAGTCGACCGCGATCTTGTAGCGACCGCGAAACGGCTCGGGCACCAGCGACTCGTCGGCGAGCACACCCTTCACGACGAACGCGATCGACAACAGCTTCAGCTTGGAAGGATCCTCCGACAGCTTCGCGTCGAGCACCTTGGTCTGGATCTCCGGACGGATCCCCTGAAACGGCCACGGCGGCTCGCCGAGATAGAACGACTCCTTGAGCAGCGCGATCCCGATGTCCGCCTTGCCCTTCTCCATCTGTACGGACACCGGCGCCAGCTGCAGCTTGTTGCGATCGTCCTTGAGCTGAACCAGGCCATTGTCGATCGGATCGAGCTTGATCGAGCCCTTGAACTTGATCGGGCCGCGGTCGTGCGACAACGCCCACGTGAAGTCCGGACTCGGCGGGCCCCCGAGCAGCTCGACCGTGCGCGGGCTCTCGAACGGCGTCGCGCCGGTCTGGTTCGCCTGCACCTGCGGTCCGGTCCGCTGGGCCGGCTCGTTCTCGGTCAGCGTCCGCTTGCCGACGGCCGGCTGGACCTGCATGTCCTCGCGCGTCGACTCGAGCGAGCGATCACGATCGGCAAACGTTCCACCCATCCCCTGACCAAGAGCATCCAGCGCGCCACTCCGAGACCACGTGATCGCGCCGACTTGCACGAGGCTGTCGCCTGCGAGACGACGCTACCTGTCGCCTCGGCGAAATCGTGCGATCCTGGTCTCCGACGATGGCTTCGCATCGCGCAGCGTTCGCGGCGGGTCTCGCGGTGGTCGCGTGCGGCAGCCCGCCGGCACCAGATCGCGACCGCGTGCTGGCCCGGATCCCGGCGACCGCGAGCCTGGTGATCGCCGCCGACGGGCGTGCCCTCGCGCACCCACAGATCCGTCCGCTGGTCGACGCGCTCCGTCCCGAGCTGCCAACCGCGCTCGGCTGCGTCATCGATGCCGCGCTCGCGGGCGAGCACGTCGCGATCGGCATCGGCAGCGACCGCGCGTTCACGATCGCGCTCGCGACGCGGACGCCGGTGCGCTGTCCGGCACTCAGTCAGCTCGACGACAAGATCTGGGTCGCGACGCTCGGCGACGGAGTCCTCCGCGCCGGCGCGACCAGCGTCGCGGACGATCCGCGGTTCGCGCGGGCTCGGCCGTATCTCGGGCGCGCGCCGATCGCGATCGCGGCACAGCTAGCAGGCGGCAAGCTGCTCGCGACCGCGCAGCCAGCGCCGTTCGAGGCCTGGCTCGCGATCGATCGCGACACCCCCGCCGCGGCGACCGAGCTCGAGGCCGCTGCCCACGCCTACGTGAAGCGGATGGCGATCGATCCCGCGACCGCACCGTTCTCGCACGTCGCGATCGCGCGCACCGGCACCCAGGTCGTCGCGACACTCGCGAACGTGCGCGCGGGGGACCTCGGCCTCGCCGTGCAGTCGGTGCTCGCGCGCGAGCGCGCGCCGGAGCCGCCGTTCACGATCCGCTGTCCCGCCACGCTCGTGCCGCCGGTCGTCGAGTGCAAGGCCGCGGCGTTCCGCCTGCCGCCGCACAGCGAGCTCGGGCGCGAGCTCCCGCTCGCCCCGGTCGTCGCGAACGGCGTGCTCGTCGGGTACAGGATCGGCGCGCCACTCGCGATGCTCGGCCTGGTGTCGGGCGATCTGATCGTGGCGATCGATGGCCGGCTGGTGACCGCTCAGGCCCCGGTCCGTGCGGCGCTCGCGCGCGACGTTGCATTGACGATCCGGCGCGGCACCGCCGACACCGTCGTGCGGCTCGTCCGCAGCGACACCCCACTTCCTTGACCCTGGCCCAAGGAGGCCGAGGCCGGCCGAGGAATGGCACGTCCTGGCCGTTCGTTGCATGATGCGTCCCCATGCGTGCCCTCGGTCTCGTCGTCGTGGTGTGGTCTGCCCTCGGTCATGCCGCGCCCAGCTCGGTACCCGCGCCGGCACCCAAGCCGGTGGCCAATCCGGTCAAGCCTCCGCCGACGCCGAGCGAGGTCCCCGAGGGCCATGACTTCACGGCGATGGGCAAGGCGCTGTCCGTGGTCGGCGCGTGTAGCGAGGGCACCGTCCCGCCGGGCATCCCGGCCGCGGTTCACGCGAAGCATTGCAAGGGCGTGAAGGAGGTCCAGGAGCGCTACCGCAAGCGCTGGTTGTCGCGCGCGCAGCCGTTCTTCGCGGACAAGGTGCCGCGAGACATCCCGAAAAAGGTCGTCTATCCGTTCGCAGGCGGGGACCTGTCGACCGCGCTCACGGTCTATCCCGACGCCGACGAGATCACGACGATGTCGCTCGAGCCCGCCGGCGATCCGCGCACGCTCGAGGCGCTGACCGCGAAGGGCATGACCAGGGAGCTGACGGCCGCGCTCGCGACGATCCGCGACGAGCTGCACTTCATCTACCTGATGAGCTTCTCGAACACGATGAACCTGATCGATGCGATGCGGCAGGGCTCGCTGCCGACCCAGCTCGTGTTCGGGCTGTCCGCACTGCACATCCACGGCTACGAGCTCGTCGGCTTGCGCTACTTCAAGCTCGACGAAGCAGGCACGATCCACTACCTCGACGACGCCGCGGTCGCCGCCGCACCGCCAGTCGACGTCCGCAGCAATCGCAAGAATGCGGAGCGCAACCGGCTGTTCGCCAACGCCGAGGTCCAGTACCGGAAGCCGGGCGGCCGGATCCAGGTGTTTCGCCACATCCAGGTCAACCTCGACGACCTCCACCTCAACAAGGACCCGCGGGTCAAGAAGCACCTCGAGAGCAAGGGCTCGGTCGCCGCGATGACGAAGGCCGCGAGCTACCTGCTGTCGTGGGACAGCTTCTCGTCGATCCGCAGCTACCTGACCCAGCACGCGGTTTGGATGGTGTCCGACGCGACCGGGATCCCGCCGAAGCACGGCAAATCGGCCGGGTTCACCTACGAGACCTACGGCAGCTTCCTCGAGTCCCACATGGAAGCGGGCCGCGGCGTCGCGGCTGCGTGGCGGCAGGAGTGGAAGGCGCAGCCCAAGCGCGTGCTGCCGTTCCGGTTCGGCTACCCGGACAAGAAGCTCTCTCACCACCTCGTCATCATCAAGAAGAAGGCGTGATCACAGGGATCACAACGTAGGGATTCTGAGGATATAGGGGCTGTCGAATGATCGGCCGGGGGCGGGCCGGTGATCGCGTGCTGCGCTAACGTTCCGGCTCCATGGCTACCGCAGTGTGTCCTCGTTGCGCCCGGGTCGTCCGGCTTCACGAGGGACGCCCGTTCATCACGGCCTCGGGTGACGTCGAGCTCTGGCACCGCGAGTGTCGCGAGGCTCGCCTGCTGCCCACGCTCGCCGATCCGGTGTTCCTCGCGCCGCCACCGCCGTCGCGCCACAAGCACTGGCTGATCGGCGCGGGCGCGGCGGCGAGTGCCGCTCTCGTCGTCATCGCGATCACGCAGTGGACGTGGGCCGTGAGCACGCAGCCCGTCGCCAGTGCCGTGCCCGATCCCGAGGTCATCCAGCGCGAGCCACTCACGGTCCCCGCGCGGACCGTGGTGAAGGAGCTCACACCACCGACCCGCGAACGCACGGTGACCGCCATCTCGGATCAACACGCGGTGCCCGACCACGCGAGTGGCGTCCCGCTCGACGAGGCGTTCTACACGCTGCGCGGCTGGCTGCACCCGATCTCCGGCGTCGACGGACTGCTGCCGATCACCAGCCAGGGCGGGTTCGGCGCGGAGCGCCAGGGGATCGAGCGAACCGAATGCGGGCGCGGTCACTGCGGCGTCGATCTGCACGGCCCGCGCGGGCGCGGCATCATCGCCGTCGCGACCGGCGTCGTGGTCCGGGTCGAGCTTCGCCGCGACGGTGGCGACGGCATGAGCGGTCGCTACGTCAAGCTTCGCCACGAGGACGGATCGACCACCGCGTACATGCATCTCGACTCGGTCGACAACGCGCTCGAGCCCGGCGATACGGTCTACGCCGGTCAGTTCCTCGGCACGCTGGGCTCGACGGGCGTCGCCGCAAACGCGCCGCACCTGCACTTCGCGCTCGAGCTGCCCAAGGATCCGGATCGCGCCGGCGAGGAGACCCTGTTCGTCGATCCGGCGCCGTTTCTCGCGCGCTCGAAGATCTCGCCGATCGTGTCGCGCGGCGACCTCGTGCACGCGGTCAAGCCCGCGTTCTAACAGTCGATGAGCGCCTGCTAGCCGCGCTCTTGCTACTGCTTCGCGTGCTCGGCGAGCACGTCGGCGACGCACAGCGTGAGCCGCTTCGCCGTCGGCAGGTGCAGGAACTCGTTCGGGCCGTGCGCGTTGGACGCCGGGCCGAGCACGCCCGTGATGCAGAACTGCGCCTTCGGGAACTTCTCGCCGAGCATGTGCATGAACGGGATGGTCCCGCCTTCGCCCATGTACATCGACGGCTTGCCGAAGTGACGCTGCGACGCGCTGTCGAGCGCGGCCTCGAGCCACGGCGCCATCTCGGGCGCGTCCCAGCCGGCGCTCGCGGTGCCGCCTTCGAACGTGACCTTCGCGCCGTACGGCGGATCCTTCTCGAGCGCGGTCTTGACCGCGGCTTGCGCGACCTCCGGATCGACGCGTGGCGGGATCCGGATCGAGAGCTTCAGCTTGGTCGACGGGCGCAGCACGTTGCCGGCGTTGCCGATCGGCGGCCAGCCATCCGCGCCCGTGATCGCCATGCCGGGGCGCCAGGTGCGGTTCAGGATCAGCTCGACGTTGTCACGCACGACCGGCTCGACGCCGGGCTGGAGCGGGAACTTGTTGAACGTCTCGTCGCCGATCACCTGCGCCGTGCGCTCGGCCTGGAGGATGCGCTGCTTGGGGATCTGGGTCGCGAGCGCGTCGAG
>JBBJLY010000112.1:0-24570 GCA_037720695.1 Kofleriaceae bacterium | reverse complement strand
ATGTGGTGGACTAGATCTCTATCCGACGACCCACCTGAAAGCCGGATGAGCCGAATGGCGTTCCCAGGCGAACTGACGCGGAAACTGGAATCTACGGCTTGGACTCGTGAGCCCCGATGTCTGGAGCCGCGCCTGCTGGTCGGTTGACGCCGAAGAAGTCGTGATCGGTAGGTAGCATTCCCGTGATGGCGGCATCGATCGCCGGGCTTCCAGCGGTCAATCGGAAATCGCCCACCGCGGGATTCGCAAGCAACGGATCCGCGATTGTGTTGCCAGGAAGTCCGCCGAGACCCGACGAGTTCTTGACCAAGTTTCCCGAGAAACGTGCAGATCGGATCCGTGGCTCCCTTTCGATCCAAGCTGCTATTCACGAAAATCGAATTCTCGATGTTACCCGGCGAAAACTGATCGCCTTGACAGGTGATAACTGCGTTGTGGAAGGTGCTAAACGCGATCTTCAAATCGAACTGGTCGCTTGGGACCTCAGTTCCTACCCACGTCTCCAACCCGTAGTTGTCGAAGATTGAATTCGTAATGCGGACGCGAGAGCCCGCATTCGATGCCGAAATCGCATGCGGTCTCGCACCTGGAGGCAAGGTCGCTCGAGCGTGGATTCGGTCTGCGTCGAACGTCATTTCTCCTTCGATATCAAAGCTTGCGTTGACCACCTTGGCGCCGCGCAGCGTCACATTGCAGCTTGCGGTGCGAAACCGATTGGCCGGGGCGTCGGTGATGAGCACGAGGTCGCGAAGAGTAAGGTTGTCTCCTGTGCAGGAGGCTGGGCCTCTGGTCAGGTCCATCGTGAGGCCCCGAATTTCGACAGTACCGGAGTTGAGGTTAAAAATTTCCTGGGCCGGGCTGGTCACTGGACCGACGAGAACGGCTTCCGTGGCGACAATCTTCACGTCATTTCGAATGCCGGTGAGGGCGACCTTGTATGTGCCGGGGAGCATGCGAATCGTCGACGCCGTAGCATCGTCATTCGCAACCGCAACGGCGCGGCCGAGTGGGCACGGCTCCTCGAGGGTGCATGGCGCTGCGATGTGGCCGGAGTCCAAGGCGTAAATCAGGTCGTCTTCAGCCGCGCAGCTTCCAGCTGCGACATCGCCGGACCTACGCCGATCAGCCGAGATGTTCCTGGGGACGACCAGAAAAACGCCTGCTCGCGGGAGTATCGAACTCGAGGTATCGAGAGATCCCGCAACTCACCGATGCGAGGATGCGTGTCGCGCTGTCGACGGGAAGTGCATGCCTCGTCGAATCCGAGCGCGACGCACCATCGACGCCGACGCCGACGGCCAGACGCACATCGCCTTGACGTCGCTGCCCGTCATCTGGCAACGTAAAGGAGTCAAGAGTTCGTCCAAGGCTCGTGTTGACGGCTGATGAGAAGTTTGTTGGTGGAGCTGACAGAGGTGCTTTCAAAGGCAACGTGGCGTCGGCTCAAAGCCGACGTGAACGCCAAGCCGAGCCTAACGGCACGGGCAAGCTGAGAATATGCGCGGCTGGCAGATGGGGCTTCGCGCGTATATCGGCCCTGCTCGAGGCCGGCTCTCCGGCCCCAGAAGCTCTCGTCAATCCGGCACGCGGCGCGTCGTCTAGCATCAAAGCCGCAGGCTATCGCTAATTCAGCGAGGTCACATGGAGGGCAAGACGCGCTCTTTGCTAGAGCATCAGAACAACTGTGGAGGTGTTTATGGTCGATAGGCTAATCATAGTGATGGCAACTCTCGTGCTGTGCGGGAGCACAGCGACGGCGCAACCCACGATCCCCTTCAAATCAAGGGAGCTCCAGGAGGGAAAGAACTTCATTCAGCGTCTCTCGACTTCGCTTGCGACCGGTGAGTCGTCCGGCCAGGCCAGCTACACGTTTCCCGTAGAGTTGCCAACTGGCCGCGGCGTCACGCCCGCCGTCGAGCTCCAGTACACCTCCGGCGGTGCTCTGACGGAGTACGGCCACGGCTGGGAGCTCACCGTTCCGATGATCGAGCGCTCCGATCGCGACCGCGCGCCGGGAATTCCGTATCTCTTCGAGGACACGTATCGCTACCGGAATGGCCAGCAGACCGTCGAGCTGGCGCGGACTGCCACTAACCTCGACGGCTGGATCGTGTATCGGGAAAGGTCGGAACGCAGTTTTAATCGCTACCTATTCAAAAACAATACCTGGCGAATCCTAACGCCCAGTGGTGTTCGCTATGAGCTCGGAAACACGGCGTTTGCCCGAAACGGGATGGACCTAGGACTGGGCGAAGCAGGGACCGCAGCCTGGTTAGTTACAAGGATATTCGATACTAGCACAAACTTCGCAGAGTACACCTACGGTATAGATACGGCGAACACCGCGCGTCTCATTCAGATCCTTTACAACGGAAATACAGCAGCTGCCCTAGCACCTAGCTACCGCGTGAGCTTTGCATGGCAATCTCACTGGGGACCCTCTGCGGACGTTCCCTTCTCATACCGGTCAGGGTACGAGCGCAGATTCGGAACTCAGCGACTTGCAGCGATCACCATCGAAGCGAGCTCCCACTCAACCGTTGGGAGTCCGGCCCAAGTTCCGGCAGGCACGTCAACGACGAAGGTATATCAACTCACCTACTCGTCCCCGGTCGGACTCGACCGGCAGTTTCACCTGATCGGTATCAAGCCCGGTAGCCTTCCACTAATCAACTTCGACTACAACGCGACGACGGCCAGCGGGGAGTTCGTCAGGCACTTTGAATACATTCTAGATCCTAATCCAGCCCCGCCAACCGAACTAAGCGTTACCGATACGTATATCGCTAGCTCCACTGAAACTGTATCCAAGGTCACGCGCGTTTTCGTCGATCTGAATAGCGATGCCCGACCGGATATGCTTGAAGTGAACTGCGGTGCGCCAATTGCGTACATCAATACCCCCGGTCGTCTGGCTCGTCAGCAATGGGCCGCGATCACTGCGCCTAACCTTCCACTACCAGATACGTGCGCACTCAAGTCTACAAGCACCGACACTGTGCGATCGTTGGGCGACTCCTTGACGACACAAGACTTCTTGGACATCGACGGGAATGGCTATCCAGACATCGTATACATCAAGGCCGGGATGCTTCTCTACTGTCCTGGAACCGGCACCGGGTTCGACAGCTGCCGCACATATTCCACGACTCTCCCCAGCGGTGGATTCCTCAGGCGCGACACTGTCACCGCCAATTACACGAGTACGACAACCGATCTCCAAGATCTCAACGCCGATGGGTTAGTCGATTCAGTGTCGGTCAGCGGAAACGCGATGCTCATCCGCTGGAACAAAGGGCCAGGCCTCGGATTTGATCGTGAGCTCGTAACGGTATCAGCCCCAACCTGCCTCCCAGGTGTCCCCATCGCAATCCTTTCCTGCTTACGATTCAGTCAGAGCATGCCAGGTCCCGGACCCAATAGGCGCCTGTTGGCTGAGTTGCGCGACATCAATGGCGACGGCCTTCCAGATTTTCTTGCCACTCCATCTGGTGACCCGTCGACTGTGCACGTCGCTTTTGGCCACACTCACATCGAGTCTGACGATCCTATGTTCAGCCCGCTGCGCCCGCTAGCGCAAGGACCTGGTTTCGTCGGTACCGGGAACCAAGGTGGAGGCGACTATCGAGCGCTCCAAGACTTGGTTGATGTCAATGGGGACGGGCTACCAGATGCTGTGACGATCAATCCAACTCCCTTGCCTTCGATAGCGGTGCGCATGAACTTGGGCGGCGGCGTTTGGGACCAAACGGCCTTCTCTTACGCGGTTCGCCTCGACGATACGGGACCGCAACAATCGTATTACCCGGCTGCGCTTTCGCGAATGGTCGAGGTATCGGCTCCAAGCGGCGTGCAGTCGCGAGTTGTCAACGTGTCCCAGTTTGCCGACATGGACGGAGACGGTCTTCCTGATTTCATCAGCAGCCTGATTCCAGGCGCTGTTCCCAGGACGTTGATGGCCCGCTTTCAGCCGTATCGTGCCCCTCGGCGACTGATTAGGGTGCGGGCGGTGAGCGATAATTCGTCAGCAAACCTGAACTACACAAGCGTGAACGGCACGGCGCCCTATCCTCTTCACGTCGTTTCCTCCGCGGTACGGAGCCGTGCACCACTCTACGCCGGAGAGTCGTCACGCCTTACGACAAGCTCCACCACATATCAGTACACAGGAATGACGTTCGATCGCAACGAGCGAGAATTCACGAGCTTCGCGCGAGTCGTTGCCGTAGGCGACGCATTCGCGACTACCACCACGACGGACTTCGAAACCTCGATATGGATGGCAGGACTCGTCAAGGCGCAGGAGACTCGGAACAATCAGGCCGCGAGTGTTCCGAGCAACGTCAAATACGTCCGCTCATTGCAACAGCTAGGCGCCTGCTCTGGCAGCGCCGACTACTGTTTCTGGCCGAGACTCGATCAGACAAGCGACCTGACATCGGGGCAGAAGACAACCTACGAAACCCACGACTCGTACGGAAACCCCATCGCCTGGCGCGTTTGGGGAAGCCCGGTAACGCCGCACGATGACATCCTTTACACGCGGACGTATGTGACTCGCGTTGACAGCAACCATGTGCTCAACCTGGTAAGCAGCGAAGGTGGTGAGGGGAGTAACGGTGAGGCCCTGTCGCGTACGCGATTCCACTATGACGGTGCTTACGCGACCGTGCCCTCGCGGGGGATGCTCACAAAGCGCGAGCGGGAGCGCATCACTAACGTCTATGTGTCTACGTCTTCTCAATATGACGGCGTCGGCAACGTAATTACAGAGTCCGATGAGCTGGGCCAAGTGGCCACTCACGCATACGACACCACGCATCGCAGATTTCGCGTTCGAACAGTGTCGCCCGGAGGAACTGTCCATCGAAGCTTCCATGCGCTCACGGGCGCGGCTCTTGATGAATGCGGACCGCAGTATTCTGGCACCAGTTGGCGTTGTACACGCGCTCATGTTGACGAGCATGGACGTATTACCGCTTCCTACACGTCGGCACTGACGGGGGGTATCTACAGCAAAACGCTGTTAAAGGAGTTTGCATACAATGACCTCGCCTACCCGCTGCAAGTGGTAATGACTGCGCGTGGCAATGCGCGTACGGTAGAGTACAGCGACGGCTTCGGAAATCCGGTCCAGCTTCGCGTCGAGGAACAGCCGAACAATTTTCGCGTCTATACCACTGCTTACGATGCGTACGGTTACGCGATAACGCAACAAGGCGCGAATAGACAGACGGAAGCGGCATTCAACTCCTCTTCGTCGGGAATCGGTCATTTTTGGCACTACTCGCATGACTACGTGCGTGGGGCGATCGAGACCATGACGCACCCCCTCGCAAGCGGAGAGGCAACCGCATCGACTGTCAGTAGAACCACGAGCCAGACGTTTCTCGGCGCGACAGTCAATGGCTTGCTCGTCAACAACATCGACGAACTCGGTAGATCTACCGCGTATACACTGGATTCCCATGGTCGCGTCGTATCCGTGATGCGCTCCGGAACCGCCAAGACGCTGGTTACCTATCGCGCAGATGGCAGCGTTAGCTCGATCCTCGACCCGAACGGCCTCATGATCCGGTACGAGCGGAACCTCCTCGGGTGGCCGCTTATTGTGCGAGCCCCGGACCTCTCCTCGACCGCCTATCAGCATAACGCTCGCGGCCAAGTCACTCAATCGATTGACGCACGAGGAGTGATCGTAAACTCCACCTACGACGTGGCCGGTCGTCTGACAGGGAGCCTTAGCAGTAGTGAGCCGGCAAACGTTCGCCGTGTGGGCGCGGCTCTGACGTACTCCGGCGTGAACGCCCCCACCCAATTTGGCATGCTCGAATCAGAGACTGCCGACGGCACCAACAACGCGTACACGTACACCCCTGAGATGGCGCTGGCATCGATCCGAACCACGAATGGAATGCACTCCGGCCTCGTCAAGCTCAATTACGACGTAGGTGCTCGCCTTGCATCGGTCGAGTATCCCAACACGTACCGGGTGAACTACACGTACAATCTTGATGACTCCTTGGCTCGTGTCGCCGAGCACGTGTCGAATCGTACAATTGCATCGTATTTGTATGAAGATGACGGCCAAGTTAGCGTCGTCACGAGCCAGTTTGGTCTGGAGGAGGGCTTCACGTACGATAATCGCGGACGGCGGACTTCCGTGTCGTCAGCGAATGTACTCGTGGGGAGCGGCGACTTAGTCAACGACGAGGTCAGCTATAGTCGCGCCTCGCAGGTCGTGTCGCTTACCAAGCGTGGTCTCCGCCCGGGGCTCATTCCACGTCAGTCACCCGACGTGACGACGATGGCTTATGACTCACTTGGGAGGTTGGTGCGTCAGGATGTGAACGCAGTGCTGGATGCGGAATACAAGTACGATGTCGGAGGTCGACTGCGCGGGTACAATGAGGAACAAACAAGATGGGCAGATACAACGGAGGACGAGTACGCGGCCGACAAGCTGGTAGCGCGCCGACTTGATCCTAGAACCAATGACTATCCGACCCAGCTCTCTGTAACCTATGATGCCGCCGGCAATGTAAGCGACCTCGGGTTCGACCATCCATACGATGGCGGCTACAGCTCGACTCATCGCTGGGACGCCTTGGGACGCTACGCGCGCACCGCTATTAACGGGGGCGAAACGACCGAATACTTCTACACCCCTTCTGGTCAGATATCGCGCGTTGTGAAGCCGGGGGCGGCGGCGACTACTGCTGATGCTCTGCATGTAGGGACGTGGGCGCGCAAGGACATGTCGTCTGGAAACTGGACGAATTCCGTCGTAGCGAACGGCTCGGTGCTGGCGGAGCACACGCTCGGGCGGATGGAGTTTGCGCATCGCACCATCCAGCAGACTGTAGCGGCCGTGAGCAATGATCTGGGAGAGGTTACGCGCCAAGAAGAGTTCTCCCCGTACGGTCAGCGTCGAGCCGGTGCTTCGACCGGCAACTGGACTGAGGGCTTCCACGGGCTAAGGTCCGATGAACTCGTTGTTGCTGGTGGCCGGGCATATGACCCCAAGATTGGCCTGTGGCTCTCGCGAGACAAGCTGCCCTTAGAGAATCCGTTAGCCGTCATCGCTGACCCGCGTCTCGGAGTCACCTACGGATTCGTCTATGCGGATCCGTACTCACGGCGCGATCCTTCAGGGCGGCAGCCGAACCACCCAGACCGGCCGAGTCCGCCGCCGGAGAATCCATACGAGCCCCCCTATGTTGCGGCGGTACGTGCGGACATCGAGCCCCGTGCGCAGTCAGCCGAGCGCGCGACTCAGATCATAAAGACCGTCGGAAACGAGATGATCGACTATGTGCAGTTAGGGGTGTCTCTTACTCCACACGGCCGCGCCGCAGGCGTAGCGATTCTCGGACTAAACCTGCTGATAGATTATGCGCAAGGACAGTCTTGTTCTATCGACCCTCTATCGGCGGATTCATCAGCGCCTACGCTCCCGATGAGGGGCATGTCCAGTTCGGTTGGGGGTCCCGGGGGCCCTGGAGGTGCGGAGCCCACGTTCCTCTCTGGTCCAGGCGGCGGCGTTTTGAGAGTCCCGCTGGACAGTTTGCGCTCTACCAAGACCTCGGTGCTTGACGACGCCCGATATGCACGTGCGAGAGCCGAGATAGCCAGTGGTACAGCTGGCCCGATTAGAGTCGAACCTATGCGGAACGGGCAGTTTCAAATCGCGGACGGAGTTCGGCGATCCACCGCCGCACGTGAACTCGGACGCACGCACATCGATGCGATAGTGGTCAGGCCTATCGGTTCCCATCCAACGGTGCCGCTAAGAGACGTAAAAATAGAGCGATAAGGGAAAATAGTTGCTCACCAGCTGCTATAGGAGGCCAATATGACGCCTCAACTGAATGCATACCTGGAGTTTATCGGGCACGCGATTATGCTTGCTCGGTATGCCTGTCAGCGCGACGATCCACGCCTGGCTGAAGCGATACTCGATGCGATTCACAATTTGCCGTCGTTTCTCCAGGGGAGAGGTGGAGAAGTGTTCGAACGCGAATTTCGAGCTCTGTATCTGGAGCCGCTCGTTGCGAGGTATCCGGAACTTGATGAACTGGCTGCTCTGTGCCCGAGCTAGTGGGTCCATCCTCACGTGAGGATGTAGTTCTCATCCTGCGGCATTTGCGCGTCGCGACCGCGTCGAGTTCTTGGCCTGCGGTGGCATGGAGGGGATTGCGGCCGCGCACCGACGGGAACGTCGAGACGCGGCCCGTCGACGTGATCGACGCACCTCCGTTCGGCACCGTGACGCTGGTGTCGCCGATCGGTTTGCGGATCGAGGGGATCGCGATCGCCGACGCGATCGCAATCTTGAGAGGCATCGCGTGACCCTCGGGACGAGAGTAACGTAAGTCCTCGCGGCGCCCCGTCGTGACGTAGCCCGCGGCGCGTGATGCGGTGCCCGGTTCGATGTCGGACCGAGAAGCGCAAGATCTGAATCGCCGCGTGGCGCGGCTCACCGTGCGAGGCCGTGGCAAGCGGTTTCCTGCGTTGCTGCGTCAGCGGATCACCGCGTGGGTTCGGGCCCGTCGCGACCGCGGCGACTGGTGGTCGGAGCTTGCCCGCGAGGTTGGCGTTCCGGCGGCGACGCTGCAGCGCTGGGCCGCGCCGAGCGCCGACGTAGTCGTCGAGATGCGCCCGGTCGACGTGATCGATGCTCCGCCGCTCGGGACGGTGACGCTGGTGTCGCCGACCGGGTTGCGGATCGAGGGAGTCGCGATCGCTGACGCGATCACGATCCTGCGGGGCATCGCGTGATCCTCGGGACGAGCCGCGCGGTGCGTGTGTTCGCGTTCCCAGCCCCCGTCGATCTGCGAAAGGGGTACGACGGATTATATGGTCTGGTGCAGACCAGCTTGAAGCGCGATCCGCTGAGCGGCGAGCTGTTCTTGTTCGTGAATCAGTCGCGCAAGCTGTGCAAGGTGTTGCTGTGGGACGGCACCGGCCTCTGCATCTTCCAGAAGAGACTCGAGCAGGGCACGTTCGCCAAGCTCTGGCGCGATGACGGTCACGTCGTGCGGCTCACCGCGAGCGAGCTCGCGTTGTTCGTCGAAGGGTGCACTCTCGTCGGCAAGCAAACGCTGTCGCCGATCGCTCTTGAGCGGAAACCGCTTGTTTCGGATCGCCCGATGTGATCAATAGAAGACGTGGCGCTCGATCTCGATCGCGAGCAGGACATCGAGGAGCTGCGTCGGATCGCCCAGGCCCAGCAGGCGCAGATCCAGCAGCTGCTCGACGTGATTGCCGCCAAGAGCCGAGAGATCGAGCGGCTTCGCGGCAAGCCCGGCGACATGCAGCTCACGCTGAAGATGCTCGAGGCGTTGCAGGCGAAGGCCAAGGCGGCGACCGACGCGGTGGCCCGAGCCGAGGCCGAGCAGAAGCAGTGCGCCGCGGAGCGCGAGCGAAAGAAGCAGGCTGAGCGCTCGACGTCGGGCCCGACACCGCAGCCACTGCTGCCGGTGATCGAGCAGGTCTTCACGCTCGACGACGCCGACCGTGCCTGCCCGAGCTGCGGCGGCGAGCTGCGCGCGATGGTCGGTCAGTTCGAGGAATCCGAGCTGATCGACGTCATCGAGGTCCGTTACGAGCTCGTCCAGGTCAAGCAGCAGAAGTACGTGTGTCGCTGCGGCAGTTGCGTCGAGACCGCGCTCGGACCCGAGCGCGCCACCCCGGGCAGCCGGTACTCGCTCGCGTTCGCGATCAAGGTCGTGCTCGACAAGTGGCTCGATCACATCCCGCTCGAGCGCCAGTGCCGGATTCTCGGGCGCCACGGCCTCGTGGTGACATCGCAGACGCTGTGGGACCTGGCGAATGCGCTCGCGCACCGACTCAAGCGCGTCGACGCGGCGCTCGCAGCCTATGTCCTGCAGCGTCCCGTGGTCGGCCTCGACCAGACCGGCTGGCCGCGGCTGGAGACCGCCGGGTCGAAGCCGTGGCAGATGTGGTGTCTGACCGCGCCCGGCGTCGTCGTGCACCGCATCCGCGACGACAAGAGCGCCGCGACGTTCACCGATCTCGTTGGCAACTACTCGGGCACGATCGTCTGCGATGCGCTCGCGACTCACGGCGCCGGTGCACGCGCCAGCCCGGGCGTCATACTCGCCGGGTGCTGGGCGCACGTGTTCCGAAAGTTCGAAGAGGCCAAGCCCGATCACCCCGAGGCCGAGCGTGCGCTCGCGTGGATCGGCGCGCTCTACGAGATCGACGATCGCGCCGGCGAAGATGCGGCGCTGCGCGCGGAACTGCGCCGCACCGAAGCGACCGCCGTGCTCGTCGAGTTCAAAACCTGGCTGTGGGAGCTCGCAACGCTCACCTCGCTCTCGATCGGCAAGGCCGCCGCGTATGCGATCGCGAACTGGGATCGGCTGACCCGCTTCGTCGACGACGCGCGCGTTCCGCTCGACAACAACGCGACCGAGCGCGCGATTCGCGGCCCCGTGGTCGGCCGCAAGAATCACTACGGCTCCAAGTCGCGGCGCGGCACCGAGGTCGCCGCCACGCTGTACACCGTGCTTGAGACTGCGAAGCTCCACGGCGTGGATCCGGCTGCGTACCTTCACGCGGCGATCACCGCTGCTGATCGCGGCGTCGCGCTGATGCCGTGGGAGTTCGCCCCGTGAAGAGCAAGGCAGCATCTCCCCTGGTCGGATGCTGGCGGATTACCGAGGCCGCGCGGTGGAGCCACGATTACCTCGACATGGTCCGAACGGCGCACTTCGAGTTCGGCTCCGATCAGCATGGGCGCGTCGAGTTCGGCTGCGTCAGTGCCGATATCGACTATCGGCCGACGACGATCGATGGTCAGCCTGCCGTCGAGTTTTCCTGGGAAGGCTTCGACGAAGAGCATCCGATCTGCGGCCGAGGCTGGGCAGCCCTGACCGAGAACGGCGAGCTCCACGCCTATCTCTACGTCCACAACGGTGACGAGAGCGCATTCTTCGCCACGCTTATGACCTCTCGGCCTGCTCCCCCGCCACAGAAGCCGATGCGCGCGCTTCCCCTCGGTACGCGCAAGCAGCGACGCCGCAAGCGATAGGCGATCCGCCCCACCCCGCGCCTGCCACATTCTCGGAGCACTTTCACGACGTGGCGCCGCGAGGACTTACGGATCGAGGGCGTGAAGACGGGCCGAGGCGATCAGCGTCATGAGGTTGCCAGCGGCCTGCCCGTGGTCGTCGCTGCCGACGAAAAGCCAGGCCTTGCGCCCGGTGGCCACGCGGCGAAGCTCGCGCTCGGAACGATTGTTGGTCAGCTCGAGGCGACCATCCTCAAGGAATCGCGTGAACGCGACTTGGTGACGGGTCGCGTAGCCGAGCGCCGAGGCGAGCATGCCGCGCCGACCGTCGAGCTTCGCGAGCTCGGGACGAGCCCAGGCGAAGAACGCGTCGACGTGCGGCTGCAGGTGCAGCTCGCGCAACGACCTGATCTCGGCGTGTGGTTTTCGTCGCCAGCTGCGCTCGAGGTCGAAGATCCGTTTTACGCGCAAGACCGCCTCGCGCGCGACGGGATCCTTCGTCGTGATCGCGGCTTCCCAGAATTTTCGCCGAAGATGACTCCAGCAGCCGACCTCGACACGCTCGGCGAGATCCGGTGGAGTATCGTCCTCGGGCAGCGGCCGCTGGTCGGGTGGCCGATACAGCAAGTCGTAAACGCTCTTGGCATCGGCCTGGACGTAGCCCGTGAAGCCACGGAACAACTCGCCGATGGCCGCCGAGGTCTCGCGCGCGAGGAACTCGAAGAAGACGTGGTCGCGATCCGCGATCTGGACGAGGAAGTGGGCGTGGGTGCAACCGCGGCGCAGGTGATCGCCGCCCGGAATCGGCTGGACGAGGATGCCGGTGGCATCGGTGGCGATGCAGAACGCTGTGCGCATCGCATCGTCGCGCATCGCCGTCACGATCGTCGCGCCGACGGTGCCACCGAGGTGCTCGGCCCAGCGACACATCAGGCTGCGATCGAGCGACATGCCGGTTCCCGCCGCGCGATCCGCCTGACGATGAAACGGGATTCCCCAGCAGAACTTGTCGGTGACGACGTGCGCGAGCATCGCCGGCGTCGCGATCGAGCGCGGCAGGATCTGCTCGGGCAAGGGCGCCGTCGCGATCGACGACGATGCCTCGCCCTCTCCGAGGTCGAGGTACTTGGCACGCGCGATGATCACGCGTACGTAGCCACCGCGCCGCCACGAGATTCGCGAGCTCTCTTCCCAGCCGATCTGGGTCTCGACACCCTCGCGTGAAGGATCAAGGATCTCGATTCGCTCTTCGGGCAGGTCGACTTCACGCAGGTCGCGCCGACCGGACGGCTTGTGGCTCTTGTTACCGTGCTCGCGCGTACGCCCGTCACCGCTCGGTGGCGGCGGCGATGGTGGCAGGCCGAGCTCGCGATTCATCGCGTCAAGAGCGGCGACCTTGTGCGCGAACTCCAGCTCAAGCTGTGCCGTGTCCAGGCGCTCCGCTTTCGCATCGAACAGCCGTCGCCGCATCAGCTCGACGTCGGCTTTGAGTCGATCGTAAGCGAGTCGCAGATGGTCGCGCTCGACGGTGACCTCGGCGAGCTTGTCCTCGAGCTCGGCGATGCGCCGAGTCGCGGCATCGCTCATCAAGACGCTGACGTCGGCCACAGATCTTTCCTACGCGACCGTGATCGCGCTGTCGAGTCCCGTCGATCAAGAAGTCAGTGAGTCGTCGCGCGACGGCGAGCCGGCTGCAACGGCGCGAGGTCGATGCCATCGAGCAGGTCATCGAGTGCGCGCTCTTCGATGGCGACGATCGTCGTCCCCTCCGGAGCGCTCGGGATCCGGAACGTCCCCTTGTCCAGCCGCTTGTAGAACAAGCAGACCCCGGAGCCATCGAAGAACAGGACCTTCAGCGCTTCGCGCCGCTTGCCGAAGAACACGAACAACGCGCCGCTGCGCGCGTCGCGACCGAACTGCTCCGTGACAATCCCCGTCAGTCGATTGAAACCCCACCGGAGATCGATCAGATCGAGCCCGACGAAGACCTCGACGCCGCTCGGAATCACGGGCGGCCCCCGAGCATCGCGAGCACCGTCACCACGGTCGCCAGATCGGCGCCGCGCCCGACAATCATCCGTGTGCCACTGAGCTCGATCACGATCTCTCCATCGCGACTCGCCATCAACGCTGCCGCCGGCGTGGGCACGAGCCGCGCGAGCCGCGCGAGCCGAACCACCGGCCGGCTCCTCTTACGCTGCTCGACGCTCGCTGGACTCGTGGGCTCTGGCATGCGCGCCACCGTGCACGAACGTCGACGAAGCGAGAAGCACGGGGCTCATGCAGCGCGTACGGCAGGACATCGAGGAGCTGCGGCGGATCGCCCAGGCTCAGCAGGCACAGATCCAGCAGTTGCTCGACGTGATCGCAGCGAAGAGCCGGGAGATCGAGCGGCTTCGCGGCAAGCCCGGCGATCTGCACCTCACTCTCAAGATGCTCGAGGCGTTGCAGGCGAAAGCGAACGCCGCGACCGATGCGGTGGCCGGGCCGAGGCCGAGCAGAAGAAGCGCGCCGATGAGCGCGAGCGAAAGAAGCGCGCCGAGCGAGCGACCCGCGGGCCGACGCCCCAGCCGCTCCTGCCCGTGATCGAGCAGGTATTCACGCTCGATGACGCCGACCGTGCCTGCCCGAGTTGCGGCGGCGAGCTGGCCCCGATGATCGGCCAGTTCGAGGAGTCGGAGCTGATCGATGTGATCGAGGTCCGCTACGAGTTGGTCAAGGTCAAGCAGCAGAAGTACGTGTGTCGCTGCGGCAGCTGTGTCGAGACCGCGCTCGGCCCCGAGCGCGCGACACCCGGCAGCCGGTACTCGCTCGCGTTCGCGATCAAGGTCGCACTCGACAAGTGGCTCGATCACATCCCGCTCGAGCGCCAGTGCCGGATCCTTGGACGTCACGGCTTGGTCGTGACCTCGCAGACGCTGTGGGATCTCGCCAACGCGCTCGCACACAGGCTCAAACGCGTCGACGCGGCGCTGGCGGAATACGTGCTTCAGCGGCCGGTGATCGGGCTGGATCAGACAGGCTGGCCGCGGCTTGAGACCGCGGGCTCCAAGCCATGGCAGATGTGGTGCCTGACCGCGCCCGGCGTCGTTGTCCATCGGATCCGCGACGACAAGAGCGCCGCGACCTTCACCGACCTCGTCGGCGACTATCACGGCACGATCGTCTGCGACGCACTCGCGACGCACGGCGCCGGTGCTCGCGCGAGCCCGGGCGTCAAGCTCGCCGGTTGTTGGGCGCACGTTTTCCGAAAGTTCGAAGAGGCCAAACCCGATCATCCCGAGGCCAACCGCGCGCCCGCGTGGATCGGTGCGCTCTACGCGATCGACGGTCGCGCTGAAGACGACGCCGTGCTTCGCGCGGAGCTGCGCCGTACCGAGTCGACTGCCATCCTCGTCGATTTCAAGGCATGGCTTTGGGAACTGGCCACGCTCACCTCGCTCTCCATCGGCAAGGCGGCCGCGTACGCGATCGCGAACTGGGATCGGCAGACCCGCTTCGTCGACGACGTCCGCGTGCCGCTCGACAACAATGCCACCGAGCGCGCGATCCGCGGCCCCGTCGTGGGCCGCAAGAATCACTACGGCTCGAAGTCGCGTCGTGGCACCGAGGTCGCGGCCACGCTGTACACCATCCTCGAGACGGCGAAGCTCCACGGCATCGACCCGGCTGCCTACCTGCACGCGGCGCTCACCGCCGCGGATCGTGGCGTGGCGCTGATGCCGTGGGAGTTCGCGGCCGCCAGGAGCCCGGTCGCCGCCGCTTCGTAGCGCGGCGCCTACTACGTCTCAGTCAGGCCGTCACGACGGGGTGTCGCGAGGACTTACGCTACAAAGGCAGACGCCGCACGCAACTCGCCGCAACGATCGTCGCAGCGGCCTACAACCTGCTCCGCATCTGCAAGCTGCTCCCGAGCCCCGCATAGAACCGACGGGCCGACGTCCCCTCTCGACCCGGACTCTGGGCCTCGCATCCCCGAGTCGGGGGCTGAGACTCGAAACCTAACTACGGTTTCTCAGCCTGCTAGGTCGGTGCCGTTATCGCGCGTCTACTTAGGCAGACCGGTCGATAGCGCGGATCTTTGCCGTCTCGAGCACAGTGTACAACGTGGCCACGACTCGTTGCGCGACGCGGCTGCGCCGTAATGTTTCTTACGGCCCCGACGGAGCCGCGGATTGCGCGTCGTTGTCATTGTCGTCGAGCTGCACGCGGACGTCGTCAAAGAGGCGGGTCAGCCGATCCCGCTTCGCGATCATCTACGCGGCGATGTTGCCGCTGGAGAGCAAGGTGAGAGTGGGCAGTTCCCAAAGCCGTGCTTTGAAGTCGACGAGGACGGCCAGCCGACTCGGTACGGCGCAGCTCCGCGCGAAGCGCGAGGTCGACTTCGTCGCGAGCGAGAGCGTGGATAAGGAGGACTTGCCGAGTGCGACCTTCATCGGGGGACGCGCGAGTATCGGCTTGCGCCGAGGCGATCCTCGACGCTGTCCACAACGTGCCTGGTTTCCTCGCCGGCAATGAGTGGGAAGGCTTCGAGCGTGCATATCGGGCTAGCTTTCTGGAGCCCCTCGTCAAAGGATATCCAGATCTCGAGCACCTCGCAGCGCTCTGCCCTGGATGAGGGCTCACCCGCGCCTGGTGACCTGATACGCCTCGGCCGTCGCGCCTGCCTCCACCAGCGAGCGTGCGGCCTGGTCGGCGACGGGCTGCGAGACGTTTGCCAGCAGCTCCTGCGGGAGCTCGTCGACCAGCGCGCGGGCCTCGGCGAGCCCGACGCCGGTGAGGTCGCGCACGACCTTCATCACCGCGACTCGATCGGGGCCGGCGGTCCACAGCGTCACCCGGTGGTGGCCGGGCTCGTGGCGGCCGTCGCCGCGCAGCGTCGCGAACGGATCCGGGTCGTGGATCTCGTAGATCCGGATCGTGGTGGCGATGCCGGCGGCGCGCGCGAGCTCGCGCACCGCGAGGATGCCTTCGCCCGGATCGCTGAACGCGACCGAGAGGTGGTGCGACTGGAAGTGGCCGCGGTGCCACGCCGGTGCGATGGCCGGGCGCTTGTCGTGTGGTGATCGCTCGACGAGGGCGGGCAGGGCGGCATCGATCGGAGCGCGCAGGGCGGCGATCCGCTCGTGCGTGGCGGGATCGTTGTAGCGGGCGTCGGGGATCCAGAACGTGAATTCGCAGGCGAGCTCGTCGTGGCTGTGATCGAGCTCGAGCGAGACCCGGCCGCCGCGCTTGTAGAGGTACTCGCCGAGCGCGCGGGGCATGGTGACGGTGTACGGCGCGTAGACCAGCACCTGATGGCCGAGGTGGATGACCGTCGGCGGTGCGCCGTGCTCCGGCCAGTGATCCCACGCCTCGTCGGGGACGCCGAGCAGCGCGTGCTGGGTCGCGAATGCGCGCAGCGGAGAGGCTTCGAGCCCGCTCGCGTTCGAGTCGGCCTCGTACCAAGCGCTGTGCGCGGCGCACATCGCGGCCAGCTCGGCGGCGGCGTCCTCGGCGATCGCCGGGTCGCGGAACGCGCCGACCAGGGTGTAGCTGCCGCTGTTGTTGCTCGCGAACGCGCGGTACAGGCGAATCCTCATGACGTCACCAGCGGCAGGCGCCGGGCCAGCCGTCCATAGCCAAAGTCGGGACTGCGCGCGCAGCCGGGGCGCGCGGCAGGGGAGGCGAAGGGCTCACGCATCTCGCGCCACACTCGCAGCACGTCGTCCGCGGTCGCGACCGGGATCGCGAGCTGGTGGAAGCTGCACGGCCGCAGCTTGCCGTCACTCGTGATCACCACGAAGTCGGCACCCGCGCGGCAGGGCTCGACGCCGAACAGCTGCGGCACGCCGGCGAGCCGATCGCCCCAGCAGATGTCGAGCTTGAGCGCGACGCCGGGGAACACGCGCGCGAGCCGGGCGATCCGTGCGGCGGTGTCGGCCCACGCAACACGATCGAGATGCAGCGCCGGATCGTCGCCGTTGTACGCGAGCAGCAAGACGTCCGGGCAGCCGAGCGCGACCAGCGCCGCGACCGTGTCCTCGAGCTGCGGCAACCGCGCCGGGGTGACCAGGTAGTTGACGCCGAACGCAGCGCGACGCGCGACCAGGCGAGCCAGCGTCGTCCGCCACTCGGTCTCGTCATAGAGCGACACGCGGAGCTGCGCGTACGCACCGGCGATCGCGTCGAGCATCGCGTCGTCGAGCCGGGTGCCGTTCGTGGTCACACTGACCGCAAGCTCGGTCTCGTCGCGCAAGCGATGCAGGAGCTGCGGGAAGCCGCGGAACACGAACGGCTCGCCGCCGCCGAATGCGACCTCGAGCGTGCCCGCACGAGATAGGTCGCGCAGCATCGCGAGCGCGGTGCCGAGCGTCCACGCCGATGCCTCGTCGGTGTCTCGCGAGCAGAAGCTGCACGCCAGGTTGCACGCGTTGGTGATCGCGAACTGCACGACGCGCGGGACCCGACGGCACAGGTGCCGGGTCTCCTCGCCGTCGCACAGCGCGGTCATGCCGGTGCGGCGGTCGAACAGCAACAGTGCGCCATCGAGCGCATACCGCCGCATCCCACGCAGCACTGGCGGCACTTCAACCAGATCTTCGAGCTCCACGATCCGGACCCTATCCGCGGCGGGCAAGCCCACGGCCCGCGCGGGGCCAGGATAGGACGTGAAGCGGCTCGTGGCACGCGTGATTCGACCGGGCGCGTGAAGGTTCGTTCGATCCGATCCCTTCCAGCCTTCCGCCGCCTCACGCATTCAAAGGCTGCACCTCGTCGATCGCGCGCAGCCCGAAGTTGTGAGGCCAGGGGAGTTGATGAACCCACTGCGTGTGCCGCCTCCTGTATTGTCCGTGCGAGGCGGTGGGACCATGACGGTAGCTATCGGTGATCTGCTATGCCGGGAACTTGTGGCTCGAGGATTCATCATCGATGCGAGTGGCGCGTTGGTGTCACCGCACGAGGGTGGGATTCACCTGTCACCTACGCTTGTTCCAACGATCGGCCAGCTTACTGAGCTGCTGGATGTGATGATCGTTCGCCGCGAGAGGATCGGATGTTCGGCAGGTGATGTTGGAGTTGAGATTGCACAGCGAAACTTCGACGACACCGTGCACATAGTCGAAGCGATCAAGGCGGTCCTGGCAGAGCTTGCATCGTGAACCTTCGGGTGCTTCTCGATTAACCAACCGCTGAATGGCAGCGAGCTGGTTGCCACATGGAGGTGCGGTTTAACCCGTGATTTCAAAGTGGAATCGTTCCGTTCTTCAAGAAGGACTGAGACAGTGAGAAATGCCCGAGATCGAACCGGAGTTCAGTAAGGCGTTCGAGCAATTCAGGGACTTCGTCGCTCACTGCGGGCACGCAGGGCGGCTCCAGTGGACCTTCGTAGAGGACTACCTGTGGGCGGAACCAAGGTTGTACTTGCGAGAGGAGAATCTGCTGCAAAACGAACACCTCGTTCAAGCGATCTATGGGCTGGGTGTCGTTGGCTTTGGTGTGGAGCTCAGCTTGGTTGCGTGCACAAGCGACCTGTCCTTGTGCGCGATCTGGACACCAGCCACAGCGTATGAAGCTGAGGACCGATGGGTGTCCGGACTCAAGATGTGCGTTCGCAAACCCCCATTCGAGGCGACGATGGTCTCTGCCTTGGAGGCACAGGCAGTGGACCGAAAAGTCCGCAGGAGCCAAAGTCCGGGCCCTATGGCGGAACTGATCTCCCGGTCGGTGTGGTCGGCTGCTGTTGCAGCGAGCCGCAAGCGCTAATTCCGCTAGCTGTTCGTCATTCTGCCAAATCGAGCCTTTCCGGAACCTTGATAGGGGTTCCGCGCGTCGCCTGCCCCGACGGTGAGGATGCAGAGGCCTGAGTGAGCCGAATGTGTCCCAGACCGTTCAACAGATGTCGCTCCGGTCGTAGCGCCTCCGAGAGCCTGCGGTCAGCGCCGCAGCTCACGTGAAGTTTCTCCGATCCGGTTTCATGCCCGGCCCGTACGTCTGCTCACACAGCCAAGGGAGGGCCTAGGAGATGGCCAAACGCCTGCTGACAGCACTGACCGCGCCCCTCGTGGCGGCCGGGTGCTCGTCTGACGATGGGATTCCGTTCACCCCGCCAACCTCGATCACCAAGGTCGCGTCCGGAGGCTTCGTGTCTCCAACCGACGCCGTCGCCAGCCTCGACGGAAACACGTTCTACTTCGCCGCGTACACCGCAGACGAGGAGCGTTCGCCGGCGATCTTCGCCACCGCGTCGGCACCGGGGAGCACCGCGCAGGCGCTCGCCGTCGCCGACCCGCTCGAGATGCCGGTCGGCCTCGTGCTGTCGTGCGATGGCGCGACGCTCTACATCGCGGACATGGGCAGCGAGGCGGGATCGATCCTCGCGATGCCGGTCGGTGGTGGCGCCGTGGCCCCGCTCGCGGTGACAGGCATCGAGCGGCCGGGTGGCCTCGCGATGGGCCCCGACTGCAAGACGATCTATGCGACCGGCCGGACCGGCGCGTGGGCGCCCGCGGTGTTCGCGATCCCGATCGACGGTGGGGCCGCCCGCGAGGTCTACGTCGGTGCGCCGCTGGTGTCGCCGACCGGCATGCACATCGACAGCGAAGGCGTGTCGTGGGTGATGGACAACCGCGCGCACGGCGGTGCCGGCGAGGGCGTGCTGTTCGCGATCCCGGCCGACGGCAGCGCCGCGAACGAGGTCGCGAGTGGCCTCCGCATGGGCTCGCCCGGTGGCGTGTCGCTGGTCTCGATCGGCGGCACCGCCGTGATGCCGACCCGCGACGCCGACGGCAACGCCCAGCTCACTGCCGTCCACACCAAGACCGGCGAGACCCAGCAGATCGCCGCCCCCGACATGATCGATCCCGCAGGCATTCGCACGTCGCGCGACACCGCCGTCATGGCCGTCGTCGACTCCGAAGCCGGCACCATCTTCCGCGCCGAGTAAGGACCGCAGTCATGAACAAGCTCATTCCAACCATCGCCGGCCTCTCGCTCGCCACGGCGGGCGCGGGGCTCCTGCTGAGCGACCGCGTCGACGCCTCCAGTCACCGCGAGGCTCCCGACATCGCCGAGGACCAGTTCGTCGACAACACCGACGTCTACTCGTTCATCAGCCCGTCCAACCCCGACCGGCTCGTGATCGTCGCGAACTACGTCCCGCTGCTGCTGCCGCAGTCGGGTCCGAACTTCTACAAGTTCGCCGACGACGCGCGCTACGAGATCCACATCGATAACGACGGGGATGCCAAGGACGACATCACGTATCGCTACACGTTCGACACGCAGGTCAAGAACGGCAACACGTTCCTCTACAACGTCGGACCGGTCGAGTCGCTGTGGAGCGAGAACCTCAATGTCATGCAGACCTACCGGCTCGAGCGCATCAACGAGAAGACCGGGCAGAAGACGCGCGTGCTCGACAAGGCGCCGGTCGCGCCGTGGAACGTTGGCAAGCGCTCGTTCCCGAACTACGAGGGGGTTGCCCTGCAGGCCGTCCAGGCCGCCGGTGGTGTCACCTCCTTCGCGGGCCCGCGCGACGAGCCGTTCTTCGTCGATCTCCACGTGTTTGACCTGCTCGGTGTGGGCGGCGCACCGACCACCGACGGCGTCAACGTGATGTCGCTCGTGCTCGAGGTGCCGATCGGCGAGGTCGCCAAAGGTGGTGCTCGCCCGCCCGCCGGCAGCGCCGACAAGACGTCCGTCGTCGGCATCCACGCGACCTCCGCGCGGCCGCAGATCCGGATCCTGCGCAAGAGCCGCAACGAGGATGACTACGGCCGCATGATCCAGGTCTCGCGTCTCGGCTGGCCGCTGGTCAACGAGGTCATCATCCCGCTCAAGGACAAGGACAAGTACAACCGCAGCGAGCCGCACAACGACGTCGCGAACTTCGGCGCGTACATCCTCGATCCCGAGGTCCCGAAGCTATTGAACCTGGTGCTCGATGCGGGCTGTGCCGACACGCCGGCGGGTGGTCGCACGGACATCGTCGGGTTGCTCGGCCCCGCCGGGACGACGCCCGCCGATCTGCTACGCATCAACATCTCCGCGGGCCAGACCAACGCGCAGTCGCACTTCCCGAATGGCCGCGCGCTGACCGACGACGTCACCGACACGCTGCTGACCGTCGCTTGCAACAACGGCAGCCCGATCGGCGATGGCGTCAACGCGAACGACAAGGCGTTCACCGGCACGTTCCCGTACCTGGCGTCGCCCCACTCGGGCAACCCCTGAAAGTCATCCCATGACCCGCGCACTGCTCCTGATCGTGATCGCCGCGTGTAGCGCGGAAGATCGCCGCACCCCACCCCCTTCACCGCCTACCCAGGCGGCCCTCGCGCCGCTGCTCCCGTCGACCCAACAGGATCTCGCGCGCGAGCTCGACGATGCCGAACGTCGCGGGACCTTCACCGAGGTCCAGAAGCGGTGGCAGGGGCAGGTCGTGCGCTGGGAGGTCACGCGGATCCCGCAGCTGTGCGCGACCGCCGCCGAGTGTCACGTCGTCGCGTTTCCGGTGATGCGGCCGGCGCAGCGCGGCTGGTTGCCCCGGGTCGAGCTCGCGCCCGGTCAGTTCGCGATCCTCGAGGCGGCATGCCGCGGCGCCTTGCAGTGCAAGGTCACGATCGAGGGCACGGTCGCGCGGCTCGACGTGTCGGCCGAGCTGCCGACGCAGGTCCGGTTCTCGAACGTCACGGTCGCTCGCAAGACTACTTGAACAGTTGCAGGCGACGTTGCGCCCCGAGGGCTCGCATGTGCGCGAGCCACGGGGCGCATGGCGTTCGGGCCTCGTTGGTGATCTCGAACTCGCGCACGGTCGCCCACGCGGCGTCCTGCATCAGCGCGGGCGACAGTCGCTTCCACACGATCGCGCACGCGCTCAGGAAGCCGCGCTCGAACTTGAACTTCGTCGCGTGGACCGCCGGAGCGAGCGAGCCCATCCAGCTCCGCGCATGGTCCGCCAGCAACGTGCGCTCGCGACGGGCGCCCGCCATGTCGAGCGTCCCGCGATGGCGCGCGAGCTGGAGCGCGATCAGCTCGCCGCGGGGATCGTCGCGCACCATCAACCAGTCGGCGAACACCTCGCGCAAGCCGTCGTCGCCGGGTGTCTCCCAGATCTCGCGCAGGAAGTCGTCGGCCGTTTGCGCGGCGACCCGGCGGCCGCGCGGTCGAGGCTCGCCGTGAGCGCGGCGAGCACCGCGAGCTCCTGTGCGGTCGGCTCGAGGCGCGACATGGTCTGCACCCGGCGAACCAGTCGCGCCAGCCGATCGTGCAGGTGGGTGTCGAACGTGGTGACGCGTTTGCGCGCGAGCAGCGGCTCGATCAGCGGACCGAGGCGGTGATGCGCGTTGCGATTCACGAGCTGCAACACCATCGTCCAGAACGGGCGGTGCGTCGACAGCGGCTTCGCGCGCGCGATCCCGAGCAGCGCCGGTGCGAACCGCGGATCGGCGGGCCAGGTCACCAGCTGCTTGATCCGTTCGCGCGCCATCAGGCCATGCGCGGTCACCAGGTGGGCGAGCAGCCAGTCGAGGTCCGCGGGATCGCCGCGCTCCGCGGTGGCCATCCACTCGGCGTGCTCGTCGTCGGCCTTGCGCGCGTGCCGGGCGGCGACGGCCGGCGTGCTCGCGATCCGCTGCGCGGCGCGCTCGATCAGCGGCACCAGCTCGTCGAGCGGACGCTCGGCCCACGCGTCGAGCAGCGCCGCGAGTCGGTCCCCATCCGACGCGGCATCGCGGGCGCGTTCGAGCGGCTCATTCATCGGCGACCTCGGGGCTGGCCTGGAGCAGGGTCAGCAAATCCTTGGTCGTCAGCCGCGCGGCGACGTCGGTGCCCTCGAGGATCCCGGAGACCAGCGCGCGCTTGTCGGCGTGCAGCGCCATGATCTGGTCCTCGATCGTGCCGTGCGAGACCAGGCGATACACCGTGACCGGCTTGGTCTGGCCGATCCGGTGCGCGCGGTCGGTCGCCTGATCCTCGACGGCGGGGTTCCACCACGGATCGAGGTGGATCACGTAGTCGGCGGCCGTCAGGTTGAGGCCGGTGCCGCCGGCCTTGAGCGAGATCAGGAACACGTCGGCATCGCCGTCCTGGAACTCGGCGATCAGCTTGCGGCGCTGCTTCGCAGGGGTGCTGCCGTCGAGATAGCGCAGCCGGTAGCCCGCTTCCTCGAGCTCCTGGCGGACGAGCGCGAGGTGCGACGTGAACTGGCTGAACACGAGCGCGCGGTGACCCTCGCTGCGCAGCTCCTCCAGCAGCTCGAGCAGGCGGCGCATCTTCGACGAGCCGACCGCGGACTTCGGATCGTAGAGCCGCGGATGCGAGGCGAGCAGGCGCAACCGGGTCAGCGCGGCGAGCACCTGGAACCGGCGCTGCTGATCGCGCAGCTGCTTGCCCTGGCTCGACAGCTCGACGACGGCGGCGAGTCGCGCGTCCTCGTACATCGCCCACTCGTCGTGTGACAACGCGACCGGCACCGTGATCTCGGTCCGCGACGGCAGCTCGCGCGCCACCTCCTGCTTGGTGCGGCGCAGCAGGAACGGCCGCAACACGCGCGACAGCGCGGCCCGTGCCGCCGGATCCTTGCCCTTCTCGATCGGGATCGCGAACCGATCGCGAAATTGCTCCCAGCTGCCGAGCAGGCCGGGGAACACGACGGAGAACAGGCTCCACAGATCGCCGAGGTGATTCTCGAGCGGCGTCCCGGTCAGCGCGATCCGGAATCCGGCGTCGAGCATGCGCGCGGCCTTGGCCCGCCGCGTGGTGGCATTCTTCAGCGCCTGCGCCTCGTCGACGACCAGCGTCGCGAACGGCCGCTTCGCCAGCCGCTCGGCATCGCGCACGAGCAGGCCGTAGCTGACGATCAGCACGTCCTTCTTGCGCAGGCCGGCGAGGCAATGCTCGCGATCCGGCGCCTCGGCGAACAGCACGGGGTTGAGCGACGGCGCGAACCGTTGCAGCTCCTGCACCCAGTTGAACGCGACCGACGTCGGCGCGAGCACGAGGGCGGGACCATGCTTCGAGCGATCGAGCAGCACGGCGATCGCCTGCACCGTCTTGCCGAGCCCCATGTCGTCGGCGAGGCACGCACCGGCACCCCACGCCGCGATCCGCGACAGCCACGCGTGGCCCTCGATCTGGTAGTCGCGCAGCGTCGCGACCAGCGTCGCCGGGACCTTCGGGCGCAACGTGCGCGAGGCGGCCAACCGCTCGGCGAGCAGCTGCCACTCGTTCGCCGTCTTGACCTGTGCGCCGGCCTCGGCCAGGGCGGCGATCGCCGGCACGCCACCCGGGGACAGCTCGATCCGCGAGCTGCCGACGAACGTCTGATCCGCGATCGCCTGCAGCCGGTGGCGCAAGGTCTCCGACAGCTCGACCCACCGCCGGTCGTCGACCCGCACGAAGCGCTGCTGGCGTCGCGCCGCGTCGAGCAGCACCGCGAGCTCGAGCCGACCGGCCTCGACCTTGAGGTCTCCGTTCAACCCGAACCAGTCGCGCTTCTTCTCGACCTGCACGCGCAGCGCCTCGACCCCGACCGCGGCCGAAACGTCTGG
>JBBJLY010000327.1:0-8321 GCA_037720695.1 Kofleriaceae bacterium | reverse complement strand
ATCTGGTTGCACAGCGTGGGGCCCGCATCCGGGCAACAGATGTCGAGATTTCCGAAATTGTTGGAGTGGAAGCACACGTGCGAGCCCTTCGACGGGTAGTAGTACGCCCAGAAGAAGCACATCTCCGCGTTGGCCGACTCGCCGAACCCGACGTTATCCCCGCTCGTGTTGGTGTACTTGCACTGGAAGCCAAAGCCGCTGGATGCGCCCTCGGGCATCTTGAACTCGGGCGCATGGGTCCGGGTCTCGGGCTCGGCCCACTGGAACGGCACCGGCGCGTAGACGCTGGTCTTCGCGGCCCCGGCGCTGGCTGCGATCTGCACCTGCATGTCTCGGCCGTACTGGTGCGTGTGGCCGGTGATCGCGAAGAACTTCGCGCCGGTCAGATCGAGTTGCGCGCGGCTCGGCGTGAAGAACTGATCGAGTGTCTCGGTCTCACCGGGAGCGAGGTCGATGTCCGGGCTGCCGATAAACAGGATGTTCGCCTCGTCGCGGATCTCGCTCGGCGCGACCGCGTAGAACTCCGAGGTCGCCATCGCCTGGATCGGGTCATCGGTGGTGTTGATGAAGTGCTTCTCGAGCCGGATCATCTGGTTGGCCGCGAATGTGTATGCGACGCCGTCAGGGAGCGTGAGCTCGTCGTCGGGTTTCTGCGTGATCATCACGGGCGCGACCATGCCCGACAGATTCAGCGCGCCGCGGAACGGCTCGCAGTGGTAGGGCGTGGTGCGCTCGACCGCGGCCGGATCGTCATTCTTGTAGACGATCAGGTGGTGCGAGCCGGGGCCGAGGATGTTGTGCATCTGGTGCACCTTGATCGCCTCGGTGTTGGACAGCCGGAGATCCACGCACTGCGTGTCCTCCTGCGCGGGCGCGACCGTGACCGGTCCCCAGTTCAGCGAGTACTTGGTGTAGTCCGGCGGCGTGTCGTCATCCCCATCATCCCCACCACCACAGGCCACGAGCAAACCAAACGAAGCGGTGAGCATGAAACAGCGCATTGGACGGGGCCCCCTTCAGCCGCGCGACAGTACACCGAACCGCGGACCCCGTTCACGAAACCGATGCCACGCCGCGTTACGGCGTGACGCGCGTGATCTTGTAGCCCTTGGCCTGGAGCAGCTCGAGCACGCTGCGCTTGCCGATCAGGTGCGCCGCGCCGACCGCGATGAACCCGCCGCCGGCGGCATGCAGCTTCTCGATCGCCGGGATCCAGTCGGCATTTCGCTTGTAGAGGATGTCCGACATGAATGCGTCGTACTCCTTCGCCGTGTAGCCAGCCTTGAGGCTGTCCGCGCGCTGCTCGTCGCTGAGCGCGATCATCTTCGCGTCGTCGCCCGCGAGGTACGCATCCAGCATCTGCTTGGTCTGCGCGATCGCATTGTCGCCGTCGTCGATCATCATCTTCAGCATCTTCACGTCCATGTACTTCTCGAGGATCGCGGCCTGCTTGGACGCCAGCTCGAGGTAGACGATCGGCTTCTTGTGATTGAGCGAGCGGCCGAGCAGCACGCCGTCCATCGGCGGCGTCATCGGTAGACCGCGCAGCGAGAGCAACGTCGCCGCGATCATCGGCTTCATCTTGTTGATGCCGCTGGCCACCTGTGGCCCGAGGATCGACTTCAGCTTCTCCCAGTACACGGGGCCGAGGTCCGCCTCGAGGGTGCCCTTGTCGCGTGAGCCCATCCCGGTCATCGAGACCGTGCTGGTATCGGTCTCCATCGAGAACGTCCGGGCCGCGTCGAGCTTGTCCCACACGATCTGCGGCAGCCGGAGCTCCGCATCGACGCCGACGTGGATCGTACCGAGCGCATACGACGTCTGTCCCGCCTTCTCGATCGACCACAGGAACGGCCGCGGGATCGGCTCCTTCTTGCCCGCGGGCTGCGCCCACGGATCCTCGGCCGGCTTCGCATTGTCGTTGGCCGGCGCTTGCTTCGCCGTCGGATCGGCGGCGGGCGCCGGCTCGGGTGGCGGTGGAGCGGCGGCCGGCGACGGTGCGGAGGCACTGCAGCCGAACGCGAGCAACGAGACCAGGGTCACCAGCGCGGCGCTTGTCTTCATGGCTTCGGACTGTGCTTTAGCACACACGGTCCGGGGGCGATCGGGCCGATCCGATCGTGCCGAAACGACGACCGCCGCACCCTTGCGAGCGCGGCGGTCAATCCATCGATCCTTGGTTGTGAGAGGCGCTGGTTAGCGCCAGCCGCCGGGGACCATCACCCAGACGTTGCCGCGCCGTTCCCATCGCGCGTCGTTCCAGGTCAGGCTGGCGCGCGCACGCTCCCAGTGACCCGGGATCCATTCGTACTGGCCACGCTGCCACTCGTAGTGACCGCGCGCCCACACGAACCCATTCCTGGACTCGATGCGTTCTTCACGCGGTGCGGGCGGCGGGTTGGTCGGGCCATCGGCCATCGGCGGCGGCGGCGGCACGCGACCAGGGGGCGGGGGCGGCGTCGGCTGTGCCGCGGCGCGAGGACCGAGCTGGCCCCACAGCTGGACGCGCGCGTTTCCACCACCCGGCGTGTTGCGATACTGGAACTCGATGTAGCGCACGGTCTCGGTATCCGGGAAATCGATCACCCGCGTGCGGCTGCCCTCGCGGAAGTAGTGCTTGGTCTCGGGCTTCCAGACGCGTCCCGAGCGAACACCGGGGACGCCATTGAACTGGACCGTCATGTCCAGCATCTCGAGATCGCTGTCGAGCACGACGAACGTGATGCGGTTGAGCTTGCCCCACTTCTGGCTGACATCGATCCGGTCGGTGTCGACGCCATCGTTGCGACGGCCGCCGCGCACCGACTGATCGGCGATCATCTTCCAGCCGCGGTTGTCCCACTGCGGCGGGGCCGGGCGATCGCGCCAGTGACCTTCGATCCACTCCCAGCGGCCATTGCGCTGCTCCCAGCGACCGTCGACCCACAGCTCGCGCTCGCGGTCGCGCTCCCAGCGGCCGTTGGACCACTGCCAGTCGCCATTGTGCCAGTCCCAGCGACCGGTGACCCAGACGAAGCCACGGCGGCGCTGGATCTTCTCCAGGCGGCGGTCGGGCGGCGCGCGATCCGGGATCGCGGGCGCATCGTCCCAGCCACCATCGACGCGGACGTAGACGTCGCCGCGCTTGTCCCACCGATCGCGGCGCCATCGCTTGCCTTGCTGCTCGCGCTCGAACCGACCGGCCCGCCACTCCCACCTGTTGCGTCGCCACTCCCAGTGGCCGGCGACCCAGCTGTAACCGCGGCGCGGGGTGACGCGCTCTTCGCGATTCGGTGGTGGTGCCTCGCGAGGTCCGACGTCCACGCGGTCACCAGGACCGCGGTGATCTCGCATGGTCGGCTGTGCATCCGAGACCGAAACGGTACCGACGAGGGCGGCCGTGACGAGCCCCGTCGACATCAGCAAGTTCATTAATTGAGATCGCATCGTTCCTCCTGAACGTGAACAGGACGCATGCTACCGCGGATTATTCAGCGGTCCGGGTGGGTGGTCGGACAAGATCTCGCGTTCGTGCACCATGTTAAGCAGTACGAAGTGTGGCGTGCGCTCGCGCTCGGTGTTTGTGGAATTGCGTGTGGGAAAGCTCCCGCTGCATCGACGGCGACCCCGATGGAGCGCGCGATCGCGCAGCAACTTCGCACGCGCATCGGTCTCGCGCTGCGTGTGATCTGCCTACCTGATGCGAAGCGGTGTCGGGGCATTTTGCCCGATCGAGTCGAGCTCCCGATCGTGCTCGGCCCGCGGGGCGAATGGCAGATCGATGGTCTGCTGGTCCACAGCGCGCCGATCGCGATCCACGTGCGTGCGGTGCTCGCCGACCTCGGAGCACCGCAGGAGGTGCGATGCGTGCCGGCAGTTCGCGTCGTTGCGGCCGACCAGCGGATCGCGTGTGCGTTGCAGCGCGGCGGCACCGCGTTCGTCACGGTCGCGGCCGATGGCTCGTTCGCGGTCGAGCTCGCACTCGATGTCGCCGCCGGTTCCGCGCGCACGGTCGAGGCACCAGATCGCGAGCTCGACTCCCAGTCACGCGCGCTCGAGACCGACGAAGCTGAAGCCGCGGAGTGATCCGATGTATGGTCCGGCGATGATGACTCGCTGGGTGCTCGCGCTGGTGGCGTCGAGTCTCGCCTGCTCGCAGCCACCCAGACGGGATCCCGGTCCGCGCATCCCGCCGCAGCACAAGGCCGGCACGGTCACGCTGACCCTGCTCGGGACCAACGACCTTCACGGCGCACTCGAGCGCTTGCCGCTGTTCGCCGGCTACGTCACGAATGTCCGCGAGGCGCGTCGCGCCGACGGCGGTGGCGTGGTGCTGGTCGACGCGGGCGACATGTTCCAGGGCACGCTGGAGTCGAACCTGTCCGAAGGCGCCGATGTCGTGCGCGCGTACAATCACATCGGCTACTCGGCGGCGGCAGTTGGGAATCACGAGTTCGACTACGGTCCGGAAGGTCCGGCAGCCACCGCGGCGTCGGTCGAGGACGACCCGCGCGGTGCGCTCAAGGCACGCGCGAAACAGGCGAAGTTTCCGTTGCTGGTCGCGAACGTGCTCGACAAGCAGAGCGGCGCGCGGATCAAGTGGCCGAACATGCCCGCCTCGACGCTGATCGAGGTCGCGGGGATCAAGGTCGGACTGATCGGCGCGTCCACCGAGTCGACTCCATTCACCACGATGCCCGCGAACTTCGTCGGGCTGCAGATGGCGGCGCCGGCAGGCACGATCGCCGATGAAGCAAAGCAGCTGCGACAGCAAGGTGCGGCGGTGATCATCGTGACCGCGCACATCGGCAGCAAGTGCAAGGATCTGGATCATGCCAACGACATCTCGTCCTGCGATCAGGACGAGGAGCTGTTCCACATGATCAACGATCTACCCAAGGGCACGATCGACGCGATTGTCGCGGGTCACACGCACGCCGCGATCGCGCATCGGATCAAGGACATCGCGGTGATCGAGTCGTACTCGTCGGGCCGCGCGTTCGGCCGCATCGATCTCCGGATCGCGACGGACGGTCACGTCACCGCGGTCAAGGTGCACAAGCCGCAGTACCTGTGTCCCGGCGAGGGCGAAGGCAACCCGATGGCGGTCGCGAGCTGCAAGCCTGTCCCGTACGAGGGTCGGCCGGTGGTCGCGGATCCCGCAGTACAATTGATCGTCGACGAAGCGCTCGCGAAGGCGGGCGCGCGGCGCAGCGAGAAGCTCGGCGTCATGCTCGCCGGCAAGGTCACGAAGTCGTACGGCGAGGAATCCGTCGAGGGAAACTGGTTCTGCGACCTCATGCTCGCCGCGCAACCGGCGGCCCAGGTCTCGGTGACCAACGGCGGTGGCCTGCGTGCGGATCTGCCCGCCGGCGACCTCACGTACGGCACGCTGTTCGAGGCAATGCCGTTCGACAACCGGTTCGCGGTCGTCCATCTCAAGGGCGCGCACCTGCGCAAGATGGTGACCACAAATCTTCAACGCGGCGGCGCGATCCTGTCGTGGGGCGGACTCGCCGCAAAGGCCACGTGCACCGGCAGCAAGCTCGACGTCGCGATCACGGTCGCCGGCAAGCCACTGGCTGATGCCGCGAGCTACAAGCTCGTGACGAGCGATTTCCTCGCGTCCGGTGGCGATGGTCTGATCGGCCGCCTCAAGCTGCCCGACGGCGCGGTGACGATGACCGACGTGATCATCCGCGATGCGATGGCCGACATGCTCCGCAAGCGCAAGGGCACGACCATCGACCCGACGAAGATCGGCGCGGTCAAGCGCCTCGACTATCCGGGCAAGCGCCCCGTCCAGTGCGGCACGCCGTCCTCGACCTCGACGACCGACAAGGAGCCCAGCGAATGACACTCGGGACGATGACCGACGCGGACACCGCCTGGTCACCCGCCAGCTGGACCCGCCACAAGGCGATGCAGCAGGTGAGCTACGGCGATCCGGTCGCGCTCGGCAAGGTGATCGACGAGATGGGCCGGCTGCCGCCGCTCGTCACCTCATGGGAGGTCGAGAACCTGCGCGAGGAGATCGCGCGCGCCGCGGCAGGCGATGCATTCGTGCTGCAGGGTGGCGACTGCGCCGAGAGCTTCGACGACTGCCGCGCCGAACCGATCGCGGCCAAGCTCAAGATCCTGCTCCAGATGAGCCTCGTGCTCGTCCATGGCACGCGCAAGCCGGTGATCCGGATCGGGCGCATCGCCGGCCAGTATGCGAAGCCGCGCTCGGTCGATGCCGAGACCCGGGGCGATGTCACGTTGCCCGCGTATCGCGGCGACATCATCAATCGCGACGGCTTCTCGGCCGCGGATCGCGAGCCCGATCCCGTGCTGATGCTGCGCGCCTACGAGCGCGCTGCGTTGACGCTGAACTTCATCCGCGCGCTGACCGATGGCGGCTTCGCCGACCTCCACCATCCCGAGTACTGGGACGTGTCGTTCGCGAAAGGCACGCCGAACGCGGGCCAGTACCAGAAGATCGTGGATGCGATCCGCGAGTCCCTCGACTTCGTGTCGGCGATCACCGGCGTGCAGAACGAGGTGCTCCGGCGGGTCGACGTCTACACCAGCCACGAGGCGCTGGCACTGCCGTACGAGCAGGCGCAGACCCGCACGGTTCCGCGGCGCGCGGGCTGGTACAACCTGTCGACCCACTTCCCGTGGATCGGCATGCGCACCGCGCAGCTCGATGGCGCCCACGTCGAGTTTCATCGCGGCATCCGCAACCCGCTCGGGATCAAGATCGGTCCCGCGATGACGACCGAGTGGCTGATCGGGTTGCTCGACACGCTCGATCCGCACCACGAGCCGGGGCGCATCACGCTGATCCATCGCATGGGTGCGGGAAACGTCACCGAACGGCTGCCGGAATTGATCGAGGCGGTGCGCGCTGCCGGTCGCACCGTGCTGTGGATCTGCGATCCGATGCACGGCAACACCGAGACCACGCCGTCCGGGATCAAGACCCGGCGCTTCGATCGCATCATCAGCGAGCTCGAACAGAGCTTCGAGCTTCACACCAGGCTCGGCTCGCGGCTCGGCGGCGTGCACGTCGAGCTCACCGGCGAGAACGTCACCGAGTGTGTCGGTGGTGCACGTGGTCTGGTCGAGGCGGACCTCGAGCGCGCGTACAAGAGCCGCGTCGATCCGCGCCTCAACTACGAGCAGGCGCTCGAGATCGCGATGCGGATCGCAAATCACATCCGCGGCGCGTGATCTAAGGATTCTCCGCAGCGGGCGCGCATGGGACGTGCATCTCGCGAGCGCATGAAAACCGTCATGTTCTCGATGCTGCTCTCGATGGCCACGTTGGCGTGCAAGAACGAAGCGCCGCAAGATGTAGATCCGTGCGCCCGCGCCACGTCCAACGCGCGTCGGCTCGCGACCGCCGAGCCTGCGCTGTCGAAGCCGTATGGTGCCGATCCGTTGAGCGCGGAACGCTGCCACGCAATCACATCAAAGGAGACCGTGAAGTGTCTCGGCTACGCTTCGAGCTGGTCCGAGCTGACCGAGTGTAGCCCCGATGCGATCCGCCCGATCAGCGACCTGCCGGCGTCGCGTTAGAAGCCGCGGCTGTACGCGAACCCGAGCTGGTCGGGGCTGATCACCGGCACCAGTGCCGACTGCTGGCGCTGTTCGGGCCGGGGCGCCGTCAGCCACAGCACCACGCCGCCAGCGACCAGCACGAGCCCACCGGCGAACACGACGCTCGCACGATTCATCCGCGCGTTGTAGTTCTCCTGGTCTTCGCCCACGGGGGCGGCGTCCCAGTCTTGCTTCGTGTTCCGCGCCAGGATCCCCGAGACCGCGATCGCGGCGACGCCGGCGCCGCTCACGACGTAACCCGCGATCCGGCGCGTGCGCCCGTGATCGACGATGACGGTGGTGGTCACGACATCCTCGAACCTGATCGCGATCGGTTGCTGCGAGCTCTGCTTGATGTCGAACTCGTGCTTGAACGTGCGCTTGCCGGCCGCGGTTGCCTCGAGCGCGTGGTGGCCCGGATCGAGATCGAACTTGCCGTAGTCGGTGGGATCGACTCGCTCGCCGTCGATCCGGACCTGGGTGTCCGCCGGTGCGGCCGCGAGCTCGATCCGGACGTGGGGCACGCGGGGTAGTAGATCCGCGGTGCGCTCCTTCGCGGCCTCCTCGTAGTCCGACAGCTTCGCGCTGCTCGCCGCGATCTGGGCGTCGCGATACCACTTGAGCGACGTCTTCAGCTTGCCGAGCTTCTCGTTGCACAGCCCGAGGTTCAGCATCACGCCGGGCGCGCTGGGATCGAGCGCGATCGCCTGCTGGAACTTGTCGCACGCGCGCTGGTAGTCGTCCTTCTTGACCAG